>NZ_JACKSY010000037.1:0-436 GCF_025821985.1 Mycobacterium timonense | reverse complement strand
AACAACACTCAGGCGCAAGCGGATCCGGACGGCAAGGTGCGCATCGTCGTCGCCGACCAGAACCCCGGGGTGACCAACTGGGTGGAGACCCTCGGCCATCGCAAGGGCATCCTGCAGTTCCGCTGGCAGCGGGTGTCGCGGCAGCTCACCGATGCCGACGGCCCCACAGTCGAACTGGTCGACCTCGACGCCGTGGCGGCGGCGCTGCCGTTCTTCGAGCACAATAAGATTTGCGGCGCTGCCGTTCTTCGAGCACAATAACTGCGCCAACAACAAGTTCAGGCGAGGATGCTGGGATGACGAAGTTGCTCGATGGCAAGGTAGTGGTGATCAGCGGCGTCGGTCCGGGCCTGGGTACCACACTGGCGCACCGATGCACGCGAGCGGGCGCCGACCTGGTGCCACCGATGCACGCGAGCGGGCGCCGACCTGGTGC
>NZ_JACKSY010000036.1:0-42808 GCF_025821985.1 Mycobacterium timonense | reverse complement strand
CCGAACCAGCGCGCCAACGCCGGCTCATGATCGGACCTACTGACATTCAGATCATCCTCGGGAAGGTGCGCCCACTTTCACGCCCCCACCCCGAGGCTCATCCACAGGTTCTGATCATTGCTCGAAAACTGCACAGATGCAGGCGTGGTTGATGAAGCGGCACCTGCTGATAGCAAACGATGATTAGCTCGCTCAAGGATGGGTGGCCGGTATGGTTACGAGCGGTGACGCGCCCGGCCGGGTCTCCATCCTGGACACCGGACGCCACCGCGCCGTGCGCGGCCGAGGGTCTCGCTACGGGCGATATATCTCGCCGCGTCGACCTCTCTGCGATCGGGGAGGGGTCAGGAGTTGGGTTCGGTGCCGACGAGCGACACGAAGGAGACGCATTCGCCGGGTCCGCCGCCCAGGTTATGGGTCAGGCCGATGTTCTTGCCGGCGGCGACTGTTTGAATCCGACGGCCATCGGTGACTTCGCCACGCAGCTGCAGCCAACACTCGAAGAGCATTCGCAGTCCACTGGCGCCGACGGGGTGACCGAATGCCTTAAGGCCGCCGTCGGGATTAACGGGTAGGGTGCCATCGAGGTCGAATGTGCCCGCCAGCACTGCTTTCCAGGCAGTGCCGCGCTCGGCGAAGCCGAGATCCTCCATGAGGATGAGCTCGGTCACGGTAAAGCAGTCGTGTACCTCTGCCATCGCGATCTGGGCCAGCGGGTCGGTGAGTTCGGCCTCGGCGTAGGCGTTGTGTGCCGAGGCGACGACCTCCGGAAATGTCGTGAAGTCGTAAGCCTGGTCGACGTTGCCGTCCGCGGCTCCGGAAACCAATGACAGCGCCTTGATGTACAGCGGTTTGTCGGTGTAGCGGTGGGCGTCTTCGGCGCGTACCACGATCGCGGCGGCGGCGCCATCGGAAACGCCTGAGCAGTCAAACACCCCGAGCTGTCCGGCGACCAGCGGTGAGCTGGAGATCGTCTGCGGGGACACCTCTTTGCGGAATTGTGCGCGGGGGTTGCGGGCGCCGTTGTGGTGGTTTTTCCAGGCGATGTGGGTGATGACGTCCTTGAGCTCAGCGGGGTCGACTCCGTACTTCTTGGCGTAGGCGGGGCCTAGCAAGCTGAAATTGGCTGGTGCGCTGGTGGTTCCGAGGGTGCCGCCGGTGCCGTCAGAGGGTATGGAATGGCGCAGCAGACCGGAGAAGCCCGAGTCTTTGAGCTTCTCGACGCCGACCGCCATTGCGGTGTCGTAGGCGCCGCTGGCTACGGCGTAGCACGCGTTGCGCAGTGCTTCCGAGCCGGTGGCACACATGTTCTCTACCCGGGTGACTGGCTTGCCGTGCAAGCGCAGCGGCCGACTCAGGCTCAGTCCTGCTACGCCGGACATGTAGGTTCCCAACCAGAACGCGTCAATGTTGCGCGGGGTGAGCCCAGCGCTTGCGGCCGTGCCGTTTACAGCCTCGATCAATAGGTCGTCGGCTGAGCGGTCCCAGTGTTCCCCGAAATCGGTGCAGCCCATAGCGATGATGGCGACTCGGTCACAGATTCCGTGTACGGCCATGTCAGCTCTCCTCGGTGTTGCGACGGGCCGGGCGGGCCTTCCAGAAGTAATTGTGTACGCCACTCTGAGATGTGGTTAGCCGCCGAAAAGTCATTTCGACGGCGTCCCCGATCGCAACCTCAGGACGGGCGTCGGTGAGTTCGCAGCGGAAGCGGCCGCCGCCGTCGAAGTCGACGACCACCGCGATCATCGGCGGGCTGGGCGTGTAGGCGAGCCGGTCGACGGTATAGGTGGCCACCCGTGCGGGCGTGTCGGCCATCGGTTGGGGATGCATACGGTCTGCGGCGCCGCACTTGAAGCACACCCGGACCGGCGGCAAATGAACGGTGCTGCACTCTTCGCAGTGCGACCCGACGAAGCCGTACTTCCAATTCTCGGACCGATGGCTGGGCGGCCCGGCGGGGGCGTCGGGCTCGGGTCGGCGCGGTGGTTCACGCCGCAACATTCCCCGCCAGGTGAGAAAGGTGCCGTAACTGAGTGAGTCGTTGGCGGCGGCGATCTGATCGGCCACCGTGGGCGCCGACCGTTGATGGGCTGCTAGGGCCTCGGTGGTGCGCAGGATCAGCGTCGAGGCGCCGTCGGCCAGCACCGCAAGCGCGATGATCTGATCAGCTTTCGCGCGTTCGAGCACGTCGGCAAGCAGGACGCCAGGTTGGGCGGTTCCTGGGTTGCCGATCGCTGTGGTCAGGTCGGGGGCGAGAGCCTCACGTGCAACGCCGCTGCCCGCAGCGAATTGGCGGTTAGCCCGGGGCGAGAGGCCGCACACGATCAGGTGATCGACGTCGTTGGGTGTCAGGTCGGCCTGCTTGAGCGCGGCGGAAAACGACTCCATTGCTAGCGGAACGTAGATGTTCTCGCCGAACCGCTCCTCCCATACCCGCGAGGTCGGAGCGCCTGGGGATCGCCAGCGATCAAGAAATTCGTCGGTGACCGAGGCGCTGGTGATCAGTTCGGCCAGCACGGGACGCTCGACGGTGCCGGGACCGAACAGGACTGCCGCCGCGGCATCGCCGCCCTGTTTTTCGTCGGCGCTGCCGGGCAGGCCGGTGCGGATGTCGGCCAGCAGAGCCAGCGCGCCCTCGGGGCAATCGGCGGCCGCCAAGAGCGCACCGACTGCTGAGCGTGGTGCACCGCCGAGATCGACGGCCAAAGTGGCGCGGGGAAGACCAACAGCGGCATGAATCACTGATGCATTGGTCTTATCGAGGTAGGCAGGTTGGGTGGTGGCGAAGTAGACCCGCGGCGGCGCCGACGCCCGCGGAAGGCCGTGCAAAACGGAGCGGGCGGCCGCGACGGCCATCGAGGTGGTGTCCTCGTCGTAGGAGGCCACCGAACGCGTACCGGAGGGTTGGGCGCCGCCCAGTACCGATCCGATTTCACTCAGCCGCAGACGGTGGTAGGGCAGGTACGCGGCGCACGCCACCACGCCGGTCACAGGGTGCCTTCGATGGACAGCATAATCACGGAATCTAATCTAATTCTGGTTAGAGTTCAATGTAGGATTTGCGGGGAGAAACACACGGAGGACAAAGTCATGGCTGAAGCCGTCATCGTTGCGGCGGTGCGATCGCCGATCGGGCAGCGCAACGTGGCTGAGCTTGGTGCTGATGAGAAGAACCTCCACCCCAACGGCGGCGCGATCGCACTCGATCGCCCATTGGGGGCCTCGGGTGCGGGCATCATGACCACGATGCTCTACCACATGCGCGATAAGGGCATTCGTTACGGTCTACAGACCATGTGCGAGGGCGGCCAAGGCCAACGCGACCATTCTGGAACTGCTGTGACCGGCGCTATCACCGAACCCGTAGCGCTGGCGGACGAGCTGGGCGAGCTCGCGATTGCGAGCGACCGGCCTGGTACGCGCAAGGCGCTCAACGGCCGCGATGAACCGCGCCGTCGGCGAATGCCCGTGCATCGAGGCAGCTGCTCTGATGGCCGCCGGCGAGAACCCCGCTCATTCGGGGGCCGCGGTCAGTGGGAGTCTCCGCGGTTGCTTGCGACCCGTGATGGACAAGCCGGCTATCGCCGTCGCCACACATGTTGGAGCATTGACAAGACTTGACAACGACCGCTTGCGATCACCGAAAAGCCACATCGTGGTGGGAAGGCATCTGAATGAAGCGACTGGTTTTCGAACCCGAACATGAACAGCTGCGGCAGACGACGCGTCAATACATCGAGCAGGTGGTGGCGCCCCAGGCGCAGAAGTGGGAACGTGAACGGCTCGTGGACCGCGCCGCGTATCTGGAGGCCGGCAAGTACGGGCTGATCGGATTCAATTTGCCCGAAAAATACGGCGGCGGCGGATCCGACGACTTTCGCTTCAACGCCGTGATCGTCGAAGAGCTGGCTAGGTTCGGCTCGGCGACCCCGGCGCTGAGTTTGCAAAACGACATCGTAGGGCCCTACCTGAAATCGCTGGCCAACCAGGAGCAGCAGGCCCGCTGGCTGCCCGGTTACATCACCGGTGAGATCATCGGCGCCATCGCGATGAGTGAGCCCGGGGCCGGCAGCGACCTGGCTGGCATCCGGACCTCCGCCACACGCGACGGTGGAGACTGGATTCTCAACGGCTCCAAGACATTCATCTCAGCAGGTTTTAACTCCGATCTGGTGATCGTGGTAGCCCGTACTGACCCCGAGGCGGGGCACAAAGGGTTCTCGTTGCTGGCCGTCGAGCGCGGTATGGAGGGCTTCAGCCGCGGACGCAAGCTAGACAAGATGGGGCAGCATGCCCAGGACACCGCTGAGCTGCATTTCGATAACGTGCGGGTCCCGGGAACCAATCTGATTGGCGAGCAGAATCGCGGCTTCTACCACCTGATGCACAACCTGCCCTCGGAGCGATTGTCCATCGCGATCGGCGCGGTCGCCGGTGCCCGTGAAACATGGCGGCAGACCTTGCGATACGCCAAGGACCGCAAGGCGTTCGGCCAACCGATCGGCAGTTTCCAGCACAACCGGTTTGTATTGGCCGAGCTGGACACCGAGTTAGACATCGCCGAGCAGTATATCGACCGATGCCTACGGGCCGTGGTGGACGACGAGTTGAGCGCGGTGCAGGCCGCGAAGGCGAAGTGGTGGTGCACGGAATTAGCGAAGAAAGTCGTCGACGCGTGCGTGCAGCTGCACGGCGGCTACGGCTACATGAACGAGTACAAGGTCGCCAGGGACTACGTGGACACCCGAATTCAGACCATCTTCGGGGGCACCACCGAGATCATGAAGGACATCATCGGACGTGACTTGGGTCTGTAGCCGACACCCGAATCTGCGCGCGCCCTGCCGGTTGACTGCTGCGGAAGCGTGGGGAAGGCGGGTAACCCAGTATCACGCTGGCCACGCACCAGGACTGAAACGAGGGCGTACCCGGGGTGATTGCCGGTTACACGGATGTGGGCGAGCTCGGCTGGCTGCTCTCGGCGGGAATCTTGGTGACACCATCGAATACCAGGGTAGCGACCTGGCCTGCCAGATCTTCGGGGCTCAAGGGGCCGTCGGGGCGGTACCACTCGACGGCCCAGTTCAAAGCGCCGGTGAGCAACATGGTGGTGACCGAGGGGTCAATGTTGGTTCTGATCTCACCGGAGGCTATAGCGTCCTCGATGAGACCGCGCCAATATTCCAAGTAGGCCCGCTGATACGTGACGGTCTGGTCACGAACGCTGTCGGGGATTTGACCCAGGATGCGGACCAACGCCGAGGTGTACATGGTATTTCGCAGCACGGACAGCAGGTGGGCGGTCAGCGCAGTGGAGAACCGATCCACCGCGGTGGCATCGGCGGGCAGTGCGTCGACGCTGAGGCGGGCCAGATCGTCGGTGCGTTTCCAGGCCACCAGCACCATTTCGACCACAAGGTGCTCACGCGACTTGAAGTAGTAGTACATGCTGCCGGTCTGGATGCCGGCGGCTGCCGCCACATCGGCCAGCCGGGTGCCGGCGTAGCCTTTTTCCCGGAAGACCTTGGCAGCAGCATCGAGGATTCGTTGGGCCCCCTCGGCCTTGGTGCCGTCCTCCCGGCTTCGGCGAAGGACCTTGTCCTCGGCCGCGGCGACAGCGGCGAGACTCTTGTCGATCGACCGGGTCTCTTGGCGATGCACCGCGAGACCCTCGAGAAACAGTGAATCGACCTGAGCTTTCAGCTCGGCCGTGGACATTCCGTCCCGGCGCGGGCGAAACCAATCGGGCACTGAGTTGATCGCGCCGAGCAGCAGCATCCGCAGCGCCGAACTGTTGAGGTCGGTGCGGAATTCGCCTGAGGCATGGGTGTGGTTGACCAGCGAACGCCAGAATTCGCCGTATTCGCGTTGTTCGTGAAGCCGGCGTTTGCGGATGTCATCGGGAACTTGGCCAATGATTCTGATCGTCGCCGCTGTGTAGTCACCAATTTCCAGAACGGAGTCCAGGTGCGCGGAAATCGCCTCGCGGAGCCGGTCGAGATCCGAGGCGTCGCCGGGTAGGGCGGCGACGCGCCGTCTAACAAAACCGCTGGTGCGTTCCTGGCCGACCCGCAGCACTTCTTCGACGAGTTCTTCTCGCGAGGGAAAGTGATAGTAGAGGCTGCCAGCCTGGGTGTTGGCGGCCGCGGCAACATCGGATAACCGGGTCCCCGCATAGCCTTTATTGCGAAATATCAGGGCGGCGGAATCCAGAATGCGTGCCCGGGTCGCCACGCCTTTCTTGCCGGGCCGCGGGCGTCCATTAGCCATCAGTGCTCTCCACACTCCAGTCTCCCCGAACCCGGCTCTCCCACATGATTGCCGATTCTATGCGAGTTTCGGTCGGCACATCGGAGGGAGGGACTGTGAGTATCACCGCAGCAGTCGGCCTTCGAGCTGCGGTGATGGCTATCGAGTGGGGTCGCAGGACAAAGAAGTCCCATTGACTCGAATCTGGATTAGGTTAGAATCCGGGGCGAGTGGGTCAGCCGCTGGAAGGAGTGCTACGCCGCATGATCAAACTGTTGGAGGGCATCCGTGTGCTCGAGTGCGCGATGTTGCCCACCGGCGATCAGACCAGCAGATTGCTCGGCGACCTCGGCGCCGATGTCATCAAAATTGAGCGGCCCGGCACCGGCGATTACCTGCGCGAACTGGGGGATCGCATCACCGACCAGAACAGCGTCTTTCACCTGTTCTGCAATCGCAACAAACGCAGCGTCGAGTTGAATCTGCGCAGCGACGAGGGGCGCGCGATCTTCTTTGAGCTGCTCACTACCGCCGACATCTTCGTTGACGGGTTCGCCGGCGACGCATGCGACAAGCTCGGCATCGGCTACCAGGCACAGCGTGAGGTCAAGTCCGACATCATCTACTGTCAGGCCAACGGCTTCGGGACGCGTGGCAGCTACAGCCAAATCCCCGTGCACGGATACATGATGGGCGCTGTGGCCGGGCAGTCGCAGCTGCAGGTGTCCGATGACGGCGTGGTCACCGAGGTCGTGCATCCGCAGGGTTTGTACTTCTCGGGTTCCATCGACGGGCCGCTGTCGACTGCGCTGTATGCCGCCCTGACCGCAGCCGCCGCGCTGCGCTACCGGGACCAGACCGGACACGGTTGCTACATCGATGCTGCCGGAGCCGATGCGGTGCTGGCCAATCAGAGCCTCGATGCCGTGTTGGCCTGGAACCGGGATCGCATCACCGATCGGCGTAACCCCCCGCCCCCGGTCGGGCTGGATCCGCGGCGGCGCCCGAAGTACACCTACTACCAAACCAAGGACGACAAAATTGTGCTGTTGGCCGCCATTGAGCACAAGTTCTGGGACAACTTCTGCCGGGCGATCGACCGCGAGGATTTACTGGACGCGCAGAACAAGACGTTCGCGGTCGACTTCGCTGACGGGGGTAGAGCCGACCTGCTCGACGAGCTGATCCCTGTTTTCCGCTCCCGCACGGCCGCGGAGTGGATGGACATCGCCCGGATGTACGACATCCCGTTGTGCCCGGCAAATTCAAAGACCGACGCCCTGACCGACCCGCATCTAGTGGCCCGCGAAATTGTGCACCACTCGCAGCACCCGGTGGCTGGGCCCTATACCAGCACCGGTTGGCCGGCACCGGTCGGCGGTCAACCCTTCGACACCAGCCGCCCGGCGCCCGCGCTGGGCGAACATACCGGCGAAGTGCTCGCCGACATCGGCTACAGCAGCGACGACGTTGCGGCACTGCGCGGCCGCGGAGTGGTGTGAGGCGCCCGATGGTGATGCGCATGCCTAGCCCGGTTCGGGCCACGGGTCTGCCCGAACGGGTGACCATTTATGAGGTGGGCCCACGAGATGGACTGCAAAACGAAACGGGCCTCATCCCGACCGACGTCAAGGTCGAATTCATCGAGCGACTCGGCTTCGCTGGGCTGCAGACCATCGAGGCGGCCGGTTTCGTACACCCGGGCCGGGTACCGCAACTCGCGGACGCCGAAAGCGTCATCGGCGCCCTGGACCTTAGCGCCGGCCAACGCTACCCCGTGCTGGTTCCCACCGTGAGTGGGCTGGACCGGGCGTTCAGTCGCGGCGTTCGCGATATCGCCGTGTTCGGCAGCGCGACCGAGACGTTTTCGCAGCGCAACCTGGGCCGCACCATTGACGAGTCGTTAACGATGTTTGCGCCGGTAGTGGAGAGGGCGCGGGAGGCCGGCGCCAGTGTGCGCGGCTACGTATCGATGTGCTGCGGGGATCCCTGGGAGGGGTCGGTGCCCATCGCGAAGGTTGTCGACGTCGCCACCCGGATGATGAAGCTGGGCTGCACGCAGCTGGCGCTGGGCGACACGATTGGTGTCGGCACTCCCGGCCAGGTCCGGGCGCTCATCGATGCGGTGGTAGCCGCGGGCATCGACGTCGGGTCGATCAGCGTGCATTTCCACGACACCTACGGACAGGCGTTGGCCAACGTGCTGGCGGCGTTGCAGGCGGGGGTGACGACCATCGACAGCTCGGCGGGCGGACTGGGGGGGTGCCCGTTCGCGGACAGTTCAGCGGGGAACCTGGCCACCGAGGATCTGGTGTGGATGTTGGAGGGTCTGGGCATCGACACGGGAGTCGACCTCGACGCATTGGTCTCGATCAGCCTGTGGATGGCCGAGCACCTCGGCAGGCCGTGCGTATCGCGCACCGTGCGAGCGTTAGCGGGATGTGCGGTCGATGCGGACGCGGATCGTGAACCCGCAACGGTCTCTCAGTGAGAAGCCTCGACGTCCCGCTTAAAGAGCTGCGGGCACAGCTTCGCGACTGGATCGGCGAAAACACTCCCGAGGGATTGACGGAGTTGATCGACTGGCGCCTAAGGGCTGACCTGCCCGGTTCGGTGAGCAGCCTGCAAAGCGAATCCGAACTCGCCAGCGCCCACGCCCATCCGTTGTTCCAGGAATGGGAGCAGCGGTGTGCTGAGGCGCGGCTGATCTGTCCAGCGTGGCCCATCGAATACGGCGGCCGCGGCTGGGATGCGCCGCAGATGACGATCCTCGACGAAGAGTTCTATCGCGCCGGAGTGCCGCGCGTGGATCGGGTGCAGGGCGAATCGATGGTCGGTCCTTCGATCATCCTGCACGGCACTGAGGAACAAAAGGCCTACTATTTGCCGCGGATCATCTCCGGGGAGCACCGCTACTGCCAGGGATTCTCCGAACCGGGATCAGGATCGGACTTGGCGTCGGTGCGGACCCGCGGGGTCGTGGAAGGCGACCGCCTGTTGATCACCGGACAGAAGGTCTGGACCTCCCGCTTCACCACGGCAAACATGATTTTCGTGCTGTGCCGCACCGACCCGGCGGCCAAGAAGCACCGCGGACTGTCCTATGCGATCACCGAGTTCACGCCTGGGCACAACGGCATCGAGGTTCGCCCGATCCGGCAGATCACCGGCGCCGAGGAGTTCGCCGAAGTCTTCTTCGACAGCACGAAGGCCCCGCTGTCGGGGGTGATCGGAGGACTAGGCAAGGGCTGGCAGGTCGTGCAGTCCACGCTGGGATTCGAGCGCGGGGGAGCCGGGCGCGCGACCACGATGGTGCTGCAGGCCCGCGAACGTGAGCTCGAACAACTGGTGGCGTTCGCGCGACAACAAGGGTGCCATCGCGATCCTGTGGTGCGTCGCGAGCTGGTCTGGGCGAAGACCCAGGTGACCGTCATGCGCAGTAGCTGGGAACGAACTGTGGCCGAGGTCGCCGCCGGCGGGCAACCCGGACCGCAGATGTCGACGTGGAAGCTAGCGTGGAGCGAATACCATTTGCGGCTGGGGGCACTGGCCCTACAGATCGCGGGTCCGGCCGCGATGGTGCGTCCACCCGGGGCCGACTACGCTCTGGGGCCCTGGCAGGATGCATTCTTGGTTGCACATTCCGGCACGATTTACGCCGGCACCAGTGAAGTACAGCGCAACATCATAGGCGAGACTGTGTTAGGGCTGCCCCGCGAGCCCCGAGTGCCCGATGGGCAGCGCTGATGGTTGCCGAAGCGCTGGCACCAGAACCAGATGCGGGCACCTTCCGATTCCCCGTGGAACGTGGGCACATCCTGATGTTCGCGCGGTCGCTGGGCGATGACGATCCGATCTATTTCGACGAGGACCACGAGAGCACCCGCCGACGTGGCGGGGTCGTCGCGCCTCCGACATTTGTGGCCAGCGCGGCGCAGTTCGACCCCGAGTGGCCTTACCGGCCGAGGCCAGGCGTTGCGTGGAACGGCTCGGGCCGCGGGCCCGGCTTCGCACCGGCCTCGTCGGGGAGCGGCACTAGCTTGCATGCCGAGCAGCACTACGAGTTCCATGTCCCGTTGCGCCCCGGTGATGTCTTGACTGTCTCGCGGGAACCCGGCAAGACATGGGAAAAGAGCAGTGCACGCGGGGGCAAGTTGAAGTTCTCGGAGGAGATCACCCGCTTTGTTAACCAGCGTGGGGAACTCGCGGTGACGGCGCGGCGGGTGCGGGTGATCACCGAACGGGCGGTCAAGCCGTGAAGCTCGCCGAATTGACGATCGGAGATCGACACGAGGCAACGGTGGTGGAGCAACTGTCCCGAACCCAGATCGTGATGTATGCGGGCGCGTCGGGCGATTACAACCCGCTGCACACCGACGAGGTGTACGCCACGAAGGTGGCTGGCTACCCCAGCGTCATTGCCCACGGACAACTCACTATGGGGCTCACGGCGAAGGTTATCACCGGGTGGATCGACGATGGGGAACTCAGCGGGTTCGGGGTGCGCTTCAAGCGGCAGGTCTGGCCCGGTGACACGCTGACCGCGAATGCCACCGTCAGCGCGATCGAGGACCAAGACGGGTCCCGCGTGGTGGAGCTGGAGGTGTCGACGGTCAATCAGCACGGTGAGCCGGTGATGACCGGCTACGCCCAGCTGCGGGGAGAGGGCGTCGCACATGGATGAACGATCGGCCCTGGTAGCCGGTGGCAGCGGTGGTATTGGATCGGCGATCTGCCGGGCGCTGGCCCGGGACGGATTCGATGTCGCGCTGACCTACCGACGCGACGCCGAGGCGGCCGAACGCACAGCTGAGGCGGTGCGCAATGTTGGCGCCAAGGCGTGGGTGCACCAGGTGGACCTGACCGACGCTGACGCCGCGGCCGCATTGGTTCGCGGTGTGCCAGGGCTAGACACAGTGATCTATGCCGCCGGACCGTCCATCCCGATGGACTACACCGCCCAGATCACGTCGCAGCAGTTCGCCCATCAGCTCTGGGCAGACGCCGCAGCGTGCTTTAACCTGCTGCAACCTGCGATCGAGCGGCTGCGGGCTAGCCGGGGTTCGATCGTTGCCCTCGTGACGACGGCGTTGCTACGCTATGCCACCCGGGATCTGCTCTCGGCGGCACCCAAGGCCGCCGTCGAACAGTTGGTGCGGGCCATCGCTGCCGAGGAAGCAAAGAATGGTGTGCGCGCCAACTGCGTGGGCGTGGGGGTGATCGCGGCCGGGGTGCTGGAGGACCTGATCGACAGCGGCGACTACCACGAAAAGGCCCTAGAGGCGGCGCGACGGGCGATTCCGATGCGGCGATTCGGCTCGCCCGAGGAACTCGCCGACGTGGTGGCCTTTTTGGCCGGGCCCCGCTCGGCCTACGTCACCGGGCAGACCCTGCGCGTCGACGGCGGATATTCAATCTGACTCGGCAGCTCAGTTCACCGTTTCATCGAGTCAGTCACCGAACTCTGGTGGTAACCGACGCCCAGCAATGCCTCGCAGGCCTTGCTCCGTTTCGGACACAGGTGCCGAATTTCATGCCAAGCCTTCGTCGTTGACCCAGCGCATGACGCGCTGCACCCGGTAGAAGCCAACATGAGGGAGCCCTGGCCCACCGTCGGGTGCTGCGGGTCCACGGCGGCCATCGTCCGCAGTATCGCCGTCGCGGTGCACAGGTCGTTGGACGGCATCTAGCTAGAATTAGGCAAGTCCACTACCTCGATCAATCAGGTCAAGCACTTGTCAGCGCCCGCAAGCCGCGCGCTGTGCGACTGACCGTATCGGCGAGCGGCGTCCTGGAGGGTGATGTGACCCCGCGAGGCGGATCCCACGTGTACGTGACGGTCGGATTTTGCGCGTGCTCGCTATAACCGCGCCTACCGCCGTCGGCGTGCACACAGGTGAGTTCGCCTGGCATCGCCCCTTATCACGGCAGCCTGACGCGCATGTGCGCACGTCAGTCCGGCAGCGGAAAACGCACCCCCGTAGCCATCTCGGCGGTCAGCCACAACCGCGCGGCAAGCCTAGAGTCCCGGGAGCGCCTACTGACGCGGCCGACGTCGGGGTTGCCCGTGAGCTCCAGCCATCCACTCGGAGCAAAGCAGGCGCCACCAGGGGCGTCGGGGTCTGTCGCGGCCCGCAGCGTCGGCAGCGCTCCCATCGCGGCGCTTTGGAACTGCCCCACCCTGCGCATCATGGCCTGGCGCGCCCCGGGAAGTTCGTTGCGCAGCAGCTCGGTGCGCGAGCCGCCCGGATGCGCAGTTAGCGCCCTCATCGGGGAGCGAGCCTTCTCGAGGCGGCGCTGCAGCTCGATGGTGAACGACACCATCGCGAGCTTGGACTGTGCGTAGGCCGCGAACGGCCGGTAGCGCCGCGCGAGCGCGAGGTCATCGAGGCGCAGGCGCCCGACGTGGTGGGCGAGGCTGGTGAGCGAGACCACGCGTGCGTGGCTGTGACAGCCTGACATGGCCCCGGGTGGACGGTTTGAAGTGGCTCCACCTGTGTGGTCGCGGGTGTGCAGGTGTGACGGTCTGATTTGGCCCCGTCTTCACGACACGCCGCGTTGGTTATGACGACGTGGATTGGCCCCAGCTGACGGTGATCACGTGCGTTCCGGATGGCCCGGATCGCGTGGTGACGAAGGTGGGGGTCTGGAGGGTGAGGTCGAAGGTGGAGCAGTTCGCGGTGATCCGCCGGGATCATCGGGTTGAGGGGTTGTCGATCCGTGCGCTGGCCGATAAGCATCGGGTGCACCGGCGGACGGTGCGTCAGGCGTTGGCTTCGGCGGTGCCGCCGGCACGTAAAGTCCCGGCGCGGGTGGCGCCGCGGCTGGAGCCGTTCAGGGCCGCCATTGATGAGATGCTGCGCTCGGATTTGGACGCCCCGAAGAAGCAACGGCACACCGCCCGAAGGGTTTTGGCGCGGCTAGTCGATGAGCGCGACGCGGCCGGGTTGTCGTATTCGACGGTGCGTGATCATGTCCGCAAGCGGCGCCCGCAGATCGCCGCTGAGGCCGGCCGCGCGTTGGAAGCGGGATTCGTGCCGCAGACGTATCGTCCCGGCGCCGAAGCCGAGGTCGACTTCCACGATCTGTGGGTGGTGCTGGCCGGGGTGAAGACCACGACCGCGCTGTTCACGATGCGGTTGTCATTCTCGGGCCGGGCGGCCCATCGCGCGTTCGCGACCCAGGGCCAAGAGGCCTTCCTGGAAGGCCACGTGTACGGGTTCGACCGCTTGGGCGGGGTGCCGGTCGACAAGATCCGCTACGACAACCTCAACAGCGCGGTCAAGCAGGTGCTGTTCGGGCGCTCCCGCCAGGAGAGCGAGCGCTGGGTCGCGTTTCGCTCGCACTACGGTTTCGAAGCCTGGTACTGCCAGCCCGGGCACGAGGGCAGCCACGAAAAGGGCGGTGTGGAAGGTGAAGGCGGACGGTTTCGCCGCACCCATTGCGTACCGATGCCGGTGGTCGAGTCGATCGACGAACTCAACGAGATGCTGGCTGCGGCTGATGATGCTGATGATCGGCGTCGGATCGCCAACCGCACCAACACTGTTGGGCAGGACTGGCAGACCGAGAAGCTGGTGTTGCAGCCGATTACCGATGAACCGTTCGATACGGCCCTGTCGTTGACCCCGCGGGTGGACCGGTATGCCCAGATCATGGTGCGCTGCAATCAGTATTCGGTGCCGGCCCGGTTTATCGGGCATCGGCTCCGGGTGAAACTGTCGGCCTCGCACGTCACCGTCTATGACCGCACCAGCGTGGTTGCACGGCATCCGCGGGCGGTCGGTAAGGGCACCAAAGTGCTGGAGTTGGATCACTATCTGGAGATCCTGGCCCGCAAACCCGGCGCTCTGCCCGGGGCCACCGCCTTGTTGCAGGCGCGGGCGGCCAAGGTGTTCACCGCCGAGCACGACGCCTGGTGGGCGGCAGCGCGGCGGATTCACGGTGACGCGGCGGGCACCCGGGCGCTGGTGGCGGTGTTGCTGCTGCATCGCCATCTCGACCACGCCGATGTCCTCGCCGGGATCGCCGCCGCATTGTCGATTGGCGCCACCAACGCCGATGTGGTCGCGTTGGAGGCACGCAAAGCCGCCGAACACCGCCGCGGCGGCAGCCTCACCGATTCCGTGGGCGGGCCCGGTGGGCAGGTGCTGGTGCTGGCCGAGCACCGTCTTCTCGATACGCGTGCGCTGCCCTCGGTCGACCAGTACGACGCCCTGCTGGGCTGGGAAACCTCATGAGTACTGCGCGGCGCAATGTCACCGAGCAAGCCGCGCTCGCGGCCATCGAGCAGGGCTGCCGAATGCTGCGACTGCCCACGATCCGTGACCGCTTCGCCGAGATCGCCGCGGCCGCTGAACGCGAACAGCAGTCCTATCTGGGGTTCTTATCGGAGTTGGTGATCGCCGAGTGCGACGAGAGGGATCGTCGCCGCGCTGCCCGCCGCGTGCACGATGCGGGGTTTTCCCGACCAAAAAGGCTCGAGGAGTTCAGCTTTGAGGCCAACCCGGCGATCAACCCCGCCGTCATCGGAACCCTGGGCAGCCTGGCCTGGGTCAAGGCCGGTGAACCGCTGTGCTTGATCGGGGACTCCGGGACCGGCAAGAGCCACCTGCTGATCGGCCTGGGGACCCTGGCCGCCGAATCCGGCTACCGGGTCCGCTACATCCTGGCCAGCAAGCTGGTCAACGAACTCGTCGAAGCCGCCGACGACGCCCAACTGAGCAAGCTCATCAGCCGCTACGGCCGGGTCGACCTGCTGCTAATCGATGAGCTGGGCTACCTGCAACTGGACCGCCGGGGCGCCGAACTGTTGTTCCAGGTGCTCACCGAACGCGAAGAACGCTCGGCGGTAGCGATCGCCTCCAACGAACCGTTCTCCTCGTGGACCAAGACGTTCACCGACCCGCGGTTGTGCGCGGCGATCGTCGACCGGTTGACCTTCGCCGGGCAGATCATCGAAACCGGCACCACCTCCTACCGGCTGGCCCATGCCCGCAAACGACGCACCCGCACCGCCACCGAACCGACCAGCAGCTGACCCACGCCCGACACCCCACGGCGGCTACAGTGACCAGGTCATGTTGGTCGCCGATCTGCACCACTTCCTCGACCTGGGACCCGAGACCCCGGGGCCGGCCCGCAAGCTCGCCGAGCACCTCAGCGCCATCGTCGCCGCCGCGTCGGCCGGCGACGCGCACACCCGATGGGAAACCGCCCTGCCGTGCCGGCGCCGGCCAGCCCACCGCGCCTGCCCCGGCCGCATCGTCGTGCGCTGGACCCAACCCGATCACCCCATCAACTGGTGCTGCAGCCACTGCGCCGATGACGGCACCATCAGCAACTGGGCCACCTCGATCTACGACCTACGCTGCCAGCAGTTGAGCGCGGCAGAACCCGTACGCCACATCGTCGTCGACGCCGACACCGCCGCGGTGCTGCGGACCCTGCCGTTCCTCGACCACGACTGCCAGCGAGCAGTTTTCGCCATCCGCACCCACCACAACGAACTTCACCTCACGATCACCGACACCGAACTGGACAACCTGATCGATTCCCTGGCCGCCGAAGCCAACCATGAACCCAACCGCCGGCGCCAACGACAACTCGACACCGCCTACGACCACCTCACCACCGCCGCCGGCCAACCCCGCTGGTAATCAGAATGGCACTGCCCGAACTTGACGTCGCACGCGTGCAACGCTGGTGCGCGGCAAGAGTTCCCGACGAAGCACGCCACGAAGTACGCCTCGAATGCGAGGTAGCGTCCAGGCATCTGACCATCACCGAGCATCGCCCGCCCTGGCGTGAAGACTTCGGCCCGGACTGGATCAGCTTCCCGATCGCCCGACTGCGCTACACCGCCACCACCAAAACCTGGACCCTCTACTGGCGTGACCGCCACCAGCGATTCCACCGCTACGACCTGCTCCACCCCTCGGCCCGCATCGCCGACCTGCTCACCGAAATCGACAAAGACCCCACCGGCATCTTCTGGGGCTAACCACCTGGACCGGCCGCCGGGCCAAATCTGGCCGTCCCACTGGGGCCAGTTCAAGTTGACATTGCCACGTGCGGCGGGGGCGGCTTGCATACGGTCTAGGAGCAGTCCTGTGAGTGCGAAGTGGCCGAGGAAGTTCGTCGCCAGCTGCATCTCCACACCTTGTGGGCTCAGGGCGTACGGCGGCCACGCCACACCCGCGTTGTTGACCAGCAGGTCGAGGCGGTCGGTGCGGTCCAGGACCTCCACCGCCGCGGCGCGCACAGTGTCGATGTCGGAGGTGTCGATGTGGATGAGGTCTAATTGCGCCGCGCCGTACCGCTCACGGATGACCTCTGTAGCCGCCACGGACTTGGTCTGATTGCGACATGCGAGCATGACCCGAGCTCCCGCGGCGGCGAGTGCCGCTGCAGTCTCGAGGCCGATACCGGAATTCGCGCCTGTAACAAGGGCAGTGGTGCCGGTGAGATCGGGAATGTCGGCTGCGGTCCACCCGAAGCCGCGCCGCCGAGGACGATAAGAGAGCCCTACGGTCATGCGTCGATGCCGATCCGGCGGGCGTTGATGAGCCGGCTGCGCAAAACGGCCTGCCGCTCTTCGTGGGTGATGCGCGCGGTGTCCGCCGGCAGGTGATCGAAGAGCTCGGCGACCTTGACCCTCTTTAAGGTCGGCTCGGGCACCGTCTCGGTCCAGTTGTAGCGACCGCCCACTAGGCCCTGCACGTGGCCGTACGTGTCAAGCCAGTTGGGCACGCCGGGATCGGTGTGGCTGATGACCGCGCGAAATTTGCCGTCGCTGTCGAGGACGGCCTCGCTGCCGTTGATCGAGATCTGTCGGCCCCGGCGGTCGTAGTGCTCCCAGAAGTTGCTCATGAGGACGAACAGCCAGTACTGCGCCTTGGGCGGCTCGACCTCCATGATGATTGCCTCGTCGGGCTCGCATTCGAAGGTGCCGCGGGCATAGACCTGGTTGCGGAACGCGACCTCGCGGCCGGAGTCCATTGTCAGGAGGTTGGGTGGGAACGCGACGGTATCCTCGGGCGCGTCGTAGTGCATGTTGATGCCACGCTGAAGGAAATCTGGCTGGCTTCGCAGGAAGTCGATCAACCGGCGGTAGGCGGCGTCGTAGTCCGCAGCGACCGGCGCGGGCGGAGGATAGGTGGCACCGACGCGCTCGATGAAGTACGAGCCCGGCTGCTCGGTGGCGAGATCATAGAACCACTCGCGGATGTAGATGTGGCCCGTCTGTTCGGGCAATGGTACCCAATTACCCGAATGCGCCTCGCGGCTGAGGATGACCTCAAAGGAACCGTCGTCGGCGATATCCAGGTCGGTTTTGCCGCCGTAGATGTGGCGGTAGCCGCCGATGGGTGAACACAGGTTCATGTTGGAGAGGTCGCCTTCCCACACCTCGATGTCGAGGAGGCGGTGGGTCCCGCGGTTGCCCCACACGCGATAGGTGTGCTCGCCGGAGAGCATCGTCCAGTGGTAGCGGCCGTCGGGGTTGGGGTAGCCCCAGTTGAGCCACGGGGTGAGGAAGCTCGTGAGGTTGGGGTAGTCCGGGTTGTGAAACTCGACCTCGGCGGTCAGGCCTGCGGCGAACAACCGCGTGAAATAGCGCAGGGCCTCGCCGCGGAGCAAGTCGGCCTCGCGATGGAAAGGCCCTTCTTCGAAGCGGGGATCCCCAAACACCACGCGCCGGCCCACTTCACCGAAGGTTGTCGCCAGTTCTTCTAATAGCTTTTCGAACCCCACACCGGTCTCTGCCACTATGCCTTCCCTTCGTGTTCGCGGATTGAAATTCAAAATCTACGCTGATTTTTACCCTCGGACGGCGATTAACGGAGTAACTTACAACCGCGCGACAGTCTTCATCCCAAATCTCCAACCCAGTCGATCAAGGGAGATCGCATGGCAGAGCAGACGGTGCAGGAGATGCCCGTGGCCGACTTCGACGCCGACAACCGGATTGCCGCGGCGGTGGCCGAGGCGGGTTCGGACGACTTTGGAGACCCCGGATTCACCGACGACGTACGCGCGTATCTCCACGCACTCAGCACCGAGGCGGATATCAACCCGGTGGGCGGCCTGGGCCTGCAGCACCTCGTGCACGGGCTGCTGGTTAACAGACTCCGTTACCACGCCCACCTCGCCACACACCCCCAGATCGCGGCCGAGGACGTCAGCGACCCGATCGTCGTCGCGGGACTCTTCCGCACCGGGACGACCAAGCTGCAGCGGATGCTCTCGACCGACCCCGGTGTCCAGAAACTCACGTTCTGGCGTCTGCTCAACGTGGCGCCGTTGCCCGGTGCCGTGCCCGGGGAACCTGACCCTCGCATCGCGATCGCCCGTGAATACGTCGAGGCGCTCGCATCCCAGTCTCCCGAGTTCATGGCCGCCCACCCGTGGATCGCCGACGAGCCCGACGAGGACTCGCTGCTGCTGTGGCTCACCTTCAACCACCTCGCCGGCGGGAGCGTCGGCTACATCCCGAGTTTCGTCAAGCGGGTGCAGGCGCGCGACCAGCGTCCCAACTACGATTACCTCGCCGGCATCCTGCGTTACATGCAGTGGCAGGACGGCGGACGCCGGCACCGTCCGTGGGTGCTCAAGTCCCCAACGCACGTCGGCAGCATCGAGCCCATCCTGGCGACGTTTCCCCGTGCGACTATCGCCTTCTGCCACCGCGAGCCAACCGTGGTCGTGCCGTCCTTCGTGCGGCTCTTCGAGATCTTCTGGGGGCTCTTCGGCAACTCGGTCGACCCCCGCAAGGTCGGCCCCGTGATGCTCGAGCTGTGGTCCACCGAGATGGTAAAGGGCCTTGAGCAGCGTGACCGCCTCGGTGATGACCCACGGATCGTGGACATCTACTACGACGACATTGTCGCTAACCCCATTGACGTCATCGGCCGCATCTACGACCAGCACGGACGCACCCTTACGCCCGAGGCTGAGAAGGCCTTCGCCCGTTGGGAGCGAGACAACCCGCAGCACAAGTTCGGCAAGCACTCGTACTCCCTCGAATCGTGCGGCCTTACGGAAGACAAGGTGCGCGCGGCGTTCGTCCCCTACATGGAGCGGTTCCCCCGTCTCCGAACAGAAGGGATGGCCTGATGGCCGACCTGGAGGCACGTGTGGAGCGGCTCGAGACCGAGCGAGCCCTGACCCGCCTGGTATACGACTATTGCCACGGCATCGACCGGCGCGACCTCGAACGCTTCCTTTCCGTCTGGGACGAGAACGCGACTTGGGACACCGGCGGCCCGTTCGGCAGCTACACCGGTCTGGCCAACATCGAGCGTGGCCTCAAAGAGTCGATGTGGCCGGTCTTCTCCACGCTGCACCACTGGACAGTGAACCTCGTGCTCGACGTGGAGGCGGGAGCGGATACGGCGACCGGTTTGTCGAACCTGACTTTCCAGGGCAGCGCCCCCGACGGCACTGCGATCGTCGTCGCGGCCACTTACCACGACGAGTTCTCGCGCCAGCCGGGGCGGTGGCGCATCAGCCGCCGTACCATCGAGATCCACCACTTCGCGCCGCTGCCAGGTGTCGCGTTCAGCCCCATTCCGGGTGGATGAACGCCTACAGGGTTGATCGCACAACAACGATTGATGTGTAGCGGTGCTGGTAGCCGGTGTGGTTTCAGTAAAGGCGAGGATGAAACCACCATTGCCGACCACGCGTACCAACGACGCGGCGCGCCCGAATCAGGTTTCGCCGCGACCTGCCTGGGCGGTGCCCAAACCGTCAAGCACCAACGTGAGCATCTGGTCAGCGAGCTGCTCCGGCGAAAGGCTCCCGCTCGGCTCGAACCACTCGATCGACCAGTTCATCGCGCTGATCAGGATCAGCACCGTCGTCCGCGAATGAATGCCAGCACGCAGCTCGCCGGCCGCGACCGCATCGAACACCAGGCCGCGCAAGTAGCTCAGGTATGAGCGCTCGCGGCGCAGGCTCTGCCGGCGGACGTCCTGCGGCACCCGGGCCAACACGTGGACGAGGCCTGCCGTGTAGCCGCTCTCGCTCAGCTGGGAGAGCAGATGCGCGGTGATCGCTGTCTCGAGGCGACCGACCGGGGAGGCGTCGTTAGGGAGCCGGTCAACCGCGCGTCGCACCACGCTTGCCGTGCGCGTCCAGGCATCGCGGAGGAGCTGCTCAGCCAGCTCGTCACGGGAGGTGAAGTGGTAGTACAGGCTACCCCGCTGCAGCCCGGCTGCCTCGGCGACGTCGACGAATGCAGTGTCGTCGAGGCCCTTCTCGCGGAAGGCGTCAGCTCCACTGGCCAGGATGCGAGAGCGGGTAGTCGCCCCGCGTCCCGGCGGTTTCGAGGTCCGTCCAGGTTCCTCGAGCTGGGGCACGTCGACGTGGCGACGCGGTCGGTGCACCGTGGCCAGGCCGTCGAGGAAGACGGTCGTGAATTCGTCGGCGAGCCGGTCGCCGGTGAGGGTCTGCCGGTCGAGCCGGTACCAGTCGGGAACCGAGTTCAACGCGCCGATCATGAGCATCCGTATCGCCCCGGGGTCCAGGTTACGGCGGGCCACGCCTGAGGACTGCGCGGCGGCAATCAGGTCGCGCCACAGGTCGCCATAGCCGCGGGCGGCGTTGAGTTGCTGGTGGTGGATTTCCGGCGGCACCGTTCCAAGGAGACGCATGGCCGCTGCGGTGTAGTTGCCCTGGGCGGCGAGCGACTCGACGTGGGCACGCATCACCACTCGCAAGCGGTCGAGGTCGTTGGCGCCGTACGGCAGGCCGGCGAGGCGCTCGGTGACGGCACCGCTGATGAGGTCCTGCCCGGCACGCAGCACCTCGATGACGAGCTCGTCGCGCGAAGAGAAATGGTAGTAAAGACTGCCGGCCTGCATCTGCGCGGCGGTCGCGATGTCGCGTAGCCCCGCGCCGCCGTAGCCCCGGTCCAGGAACACTTCGGCGGCGGCGTCGAGGATGCGTTTGCGCGTACGATCGGCCTTGCGCATGCGGACGCCCTCGCTCATGGTGACCACCACCGCCTCTCTAGTTCCGTCGCCAGGGGTCCCGTCGGCGCCCAGAACCTCTGATTGTGACGGCTTCGCAATGACCAACAATGAGACCTACCGAATCCTTGGCACATGGCCCCCAGGTCAAGGCGGTCGCTGGATATAACCATCGCGGAAACTTCGCAGCGGATGCGAGCGTATATGCGGTGTCAGAGATCAGTGCCGACGCGTCGAAGAGGCGGAGCGCGTAGGTGTTCACTCACGACGCAGCCGGTGCGATGAACGTCTGTACCGCAGGTGTGTTGGGACTTTCGATCATAGATCGACCATTTCGGGTCCAAGGAGGTCAGCATATCGGTCACGGGCTGCGGCGATGCGTGGCGGTAGCCACGTGGACGGGAACGGTCCGTCATGGGGTGCGTGGTCACGAAGGACCTGCCGGGCCACCGTTACCTTGTGGATCTCCGTGGGCCCGTCGGCGAGGCCCATCGTTGCGGCCTCCTGGATCAGCGGCATCAGCGGCATTTCGTTGGTGATGCCCAGCGCTCCGTGAAGATGCATCGCCCGCCAAGCGACGTCGTGCAGCACATGCTCGCACAGCACTTTGCACGCCGCGACTTCGCAGCGTGCACCGGCGGTAGTGTTCTGGTCGATGAGCCACGCCGTGTGAAGCACGAGGAGCCGGAATTGCTGGATCTGAATCCAGGAGTCGGCGATCGCGGCTTGCACGAGCTGTTTTTCGGCCAGCAGGGTTCCCTTGGTGCTGCGGCTCAGCACGCGCTCGCACATCATGTCCATCGCCTGTGTGCAACGAGCGATCGTGCGCATTGCGTGGTGGATTCGACCGCCACCGAGACGGGTCTGCGCGATTACGAACGCCTGGCCTGGACCGCCGAGGATGCTGTCGCCCGGAAGCCTGACGTCCTCGTACCGGATCCAGCCGTGGATGCCGGAGTTCATCGGCGTGCCGCTGTGCCCTACGTTGCGCAATATATTCACGCCTGGGGTGCCCGTCGGGACGAGGAACATCGACATGCCCTGGTAGGCGGGGACATCAGGGTCCGTGACCGCCATAACTATGAGGAACGCCGAGGTCTTGGCGTTGGAGGAGAAGAACTTCTCGCCGTTGAGCACCCAGCCCTCGCCGTCGCGAGCGGCGCTGGTGACAAACTGCGTGGGGTCCGATCCGCCGTGGGGCTCGGTCATTGAGAAGCACGAGAAGATTTCGCCGTCCAGCAGTGGTTGCAGATAGGTGGCCTTCTGTGCTTCGGTGCCGTAGTGGGCGAGGATCTCTGCATTGCCGGTGTCGGGAGCCATTGTCCCGAAGATCACCGGCGCCCATTCTGAGCGGCCGAGGATCTCGTTGAGTAAGGCCAGCTTGAGCTGGCCGAAGCCCTTGCCGCCGAGTTCGGGACCAAGGTGCGCGGCCCAAAGTCCCTCGTCGCGGACCCGCTGCTTGAGCGGCTCGATGACCGACCGAACTCGGGCGGATGGAATGTCGAAACGGCGGCCGGGCAAGACCAGATCGAGCGGCTCGACATCTTCTCGGACGAAACGGTCGGCCCAGTCGAGCTTGACCTGAAAGTCCGGGTCGGTGGCGAAGTCCCAGCTCATATCACGGTGCCGTGGCTTTCGAGCAGTGTCCGTGCTCGGGCGATCAGTTGGGGGGCCAGCGCCTCGAACGCGGGCGCGCTGCCGTCGTGTTTTCGCCGGCCGTGCTTGGCTAGCAGCGCCACTGTGGAGGCCTGTTTGTAGCACGTCAGCGCCCGGAACCAGACGAGTTCCCGACGCCCGATCGGGTGTCCGCCGGCGTCGACATAAGCGTCGATAAGCTCATCCGCCGAAGGCATGCCCGCGACCGGACCAACGGCGCTTGGATGGGTCGGGTCGCTGATCCACAGCATCCAGGAGAGGTCGAGTCGTGGATCGCTGCGTGACCAGATCTCCCAGTCGATGACAGCCGCGATGTCCGGACCCCAGCACAGTATGTTGCCAAGCCGGAAGTCGCCGTGGCAGATCGCGGCCGGGACCGGTTCGGGCATGCTTGCGACCAGCAGCGGAAGGATCGCGCTGTGCCCTGCTTGGTGGGCGGGCTCCACAGAGGCGAAGGCACGGGCCCACTTGTCCAGTTCGTCACTCAGGCTGATCGTCGCCTCGCCGTCCAGGCCAAGGACCGCGGCGTCAAGGCTGTGGAGGACGGCGAGCAAGCGAGCCGCCGCGAGCGCGCGGGACCGCACGATTTCGGCCGGGGGTCGGGTGGGCTCCAGGCCCGGTTCGACCGCCTCGCCCTCGATGAAACGCGTGACGGCCGCCGGCGGTAGCGCGGGCGGGTCACCAGGGGAGATGAGGACGACGTCTGGCACTGGCACGCGACCGTCCCGTCCCAGGGCCCGCAGCAACCGGGCCTGACGCATGACGTCGCGGTTGCGGACCGGTTCGAGGCCGGGTGGAGCGACCTTGACGATGAGGCGCTCGCCGAGACCGCCACCGCTGGCCCGGGCCAGGCAGGTGATGCCCGAGTTGCCGCCGCCCGCTGCGGCAGGCAGGAGGCTCAGCTCGTGGAGGCGCGCGCCCAGTCCGGCAAGACCGGCGGCCAGGCGGTCGCGGAGTTCGTCTTCGTCGAGTGATGTGGCGGCGGCCCGCTTGGCCGGGGTCATGCCCCCATCCCGCCATCGACTGCGAATACCTGTCCTGTGACGTAAGCCGAGGCGGCGCCCGCAAGCCAGAGTACGGCTCCATTGATATCGTCAGGGTCGCCGACGCGACCGAGGGGGAGGCTCCGCGAGATCCGGGCGATTTGGTCTTTCGACCAGCTGGCCGTGACGTCGGTGTGGAATGGCCCCGGCATGATGCAGTTGACCCGTACGGTGGGGGCGAAGGACTTGGCGAAGGCGCGGGTGATGGTGTTGAGGCCGGACTTTGCGGCTGCGTACGGCAGGTACGACGGCTCGGCCAACACCGCACCGACAGTCGAGATGTTGATGATCGAGCCACCGCCTGCCTCGACCATGCGTGTGCCGATCAGCGTTGAGAGGCGGAACGGCCCGAGGAGGTTTACGCCGAGCACCGAGTTCCACATCTCCTCGGTGATGTCGAGCAGGGATTCGTAGAGCGGGGACTTCCCGGCGTTGTTCACCAGCACGTCGACCCGCCCGAAGCGTTCGTAAACAGCGTCGACCAGGCCGTCGATGTCCTCCCAGTGCGAGACGTGGCACGCGCGGGCCATTGTGCGTACCCCGGCCTGCTCCGCGATCTGCTTCGCAGCGATCTCACAGGACTCCTGCTTACGGCTGACGATGACGATCTCAGCGCCGGCGGCGGCCAGCGCTCCGGCGATCGAGCGACCAAGGCCGCGGCTACCACCGGTGACGAGGGCGACTTTGCCAGCCAGGTCGAAGGCCGGCGGAACCGCTGCGCACACGAGGGCCCCTGTCGTCGGTGGCGAATTGACGCGAATCTACGCTGCGTTTGATTCAGTAGTCAATACTGGTGGGCTACAAGTGAGTTCTTAATGGATTCGAACGATGCGTAGATCACTCGGGGGGCGCGGTGCGGTATTTTCCGATGGGCGCAGTGCGCTCGGTTGCAAGCACCAAGGGAAACAGGTCCTCTGCAGCGCCCCCGTACTCCTCGGGCACACCAAGGCCGCACATACCCGCCTTCCGGCAGTCGTCCCAATAGGCGTCGATGGCGTCGTGGTCGCCGAACGAGCGGTTGGCGTAGACCGACGCGATCTTGTATGCGACGTCGGCGAACTGCTGCTCCTCGTCGCTCAAGCCAGTCAGGGACTGCGCGCGTAACGCCATCTCCCGTGGTTGACCGGTGCCGCCTCGCGGAGCCACCCGGAGTTCTAAGCGTCCTTGTTTTCTATGTAATTTCTGACTGTAGAACAGACTTGGCCGGTGTTTCGTTCCGCGTTGGTCGTCGGCTGATATCGAAAGCTTATGCGGTCTTGCAGGGCTGTATCCGCCATAGACCGCACAGGCCTTGACTTGTTTCGAAGTGTACATAGAATTGGATCAAATTTAGATTAGATTGCGCCGCCGTGACCTAGACGCCACCGCACATCGAGTACAACCCACAGTTGACTTCGAACATCGGGATGCAGGAATGGGACAGGTGATGGACGGAGCCTCGGCGGGGATCCGCGACGCTGGCTGCAAGGCCGCGGGATTCAGCCCACTAGACCCAGCCTTGGCCCGCGACTTCTGGCCGCGGATCAAGGCACTTCGGGAGTCGTGCCCGGCCGGCTGGAGCGATCAGGTGTGGCACGAGCGAGGCGATCGCGGCTTCTAGGTGGTCAACAACTACACCGACGTCATGGCCGCAGCGACGAACCCACGAGCCTTGATCAACTCCGCGGGCGCCATCCCAGTGCAGTTCGATCTGGACGTATTGCCGCAGATCCCCCTGGAAACCGACCCTCCACTGCAACGACGGATTCGCCGGATGCTCAATTCGTTCGTCACGCCGGAAGCGTTGCGAAGCGAGGAGGCCGGGATCACCGAAAAGATCGACCGGGTGATGACGCGCTGCGTCGAGCAGGGCACCTGCGACTTCGTCGCCGACTTCGTCAATGTGCTACCGCCGCTGGTGTTCTTCGAGTCATTTTTCGAGCAGGAGGAGTCGGAGATTGGCTGGGTGCTCGACGTCCTCGAAGTCCTGCACACCCAGCCGGAACGAGCGGGGGAGGAGATGCCGAAGTTGTTCAAGTTCTGCGTCGACCTTCTCCAGGAACGTCGATCGGAGGGCCGCCGCGACGACCTTGCTGGGACCATCGCGCACCTCGGCCTGACCGGTGAGGACGGTTTGGAACTAACCGAGAAGCAACGCATCGAAGTGATCAACCTGATGATCATGGCTGGGATGGCGGCGACCTCGCTTACCAGCTGGCCTCCAACCCGGACTTGCGGGACAGCCTGCGCGAGGTCGACGACCACATGATTGACCGCGCGGTCGAGGAGTCTCTCCGGTACGAGTCCGCCGTCCCGACGGGGGGCCCGCACGCTTGCCGCGGACGTCGAATTGAGCGGCTGTCCATGAAGGCCAGTGATCGAGTCCTGCTCAACTGCGCCGCGACTAATCGCGATCCGGCAAAGCTCGCTCAACCCCTACGAACTCGACGTTGCGCGCAAAAACATCTCCGGCCATGCCGCGTTCGGGGCCGGCATCCACCGGTGCCTCGGCGAACACCTCGCCCACGGGAGATGACGGCCGGCCTCAAGGCGATCGTCGCCGCGGGTCGCTTCGAGGTCGAGCCGGGCTTCGTTCCCGAATACCGGGCCCTCGTGTGCCGGCGGCCCGGCGAGTCCGCCGGTCAGCATCGCGCGATGACCGCCACGCCGAACTGTGCCCGCGGTGGCGCGGCAAGGTGGCTAACAAATGACGGCGGGACGGTAGGTCCCCAACAGACCCCAAGGATGGTGTCATGATCGAGCTCTTGCGGAATGTGCGTGTGCTGGAATGCACGGTGCTGCCGACCGGCGATCAGGCGGGGCGCCTGCTCGGCGACCTGGGCGCACAAAGCATCAAGATCGAACAGCCCGGAATCGGAGACTACATCCGTGACCTCGGCGACATGATGGCCCCGCGTCACAGCACAACTCACATGTTGATCAACCGGCATAAGCGGAGCATTACGCTAAACCTGCGTACCGACGCCGGACGCGAGGTCTTCTACAAGATCCTGCCCACCATCGACATCTTCGTGGACGGGTTCGCCGGCGATGCGTGCGAACGGCTTGGCGTGGGCTACGAGGCCCAACGCGCAGTTAAGCCCGACATCATCTACTGCCAGACCAACGGATTCGGCACCCGCGGTCCCTACGGTCAGATCCCAGTCCACGGCTACATGATGGGCGCCACCGCCGGTTCGACACAGCTGAAGGTACGCGAAGACGGACTGGTCCAGGAGGCCGTAGAGCCAAGCGATTTGAACTTCCCCGGGTACGTCGACGGCCCACTGATGGGCGGGCTGTTCGGCGCCTTCACCGCCCTCGCCGCGTTGAACTACCGCAACGAGACCGGCAAGGGTTGCTACATCGACTCGTCGGGCACCGACGCCACCCTGGCCGTGCAGTCGCTGGATGCTTCGTGCTTGTGGAACCGTGCGCGCACCGATCGTGGGATCAACCTGCCTCCCACCGTGGGCCAGGACCCGATGGAGCGTCCCAAGTACGCATTCTATGTCACCAAGGACGACAAGTTCGTCCTGCTCGCCGCCATCGAACACAAGTTCTGGGACAACTTCTGTGATGTGATCGAGCGGCCCGACCTGCGAGAGATGAAGTACTTGGATTCTCCGGTGGACTTCCGCAACCAGGGAGGTGACAAGAACTTGGCGCACATACTGCGACCGATCATGGCCTCTCGCACCCTGGCCGAGTGGATGGACATCGCCACCAAGTACGACATCCCGCTGAGCCCCGCCAACAGCGTCGAGGGGACCTTGCAGGATCCGCACCTGCGTGCGCGCGAGATCATCCACGAATCGGTCCACCCGGTAGCCGGGCCGTTCACTACTGTCGGCTGGCCTGCGCCAGTCGACGGCCAGCCCTTCGATGTCGAGCGCCATGCCCCGACCCTCGGCGAGCACACCGACGAGATACTCGCCGAGATCGGCTACTCCGCAGACGACATTCGCACACTGCGCGAGCAGGGGATTGTGTGAAGCTCGACGGCATCCTGTCCGCCCCCTCGTGGCCCCAAGTGGGTGCAACCGCGCGGCGGATGGAGGAGTTGGGCTTCGACGGCCTGCTCACAGCCGAGCTAACCCAGGACCCCTTCTTCCCACTAGCGCTGGCCACGGCAACTACCGAGCGGTTGGATCTCGGGACCTCCATCGCCGTGGCCTTTCCGCGCAGCCCCATGCACCTCGCCCAGGTCGGACGCGACCTTCAGACCAACTCTGGTGGCCGCTTCATCCTCGGGCTGGGCTCGCAGGTCAAGGCGCACGTCGAGCGCCGATATAGCGCCTCGTTCGATCGCCCGGCGGCCCGGATGCGCGAGATGGTGCTGGCGATCCGCGCGATCTGGGACTCGTGGGAGCACAGTACACCGCTTAACTTCGAGGGCGAGTTCTTCCGCCACACATTGATGACGCCGTTCTTCGACCCGGGCCCGAGCGGCCACGGACCGGCGCGGATCTTTGTCGCGGCCGTCGGGCCCCGGATGACCGAAGTCGCCGGCGAGGTGGCCGACGGCATGTTCGTGCACGGCTTCAGCACCGAACGCAACCTGCGCGAACGAACCCTGCCCGCATTGGAACGCGGCCTGCGCAAGTCCGGTCGCGGCAGAATCGACGTCGAGCTCTCGTACCCGCTGTTCGTGATTACGGGGGAGGACGAGGCCGAACTCGAGAAGGCCGACACGGCGGTGCGCGAGCAAATCGCCTTCTACGCCGCGACGCCGTCCTATCGATCGGTCCTCGAACTTCACGGATGGGGCGCGATCCAACCGCAGATGCAGATCCTCGCCAAGGACGGGCGGTGGAAGGAGATGGGCGCGCAACTGCCCTCCGAGCTTGTCGAGGCCTTCGCGGTCCGGGGCGCGGTGGACGAGCTGCCCTCGATCATCTCGGACCGCTATGGAGACATCATCGATCGGGTCTCGCTCTACGCGCCCTATCGACCTGAGCCCGAACGTTGGGCGGGTCTGGTCGCCGCACTCAAAGAGATGTCTGATGTCAAGCACTGAGCTCGGCGACGAGCCGGCCAGCAAAAAGTCCAACGCCGCGGTGCTGATCGAGTATCCCGCCGACGGGGTCACCGTGCTACGACTCAACCGCCCTCAGCGCCTCAACGCCATCAACAGCGAGCTCATCGACTGTCTACTCGACGCGGTCGATGCCGTCCGTCGCGACCGGCACTGCCGTGCTGTGGTGCTCACCGGAGCGGGTCGCGGATTCTGCGCCGGGGCCGATCTCGAGGGATACGGCACGCCGCGCGGCTGGGAAGACCCCCGTAAGCTGCGGCTTAACTACGCGGTCCAGGAGCACCTAGCCACCGCGGTGACCTCGTTGACCGATCTGCACGTACCGGTCATCGCCGCGGTCAATGGTCCTGCGGCCGGTGGCGGGATGGCGCTGGCGGTCGCCGCAGACATGCGCATCGTGAGCACCCGCGCGACCTTCAACGTGGCCTTCATCAAGGTCGGTTTGTCGGGATGCGACCTGGGATTGTCCTGGCTGTTGCCGCGGACGGTCGGTACCGGACGGGCCTTCGAGCTGATGCTGACGGGCCGCAAGGTCGATGCCGACGAGGCCGTCCGGATCGGGCTGGCCAATCGCGTAGTGGCACAGGATCGCCTACTTGACGAAGCGCTGGAGACCGCCGCGCTGATAGCGGCGAACAGCCCGTGGGGGGTCCGGATGACTAAGCAAGTCATGTGGTCCCAGTTGGAGGTGGGGAGCCTACGGGCGGGAATGGAGCTGGAGAACAGAACTCAGGTGCTCAGCACGTACACGGGAGATGTCGCCGAGGCGATGGAGGCGTTCCAGGAGCGCCGACCGCCCGAATGGGCGTAAGGAGCCCGACGTTCAACGGCGCCGCAGACCACGGCACCAACCATTGACGGCCGTGAGGCGGACAAAGGTCCGCCGCACTGAGAGAAGAAGGTTGTGGCAACAGCCTCTTGTGGAGCGTGAAACGCAATGGCCGTCACACTATGAGCCCCCTTTAATAGGGTACTGTTTCGTGGAAAGGTGACCGGACGCTGAATTCCCCTGGGTGGTCCAACATGATCGACTTCATGCCGAGCGACGAGCAGCAGGCGCTTGTTGAGCTGGTGCGCAAGCTGATGGATCGGCACGCTACCGAGGAGTACATCAGTCGCCTCGACCGCGAGGGTGCGTATCCGTACGAGTTGTGGCAGGAATGGGCTGCCGCCGGCCTGCTGGGCCTGCCCTTCCCGGAAGAGTACGGCGGGCAGGGCGGCTCGGTGATGGACTTCATCCTGGTCGCCGAGGTCATGGGCTATTGGGGTTACGACATGATCGGCGTCTACGGGACTCCGTTGTTCATGGGTCTGAACGTGCTGCATCACGGGACTGAGCAGCAACGGGAGCGTTGGCTGTCGCCGTTGCTGCGAGGTGAACGTCGGTTCAGCGTCGCAATGACCGAGCCCGGAGCTGGATCCGATGCCGGCGCGATGCGGACGACGGCAGTGCATGATGGCGGCGTGTGGCGTCTTAACGGCGAGAAGGTCTATGCCAGTGGCGCCGGCGTGGAGAACACGACCGTGTGTCTCTATGCGAAGACTGCACCGGGAGTGCGCCACCAGGAGGGTATTACCTGCTTTCTGGTGCCGAACGACACGCCTGGCCTCCAGATTCGCCCCATAGAGACGCTCGGTCGGCATCTGTATCCCACGACCCAGATACTTCTCACGGATGTCGAGATCCCCGCTGACCAGGTGCTCGGCGCTGTGAACGGCGGCTGGGACGTATTGCTTTCGGGGCTGCAGCTCGAGCGGCTCGCTACGTCGGCAGCGTATGTGGGCAATGCGCGCGCGGTTGTCGACTACGCCGTGGACTACGCAAAGAATCGGGTCCAGTTCGGCAAGCGGATCGGTGATTTTCAGGCCATCTCGCACATGTTGGCCGATATGCACACAGTGGTCGAGGCGGCACGCGTGCTCATGCTGCGGGCTGCCTGGGCCTACGACCGCGGAGGAGACGCCCTGATTGATATCTCCATGGCCAAGCTCTTTGGTTCGGAGACATTTATGGACGTCGCTAATAAAGGGATGCAGATCCTAGGAGGCTACGGCTACTCCATGGAGTTTCCGATGCAACGTCACTTCCGGGCGGCGCGGGGTGCGACGATCACGGCCGGCACGTCGCAGATGCAGCGCCAGCTGATTGCCCGCAAGCTGGGGTTCAAGCCCACCTGAGCGTCTTGCGTTTGATCGCTCGGCGCACAGGCCGCTGGCTTCCCTCGTTGACATGCCCGACGCAGCGGCGAAGCATAGGCCAAAAATAGAGGATACTAGTTTTCTTTTCTGGTTCGGGAAGGTCCCGCTTGTGACAAGCACTATTGCCGGTGCGCTGCCGATCGCCGACGCGTCGCGCGAGAAGCTGAACCGTCATATCGGGAATTTCATCTACGGCGAGATCCGCCCTGCCGTCAGCGGAAAGACGATGCCGGTCATCGAGCCATCGACCGGAGAAGCTGTTGCTGAAGCCTCCGACAGCGGGCCGCGGGACGTCGATGTCGCCGCCACGGCGGCTCGCACGGCGTTCGACGACGGTCGCTGGCGGACACTTCCACCGTTTCAGAAGGAGGCGGTGCTGCGCCGGTTCGCTGAACTGGTTGGGGCCAACCGCGAAGTCTTCATGGACCTCGACATGGTTGACAACGGCATGCCGCGCGTCGTCGCCGAGTACCACGTCAGTCTGCAAGACGAGGTACTCAATTACTACGCCGGGTGGCCGTCCAAGCTCGACGGCACGGTGCACCCGTCCGACGACGGCGTACTCGTATTCACGAAGAAGAATCCGGTGGGCGTCGTCGCGGCCATCGTGCCATGGAACGGGCCGGCGACATCAGCGCTGTGGAAGGTCGCACCCGCGCTGGCTGCAGGCAACAGCGTCGTCCTCAAACCGGCCGAGCACACGCCGATGTCAGGGTTGTTCCTCGCCGAGTTGGCGATCGAGGCGGGTGTACCGCCCGGGGTGTTCAATGTCGTGCAAGGCGCCGGTGCGGTCGCCGGCGCCGCCCTGGTCGAGCATCGAGCCATCGACAAGATCACGTTCACGGGCTCGACGGCCACTGGACGGGCGATCTTGCACGCGGCCGCAGCCAGCTTCAAGCGGGTGACGCTGGAACTCGGCGGCAAGTCGCCGAACATCGTGTTCGCCGACGCCGACCTCGAAGCAGCCGCTCAGGGCGCCCTGGCTACCGCGTGGGCCAACAGCGGCCAGACCTGCATTTCCGGTTCACGTCTGATCGTGGAACGCCCGGTGCACGACGCGCTGCTGGATAAACTGATCACCTACACCAAGGCCGGCATCACGCTCGGCAACGGCTTTGACCCCAACACCACCATGGGCCCGTTAATCTCAGCCCCGCAGCTCGAGCGGGTCTGCGGCTACATCGAGCTCGGCAAACGGGAGGGCGCGTCGCTGGCTCTCGGCGGCGACCGCTGGGGCGATCGTGGCTACTTCGTGAATCCGACGATCTTCGCCGGCGTCCGCAATGACATGCGCATCGCCCGCGAGGAGATCTTCGGCCCGGTGCTCTCGGTGATCCCCTTCGATACCGAAGAGGAGGCATTCGCGATCGGCAACGACACCGATTACGGCCTCGGCGGCGCCCTATGGACACGCGATGTGGATCGTGCATTGCGTGGAGCGGCGGCGATCCACGCCGGGACGGTCTGGGTGAACACGTATGCCGAGTTGCAGAGCAACGTCGGCTTCGGTGGAGTCAGACAGTCCGGGCTGGGCCGCGAACTCGGCGCCGGCGGCATCGACGCCATGACCGAGACAAAGACCGTGTACATGCGGCATAGATGACTGGTCCGCAGGCTGGCACCGAACTCGCTGTGGGCCTTCGATTCCCCGAGAGTCCGCTGTGGTGCCCGGACGGCGCTGTCGTTGTGGTCGAGATCGAATCGGGACGGGTTGTCTCGGTACGAGAGGGCGCCATCTCGGTGGTCGCGGAATGCGGTGGTGGTCCGAATGCGGTCGCTTTTGGACCGGACGGCGCGCTGTACGTCGCGAACAACGGCGGGCTGTCCTTTAGCGAGGTGCCCGCGCGGGGCTGGTTGTTCCCGGGGGATCGCGCTACGGACTGGCCAGGTGGAAGCGTGCAGCGTGTCGACCCAGCCAGCGGCGCAGTCACCGTCCTCTACGACGCATTTCAGGAACGCCGGCTGCGGGCGCCGTGCGACCTGGTCTTCGACGGCACCGGCGGCTTCTGGTTCACCGATCACGGGCACAGCTACGGTGAGATACGCGAGTGGGGATGTGTCTACTATGCGCGGGCGGACGGCAGTTCGCTGACCCAGGTGTTGCCCCGCATGGACTCGCCGAACGGCATCGGCCTGGCGCCGGACGGCACAGCACTGTACGTCGCCGAAACCAACCCGGCCCGTCTGTGGGCATTCGCGCTGTCCGAACCCGGGGTCCTCGACCCGGCACGGCACGCCGCGCACCGGCAGCCGCGCTACGGCGGGCGGGTACTGCACGGTATGGGCGGCTACCACCTGTTCGATTCGCTCGCCGTCGACGCGCACGGCAACGTGAACGTCGCGACGATGGGCGAGCACACCGGCATAGCTGTGGTATCCCCGGACGGCGGGCTGATGACGTTCGTCGACGTCGACGACCCGGCGGTCACCAACCTCTGCTTCGGCGGCCCGGGCCTGCGCACGGCGTTCGTCACGCTTGCGGCCAGCGGACGGGTGGTGGCCATCGAGTGGCCACGGCCTGGCCTGCGGCTGGCCCACCAGGAGTACGTGTGAGGTCCGGCGCCGCTACCCCGTCGGGCTGACGCCGACGCGCCCGGCCGATGGAAAAACCGGGCTACGTTTCTCCAGATGTGATGCCAGCCCTTCCGCGGCGTCCGGGCCGGCGAATTGCTGGAACTCGTAGGCCAGGCTGGCCTCGAATATCCCCGTTTGCGCGCGGAACCAATGGTTGAGCACCTGCTTGGTCGCCCGGATTGCGTCCTGGGAGCCGCCGGCGAGCTGTTGCGCGGTCGCGAGCGCTCGGGCAGGCACCTCGTCGTCCTCGACGCACAGACTGACCAGACCGATGCGCTCGGCCTCCTCCCCGGAGAGCGGGTCGCAGGTCAGTAGCAGGTACTTCGCCTTGGCCATTCCGCACATCAATGGCCAGGCCAGGGCGGCGTGATCGCCGGCGGCGACGCCAAGTCGGGTGTGGCCGTCGACGAGCCGGGCGCGCTTCCCAACGATGGAGACATCGGCCATGATGCCGAGGACCAGACCAGCGCCGACCGCCGGGCCGTGCATGGCCGAGACGATCGGCTTGCTGCAGTTGATGATGTTGAGCACTAGGTCGCGGGCCTCGCGCATGACACGCGTCCTCGCCTCGGCGCTAGTCGTCAGTGAGTGGATGAAGTCGAAGTTGCCCCCGGAGGAGAAGCCCTTGCCCGCCCCGCGGATCAGTACGACGCGGGTCAGCGGGTCGGCGTCGATCTCCGGCCAGACGTCGGCAAGTTCACGGTGCACACTCGCGGTCACTGAGTTCAAGCCGGGCGCGTCTAGTGTCAGCCGGAGCACGCCGTCGGACGGGCGGTCGAACGTCAGCTCGCGCGGTGCGTCAAGGATGGTGTCCATTGGCAAGAGACCTTTCTTTGTTCGGGTCTTTGTTTCGGGTTGTCAGTCAGTGTTCAAGTGTCTGCCAGCGGTTCGCCAGGTGACGGTACGTAGCGTCGCTCACGAGGTCGGCGAAGCCTTCCGGCTCACCGTAGGCGTCGCGTCCGACCCGGCCGCGGCTCTCGATGCAGTCGATCAGCTCGTGCTGGGCACGCATGAGTCCGGGCAGCGAGATGCCCGCGAACAGGTCGACGGCGAGCCCCGCCTCGCGGGCGCGCTCGACGGGCACGTTGATGTCGAGGACCGGGATCGGCACCGCGTCGATGACCGCGCGCAGGTCATCGACGCGGCCGATCGCCGGAGCCATGAATACATCGGCGCCCTCGTCGGCGAAGGCTTGCCCGCGCCGAATCGTCTCGTCGATGCCGCCTTTGTTGACCCGCTCGTCGGTGCGGGCGATGATCAGGAACTCGTCGGTGCGCCGCGCGGCAACCGCGGTGCCGATCCGGGCGCGCATGACGTCGAGTGGGATGAGCTCGTCGTCGCCTGTGAACAGGTGTTTGGGGTTGGTGGTGTCCTCGAGGTGGATCGCTGCGATGCCGGCATGCTCGAAGTCGCGCACGCACCGGTGCACGTTGAGGATCGTCTCGCCGCCTTGGTCGGCGTCGACGATCAAGGGGATGTCGATTGCGGCGGTGATGTGGGCTGCCTGGTCGAGGATCTCCCGCGTGGACACTAGCCCGTGGTCGGGCAGTCCAGCGTTGAGCGCAGCCACCGTCGAGCCGCCCAAGTAGGTAGCTCGATAGCCGCGGGCCGCGACGATGCGGGCCGACAGGACGTCGTGGCACTCGACGACGATTAGGGGGCCCTGCTCGTTCAGCAGGGATCGCAGGCTAGGCACATTGACCTTCTGGCCGTCAGGTCAACTGGTTCAGAGGAGCGATCCCGCCCCGGGATGCCGGCTTCAAGTTATCGGCGGGACAGGCCCATTGCGTCCCGGTCGGCGCCCTGTTGACGCCCGGGCGATAGCGCGCCAATGACCCCGATTTTGACGGCACCGGCCACCACCTCGCCATGCGTTGCCGCCTTTCGATGTCTTTTCGATGTCATTTCGAAGTCATGTCGCGCCGACCGACGTCGAACCCCTACCCGGCCAACGCGCACGCCCTGGGATCTTCGTCACAATATCCTAAAATAGGATACTATCACTGGGTCAGCGCGTCGGGTTCTCCGCGGATCGGCCCACCGTTAGGGTGGTGCGACGCGGGCACGCCGAGGCGTGCTGAAGCAGGATAAAACTCCAGTTCACAGCCATGATCTACCTCATGGCATGTCGCGGTCGGACGATCGTGCGGCGTGCCCCGGCGGTTAGCCGCCGGGCCTATCGTTGCGTCTAGACAGGACACCTGAATGCGATCTAGAGTGCTGAAAATCACCACGACGAACTATCTGTTGTCCGCGCCCGCGAGCCACAAGGCGCACCACTCTCTTGGAGGCTGATATGGGTTCCGGCGACAAACTGGCCTTCTTCGACTGTGACCAGCACTATTACGAGCCGGTCGACGCGTTCACGCGCCACTTGCCCAAAGATTGGGGCGAGCGGACCGTCCAGGTCGCCACGATCGACGGCCGCACTCGCTATGTCGTCGCCGGGAGAGTCGACTACACGGTCTCGAACCCGACGTTCGACCCGATCGTCAAACCGGGCGTCATGGAGCAGTTTTTCCGCGGAAACCCGGCGAGGAAGGAGTTGCGCGAGTACCTCGCCGAGCGCGAGCCGCTGCCCGACTACTACATCGACCGTGACGCGCGCATCGTCAAACTCGACGAACAGCAGATCGACCGGACGTGGATGCTGCCGACGTTGGGCATGGGCATAGAGGCTGGCCTGGAGGACGACCCAGAGGCCGCCGGTGTGGCATTCAAAGCGTTCAACCGCTACTTGTTGGACGACTGGGGTTTCGATCACCTGCGCCGCATCTACACCGCGCCCTACCTTGCCTTCGGTGACGTCCGGGCGTGCGTTGGGGAGATCGAATTCGGTCTGGAGAACGGCGCGAAGATCTTCGTCGTGCGCCCGCAGGCGGTGCACACGCCGGACGGTTGGAAATCTCCCGGCGATCCTTACTTCGACCCGATCTGGGCTCGACTCGACGAGGCCGGCGTGACGCTGGTGGTCCACATCGCAGAAGTCTCAGGCGCCGGTCTGGACAAATACCTGCCCTACCAGGGCAACATCATCAACGTCGCCGAACCGGCGCTGCAGACCGCCGTGGGTCACGATCGCCCCATCGGCAACTACCTGGGCGCGATCACCTGCGATCGCGTGTTCGAGCGGTTTCCCAACGTGCGCGTCGCATCGGTCGAGAACGGCGCCGAGTTCCTGCCGCTGCTGCTGGCTGGGCTCAACCGCGCCGGCTTTCAGCGGCCCAACTACTTCGCATCCGATCCCGTGCAGCAGTTCAAGGACCATGTTTGGGTAGCTCCCTTCTGGGAGGACGACCTGCTCGAAACCGTGGGGCACATCGGCGTCGACCGGGTCCTGTTCGGCTCCGACTACCCGCACCCTGAGGGTCTCGCCGAACCGCGGCACTACGAAAAGGTGGCCGCTGAGCTCGATGATGCGGAGTCGATCCGCAAGGTCATGTACCGAAACACCGCCGCGCTCACCGGAGTCAACTGAGGCCCCGACGCCAGGGCGCGTCATCCGGCCACCGGGTCGCCGCGTTCGTGGCGGTCATCCATAACCGCAGGGAAGGAGGGCCCGATGGGAAAGTTCGAAGGCAAGGTCGCCTTCGTCACCGGTGGGGCGCGCGGCCAGGGCCGCGCCCATGCCGCCAAGCTATCGGCCGAGGGCGCTGACATTGTCACCATCGACATCCTTGAAGACATCCCGACCGTCCGGAACCAAGGCGCACGCCAGGAGGATCTGGACGAGACGGTGAACCTGGTCGAGAAGCAGGGCCGGCGTGTCGTCACGCATAAGGGCGACGTTCGTGACCTCGTGGCGGTGCAGGCCGCCGTCGACAAGGGCCTCGATGCGTTCGGCCGCATCGACATCATCATCGCTCAGGCCGGGGTGATGGCAGTCCCGCGCTTTATGTGGGAGTTCTCCGAGGAGGAATGGCACGCCACCATTGACATCAACCTCAACGGTGTCTGGAACGCGGTGAAGGCCGCCGTACCCGCCATGATCGAGGCCGATCGCGGCGGCTCGATCGTCATGACCTCGTCGGTCGCCGGTGTGAAGGGTTACCCGACGTACGGCAACTACGTCGCTGCCAAGCACGGCGTGCTCGGCATCATGAAGACCCTCGCGCAGGAACTCGGGCCAAAGAACATCCGGGTCAACGCGATCCTCCCGTCGACGGTGAACACGCCGATGGTGCAGTACCAGGAGTTCTGGCGGGCGCTGCGTCCTGAGCTCGATGACCCGACCATCGACGACGCGCGGGTGTGGTTTGACCAGTCGGTCCTGCTGCCTGGCGCCGGCCTGGTCGAGCCCGAGGATATTGCCAATGCTGCCGCGTTTCTGTGTTCGGACGACGCCCGGTTCGTCACCGGCATGGACTTTCGCGTCGACGCGGGGTTCTACATCAAATGAGTTCCGACGCCGACGCGGGGGGCCTCGGGCCCGTCCTGGATGGCCTCGAGGACTTCCTGGTCAGCGAGGTCGACCAGCTTCACGAAGAAAACGCCTGGCTCGATGACCAGCGTGAAGTCTACGACCGGCAAGGCCGCTACACGCCCGCGGTCTTGGAGCTAGTGCGCCACGTGCGCGGCCGGTCTGCTGCGGCGGGCTATTACACGATGGCCTTGCCGTCGATCATCGGCGGTTCCGACCTCGGCTTCCTTGGCGCCTTCCTGGCCTGGGAGCGGTTGTTCCTGCACTGTGGACCCAAGCGCTGGCTCGGGCACTACGCGCTGGCGCATTGGTCAAAGGGGCCCAATCCACTTCTGCGCCATCTTCCGCAGGCCGTGCGAGACGCTGTGCTGCCCGGACTGATCTCGGGCAACCAGAGCATGTGCTTCGCGATGTCGGAGCCCGAGGCGGGCAGCGACGCGTGGATGCTGAGAACCCGCGCTCAGCGCGTCGAGGGCGGCTGGCGGATCAACGGCGCCAAGCAATGGATCAGCAATGGAACCAACGCCGATTGGGCGATCGTGGTGGCAGTCACTGACCCGGCTGCTGTCGCGGCACGCCGTGGTGGTGTCGGCTCCTTCCTCGTTGACGCCACTACACCCGGTTTTGTTCGTGCCGGCGTGAACCCGATGTTCGGCACGATCGGCTCGGACGAGGCCACTTTGCATTTCGACGACGTCTTCCTGCCGGAGGGTCACGTCATCGGCGACCCGGCGAAAGGGCTGACCGTCGCCATGGAGGGAGTGAGTTTCGGCCGCGTCTACAACTGCGCCAAGGCCATCGGCATCGGCACCTGGGCAATGCGCACGTCGCTCGATTACGCGCCCCTCCGGCACTCGTTCGGCCGCCCTTTGTCCGAACATCAGGCAATCGGCTTCGGCCTTGCCGACTCCGCGATCGAACTTCACGGTGCCCGACTCGTTGCCCTCGACGTTGCGCAGCGGCTCGACGCCGGCCGGCCGGCCCGCAAAGAGCTCGCGATGGCCAAGGTCGCGGCCACCACGGCCGGGCTAGCGGCCGTCGATCGTGCCGTCCAGAGCCACGGTGCGGCGGGCTTCACCAACGAGACCGGCCTGCCCAAGGCGTGGCAGATGCTGCGTACCTTGCGCGTCGCCGACGGTACCGACGAGATCTTGCGGAAGCAGGTCCTCGACCGGTTGCTGAAGGGCGACGTGGCGCTGTGAGCGTCATGGACGGACGTGCATCCGTCGTGTTCTCGGGCGAGGACGTGCACGCGACCCACCAGGACGGCGTCGCGACGATCAGTCTGGAGCGCCCGCCGGTCAACGCGTTGCGCACCCAGACGTGGGCCGAGCTGTCCGAGGCACTGGCCGACGCCGTTGCCTCCAAGCCCCACGCCATCGTGCTGCGATCGTCGCTGCCGACGATATTCTGCGCCGGCCTCGACCTCAAAGAGCCCCTCAGTGAGGCCGCTGCCCTCGAGACCCGGCAACGGCTGGTCACTACCACGCTCGCCAGCTACGCTGCCTGCCCGGTGCCCGTGATCGCGGCGCTCAGCGGCCCGGTCGTTGGCGGCGGTTGTTCGCTGGTCGCGCAGTGTGACATCCGCGTCGCGACCAGCGCGGCGTCGTTCGCGCTGGCCGAAATCGACGTCGGCCGCGCGGGCGGGGCCCGGCATCTGATGCGCCACCTCGATCAGGGCACCGTCCGGTGGATGGCGCTGACCGGGCGCCGGCTCGGGGCAGAGCAAGCACTGCTGCGCGGGCTCATCACGTTCCTCGTCGATGACGCCGATGCTGACGCCCTCGACATCGCCCGCTGCATTGCGGGCAAGGACCGTACCGCCGTGGAGTTGGTGAAGCGCTCACTCGACGTGGTCGAAAACCTACGTGTATCGGAGGGATACCAGATGGAACAGCAGGTCTCGGAGCTCCTCAAGTACCGTTCGCAGCTGAATATTCATGCGGAAGCCGCCACCTCGGAGCTGCCGCGATGATCGCTCCGGACATCGCCCTGCTCAACGCTGTCGACTGGGTCGTCGATGACCTGCCTGCAACCGCGGCCGATCTCGCGGCGCTGCTGCCCGGGCTCACGATGACCGGCGAGCTGCACCTGCCAGAGCATGGCTTCGACACGGTCTTCTATCGCAGCCCGCTGTCGATGGGCTTACTGCCCACCCGAGTGCAGCTGGTCGTCCTCTCCGACCCGGTGATTCCCGTGGGCCAGCCGTGCTGGGTGGCCCCGTTTGATCCGATGCAGCGGGCGCAGGGGCGGAGTCGCCTCCAGCGGGTTCACGGCACAGTGCTCGCGGTGCGCAACTTCAAGCAAACCGTCGCCTGGCTGGACGGCACGGAGGCGCCGTACTACCTGGAACACCCCTGCGAGCACCTGCCGTACCCCCGAATATGGCTGGGTTGGGGTGAAGGCGGCCGCAAGCGTGAGCCTGACGTCGACGGTGGGCTGTTCCTGGAGTTCATTCCCCTTGAGGTCTTCCCGTCGGTGGTACGCGACGCCGACGCCCATGCGCCGGGCGCCCTGGACTCTCCGGTGCGTGTCGCCGCTCGCACCGTTGTGGTCCCCGACCTCGAGGTGACGGTGGCGCAGTTGACGCAGGTACTCGGCCGCGGCCCTTCGGGGAAACTGCGCGACGACGTTCTCGGCCTCGACGGCGCACGGTATGCCTTCGGTCACGCGGGCAGTGCGGAACTAGTGGTGGCACAAGCGAGACCGGGCACGCCAGCCGGCCGCTACTTCGCCGACCAGGGGCCGGGAACGTACCTCACCACTTTCGCCGTGACGGACCCGGCGGGTGTCGTCGCCTCGGCGGACGCGGCGGGGTTCACGCCGGACGCCGATCGCGGTCTGCTCGTGCACGACAAGACGGGCATCCAGATCCAGGTAGCGGGAGCCGGCATATGATCGACGACACGGCGATGGTCGAGGACCAGACAGTCCGCGACCGGTTGCGCCACTGGGCGAAGGTGCAGCCGGAGAAGAACTTCCTGCAATGCGGTGGTGACTGGCTGACCTACGCCCAGGTATACGAACAGGTGCAGTCGGTGGCCGGCAACCTCCAGCGGCTCGGCGTGGCGAAAAGCCAACAGATCGCGTTCCTGCTGCCCAACCGCCTGGAGTTCGTGCTGCTGTTCCTGGCCTCGGCCGAGCTGGGCGTGCTGCAGGTGCCGCTGAACCCCTACCTCAAAGGCGAATTTCTCCGGCACCAGCTCGCCGACTCCGGTGCGAGCACGCTGGTCACCGACGGCGCGGGTATCGACCAGATACGCGAGCTGCGCGAGCCGTCGCCCGAGCTGCAAAGGATCGTGCTACTCGATTCCACCGGCGCCGGGCAGGATCCGCGGCCCGGCAGCGGCGTCCAGGTTGTTTCCTACGAAGCGCTCACGGTGCACGCTGACCCGCCCGTTGAGACGCCGCTGGCGCCGGGCGATCTCTGCTCGATCATGTACACCTCCGGCACGACCGGCCTACCCAAGGGCTGCATGATGAGCAACGGCTACTACCTCAACATCAGCCGTCAGCTCATCGAAGCCGAGTGGATCCGGCACGACGACGTGCTGCTGACCGCTTACCAACTGTTTCACACCAGCGGGCAAATCTATGGGGTGACCAACGTGCTGAACGTTGGTGCGTCGCTGGTGCTCGAGCCGTGGTTCAGCGCCTCGAGACATATGGCGCGAGTGCGCGAGACGGGCGCGACGGTCATCTACGGATCGGGCGCGATGGGCCTGGCGATCCTCGCCCAGCCACCGCATCCGGACGACGCGGCGAACAAACTGCGGCTGGCCATGTGGCTGCCGATGTCCGCTGAGAAGCAGGTCGAGTTCGAGTCGCGATTCGCCACACAGGTGTCGTCGGAAACCTACGGCCAGACCGAGGTGCTCATCCCGTCGATGACCCGGCTGTCCGACAGGCGTTGCCCTGGTACTGCCGGCAAGATATCGCCGTACTTTGACGTGCGGCTGGTCGACGACGAAGATTGCGAGCTCCCGCTCGGCAACGTCGGCGAGATCACGGTCCGTCCCCGGCGAGCGTTCGGCATGTTCTCGGGGTACTGGCGCAATCCCGAGGCCACCGCCCACAGCTGGCGCAACCTGTGGCACCACACCGGCGACTCGGCGCGCGCCGACGCCGACGGTTACCTCACCTTCGTCGATCGCAAAAAGGACTCCCTGCGCCGGCGCGGGGAGAACGTCTCGTCCATGGAACTCGAGCAGGCGATCCTCGCCCACCCCGACGTCGCCGAAGTCGCGGTACACGCCGTGAAGTCAGAGCTCAGCGAGGACGACATCAAGGCTTGCATCGTGCCGCGGGCGGGAGCTGCGCCGCTGGAGCCGAAGGAGCTCTTCGAGTTCTTCCGCACACACCTGCCCTACTTCGCCATCCCGCGCTACCTCGACATCCGCGCGGAGTTGCCCCGTAACCACATGGGTCGGGTCCTGAAGTTCCAGCTGATCGAGAGTGGCGTCACCTCCGACACCTGGGACTTCGACGCAATGGACCTCGTCATTCCCCGCGACGAACGCCGCAATACCTGATCCGGCGGCCGCCGGCCCTTCGAAAGGACTCTCAATGAAGATGTCAAGCCGCCGACTTGGTGATCGGGGGTGATTCGGGTTGCCAGGTGCGGTTGTCACGGATGAGGGCGTAAAGGACGTTGGTACGGCGTCGCGCCAGGCAG
>NZ_JACKSY010000035.1:0-7928 GCF_025821985.1 Mycobacterium timonense | reverse complement strand
ACGGCTACCTCAACGACGTACCTCCAGCAGAGTTCGAGGCCGCGTTCTACGCTACGAAACGGACCGACCACCCACTGGTCGAAATCCAATAGCACGAGCCTCCATCAAAACCAGGGCGATTCAGAAGACCTTCACGAATTACGTTTCGTGGAGCACATGCTCGACAGTCTGACCAAGGGCGGCACGGGCATAGCCATCGTTCCCATCTCGTGCGCGACCGCCCCAAGCGACCACAAGAGGAACCTGCTCAAGAAGCACACGCTCGAAGCGGTCATGTCCATGCCTCCCGAGGTGTTCTACCCGGTCGGGGTTATCACCTGCATCATGGTCTTCACTGCTGGCATCCCACATGCGACGTCGAACAAGAAATCGTGGTTCGGCTACTGGCGCGACGATGGCTTCATCAAGACCAAACACCTTGGACGCATTGACAAACACCATACTTGGCCAGGCATCCGTGACCACTGGGTCGAGATGTTCCGCAACCGTGAGGTTCACGCAGGCGAATCCGTGGCACAGAAGGTCACCGCCGACGACGAATGGGTCGCCGAAGCCTACATGGAGACCGACTACTCGAAGCTCAGCAAGGAAGACTTCGAACGAGTACTGCTCGACTACGCGATGTTCGGCATGAGCACCTCCATGGAAACCGACGAAGAGTCCGGCAGCGAGGACGAAGAATGACCACCGTCAGCGACCTGTTCCGTGTCTCGTACGGGAACAAACTCGACATGAACAAGATGGTGAAGGCCGACAAATCCGAAGGGATCGCATTCGTCGGGAGAATGGGTGGCCTGAACGGAAAGTCGGGCGTCGCAGGGTACGTCAAGCCTGTACCAGGTCTCAACCCGTACCGTGAGAACCTCTTGACGGTGGCCCTCGGTGGTGCGCGCCTGCTCTCCACCTACGTGCAGCAGCGCCCGTTCTACACCGCTCAGAACGTCGCCGTGCTTAGACCCATCGATCCCGAGATGCCCTTGCTACACAGGCTTTACTACGCCATGTGCATCAGAGCGAACGCCTTCCGCTACACGGCCTTCGGGCGCGAGGCGAACCGAACACTAGCCGCCATCGAGATTCCCACCGAAGTACCCGACTGGGTGGACAGCGGCGAGATCCCGACGATCGAAGGGATGGCGCGGCCAGAGCGCAGCGAGGTGGAACTTGGGGACACGACCAAGTGGCGAGAGTTCACCTTCGAAGACCTCTTCACCGTCAAGAAGGGCAAGCGGGTCACCAAGGCCAATCGTGTACCAGGAGCCACTAGGTTCATCGGGGCTTCGGAGAAGAACAACGGCATCACCGACATGTGCGACCTCGAACCCACCTTCGAGGCTCATTGCCTCACCGTTCCATACAACGGCAACTCCGTAGGTGTCGCCTTCTATCAGGACCGACCGTTCTGCGCGAGCGACGACGTTAACGTACTCATCCCGAAGGCAGAGATCTCGTACTGGGCGCTGCTGTTCGTCGCGGCGGTGATCCGCTTCGAGCGCTACCGATTCACCTACGGCTACAAGTGGAACCTGACGCGGATGAAGAAGACCCAGATTCGACTTCCGGCTAAAAAGGACGGCACGCCCGACTGGGCGTACATGGAGTCCGTGATGCGCGGGCTTCCTTTCTCCGGGGCGATTGCATCCTTCGACGACGTCGCGTAGCGGCCGGGATTCCGGCTATCTGCCGCCCCGGCTTGGCGGGGTCGTTGTGGCCGACGGTCGCGAACGCGGTCGCATAGCCCACCTGGAGGTCCCGGCGGCGCGCCCCCGGGCCCGAATCCGCGTCATCTTCGCGATGCAGGGACAACAAGCCGCTGAGAGCCCGGTACACGCCTCGCCGACACGCGACGTTCAGCGGTGGCCAGGGTTGTATAAGGTTAGTCACCTTGTATAGTCCCAACTATGGCTGATGAAGAGTATTTGCGGGTGGCGGAGGCCGCTGCCTATCTCGGCGTATCACCGCAAACACTCCGGCGATGGGATCGCGACGGCACGCTGAAGGCCCTGCGCCGGCCCGGAAGCGAGTACCGCTACTACCAGCGGGCTGACTTGGAACCGTTTCGGCTGCAATACCGCCGGGCCGAAGAAGCCGCTGCGGCCGGCGCTGACAGCATCGTGTTCATCACCGCGAATGCGGACGTCGAGGCCAACGACGCGTTACGGGAACCGCAACGTGAGGCTCATCGTGCAGTGCGTGAACACTTCGCCGCCGGCACCAGCCCCGCGATCGTGCAGATTCCGGTGGGCTGCGGCAAAACCGGCATCATGGCCACCTTGCCCTTCGGGGTCGCGCGTGGGCGCGTGCTGGTCATCACACCGAACTTGACGATCCGCAAGGGTGTGGCCGACGCCGTGGACATCACCAGCCCGCAGTGCTTCTGGGCGAAATGCCGGGTACTTTCAGATTTCACAGCCGGCCCCTGGATGGCGGTGCTCGACGGACCTAATGCCAATATCCACGACGCGATCGAAAGCCACTTCGTGGTCTGCAACATCCAGCAGTTGGCCAGCCAGGCCGACCGCTGGCTGCCTCAGTTTCCTGAGGATTTCTTCGACATGATCCTCGTTGACGAAGGACACCATGCTGCGGCCGAAAGCTGGCAGAAAGTCTTTCGCCGATTCCCCAACGCCAAGATCGTCAGCCTGACTGCCACGCCGTTCCGCTCGGATCAGCAGCAACTACACGGCGAGGTCGTCTATCGGTACCCCTTCACCCGGGCGATGATCAACGGCTACATCAAACAGATCCACTCACGTAACGTCGCCCCGTCGGAGATCTACTTCACCTACCGCGACGACACCCGTCGACACACCCTTGAGGAAGTCCTCCAACTTCGTGAAGAGGCCTGGTTTCGTCGGGGGGTGGCGCTGAGCCCTGAGTGCAATCGGCACATCGTCGAGGCCAGCATTCAGCAGTGCGAACGGATGCGGGCACAGACAGGCATCCCGCACCAGGTCATTGCCGCAGCATGCTCAGTCGACCATGCGCGGCAGATCGCCAGCATTTACCGCGAGTGCGGTTACCGCGCCGCCGAAATCCACTCCGACATGGACCCCGACGACCAAGACGCCGTCATTGAACGACTCCGGCAGGGTCAACTGGATTGCATCGTCCAAGTCCAGATGCTCGGCGAGGGCTTCGACCATCCGCGCTTGAGCGTCGCAGCGATCTTCCGCCCATTCCGCAGCTTGGCCCCCTACATCCAGTTCGTCGGTCGGGTCATGCGCGTCTTGCAGGACTCAGCACCCGACCACCCGGACAACCAAGGCCACATCATTTCCCACGTCGGCCTCAATAACGACGCCCGCTGGACCGAGTTCCGTGAACTCGATCTCGATGACCAAGAGCTCGTCCACTCCTGGGTCATCGGTCAGACCGACCAGGACGCTGACCCGGCTACCAGCGGCGGGTCCCGGACCCGTCGATTCGATGGAGGCATGCTTGTCGACAACGAGATCCTGACCGACTTCGTCGAGCACACCTACCTCGACCCCGCTGACGATCGGGTGCTCGATCAGCTACTCGACCGCGAAGTCGCTCCCGGCGTCAAACTCGGTGCCCTCGTCGACCGTGAACAGCTACGAGAACGTCTCCTCGCTCAGCAAGCCGCCTCCGCAGCCCCCACCCCTCAGCCGATACCCGTTTCACCGCAGCGGCAACGCCAATCGGCCAAAACCCGCGTCAACCAGCGCACGAAGGCGGTAGCTAGCCGCGTCCTCACAGAACTAGGCCTGGCGCACCGCGGCTATCGACTTATGGCGATCACCGGCGGCCAGCGTCAGCACAACTCAACCATTGTCATCCGACGCATGAATACGGCGATCAACGAGGCGGTAGGGATGCCCAACGGCACCCGCGGCGAATGGTCACGCCAACAGCTCCAAACCATCTTCGACCGCATCGACGAAATCGGCGACAACGTCCGTGACACTTTGGCAAGCCAACTCAGCCAACACAATTGAGCCCGAACAAGACCGCGGACGACAGGAGTTCAGATGCCGACCAAGTCGATACTGCGCCACGTCCATGTTGAGACTCCCCGGACCAACCACCCGCGCAAGTGCGCCGCCCACAGGTCCGGGAAATCGGCACACCTCATCCTCAGCGGGGACACCCACCTCGTCGTCGTTGAAGGCGACACAACCTTCAGGTACTGCCGGGAGACGGCCGCTGAGGTCCTTGACCGAGCCCAATCCCAACTCGACGATTTGCGGCAACAGCTTGGGATCTGACCACAATCCTGGCTGTTCGCGCGGCTACCCCGGCTACCCGCGGGCTGGATAGCAATGCCGTAGGCGGCTGTGGCTGTGGGCGACCAGAACAATGTTCACAAGATTCTGCGATGCCCACTACGCTTCCCCCATGACCTCCCCCGTCCTGAGGGTCACGCCGGCCAGCTTGCGCGAGTTCGCGCAGCGCTGCGAGGCACTGTCCGGTCAGGTTGCACCGGCTCTGCCCGCGGAGACCATCTCGGCGTGGCAGTCCACCGGGGCAGCCGCGAGCACGGTCAATGCCGGTATGCGCACCGTCGGCACCGCTTGCAAATCCCGGATGACGGCGAACGGCAGCAAGCTCATCAAGGCGGCGAGCGCGTACCAGAACCAGGACGACCACAGCGCGCAGCGGCTCACCGCGGTTGGCTCGCACCTGCCCGCCGGCTCGGGCACCGACGGCGGAGCCGGTGGACTGCCGTCGGGCATACCCCCGCTGGTCCCGCGCAGCTCGGGTGGCGACGGCGGATCAGCCGGACTCGGGATAGGCAGGTAAGCGCCCCCATGCCTGGTCTACCCACCTTGTCGGAGGTCCGCGCCGCGAACTGGGATCACCTGCGCACCAATGCCGCCGCTTGGAGAAGTCTCGGACGCACCTGGGAATCCGCATTCACCGAGGTACACAACGCCTCCCTGCGCCCGGGTGGAACCGACTGGACCGGGGCCGGTGCCGAAGCCTTCCAAGACCGCGCCTACCTCGACCTGGTGAAAATCCGTCATCCCGCCGATATCACCGACACCGTCGCGGGGATCGCCGAACGCGGCGCCGACGCCCAGGACGGCAACAAGAGGTCGATCCTCGACACCGTCGACGAAGTCGAGGGCGACAATTTCCAGGTCGGGGAGGACTGGTCGGTCACCGACCGGATTACCTGGTACAGCTCCGCCGCGGAACTCGAGCAACGCGAACAGGCAGCCCAGGAGCACCGGAGCTTCCTCATGTCCAAGGTCTACAAGCTCGTCGGCGACGAAGCCGACATCTCCCGCAACCTCACCACCGCCTCGGCCGATTTGCACGGGTTCAGCTTCGGCGACGAGGGCGCCGACGGTGGGGCCGGCGACGGGCAACCGCACGTCGTGCTGGTGGATGACGTACACCGCGATCCCACCATCAAGGGTCCGGCGGCCACGCCCCAACACGAACAGAACGGGTACGACCTCCAAGACCAATTCCAGGATGGCCAAGGTCCGGTCTTCGGCGGTGACCCGCGAGATGGCGTGCCACGCAGCCCAGCTTCCGAGCTGGCCCAAGGCCCACCGGGCACCCGGCCGCTGCCGACCGGCACGGCGCTCGGCCCCGACGGCCACCGGTATGCGTTCTTCAGTCACCCAGACGGAACCGAGGTCCCAGGGGTCAACCAGTTCGTGACCAACGGAGCGGTGTGGGATTACACGGACCCCGCCCATCCCGTCAAAGTCGGTGACCTGCCCGGAATTTACCAAGCCAGCGGCGTTTACGACGCCGCGACCAATCAGATGGTGATCGTCGGCAACACCAGCAACCGAAACGGTGATCTCACGCGGGGCATGTGGGTATCGGGACCGATCGACCCGGCCCAGCCCAACAGCTGGATCAGTTCCTTGCAGCACGTCGGCGATGTCAGCCTTCCCGGTGATCGCGAAAGCCAACTCGTCGCGTTAAGCGGCGGCGGATACATGCTCGTCGGAGCGACCAACGGCGGACCTGTGCAGGCCATCAGCGCCGCTACTCCGCAAGGGTTGATGGGCGCTGCCCCCCAAACGCTGCTAAGCCAAGGCCAGCTTCCGACGGTGTACGGACCAACCGTCATGGGAACGTCGCTCGACCCGGCGACCGGGGTTGAGCAGATTCAACTGCGAGTGAGTACGTGGCCGCCCGGGCCTACCTACGACCCCAACACATGGACAACGACGTTCGACGTCCAACACTAGGAAGGCGGCCAGAAGTGCTGAGCAAGACCTTCAACGCCACCGCTGCGGTCATCGGCACCGCGGTGATCAGCGCCTGCACCGCCCACGCCGAACCACCGAAATTCCCCGATCTCGACGCGTTCCAGCCGGTCGATCCCGCACCGTATACCGCTTCCGGCCGTGCCGGGGGCGGTGCGTATTTTGTTACCCCTGACGGAATCCAGTGCAGCGTTCCGCATCCCGACCATCCGGGCGAGCACGTCAGCGTTAGTTGTGCTGGGCCGCTGCCGGGCCTGCCTGATGACGCTCCGCGGGGAAAGGACGGCTGCTCAGCGGTGGGATCGCCGACATCGCTGCCCACCGATCTGGGTCCGTACAGCTTCCAGGAAGGCACCGGGTGCCCGATTCTCACCACGCCGCCGCTCAACGTCGGCCAAAAGATCACCACGGCTGGTATCACCTGCGCAGTCGGAGGTGATCGGCTGACCGCCTGCATCGATCCGGTTCTCAACCGCGGCTTCGTCCTTGAGCCGTCTGGTTCGTGGACCTTCTAGGCTCCGCCAGCCGAAATCCGCGGGCGCCAGCCAGCCGCGTGAGTATGCTCGACGCCGTGAGCTGCAATGTCGGATGGAGATTGGCGGCGGGCCTCGCCGCCGTCGCGCTGGTCCTTGCGCCGGCCGCGGCTGCCGATCCTGAGTGCTCCTCCTGCGTCCAGGGCAAGGAAGCCATCGATGACCAGGTTCTGCGCCGCCACGTGCAGTTGACGGCAAACGACGATCTGCACCAGTACTGCGAATCACTACTGCGCAATGTGCTCAAGAGCGGGCGAGTCGCCCGGGTGGATTCACCGCCGGACTTCGTCGCGAGTTGCGAAGACGAGGGCCGCGTTCTCATTGCGGGGCAATAGGGTCGCCCCGGCCTCAGATCACCTAGTTCTACGCGGCAATCGCATCCTTCGCGGCTTCATGCTGTCATCGACGGACTTGATAGCTGCCCGCAAGTGTGAGGTAATTCCCGGCCTGCGCGCCAGGCTGGGCACAGGCCTCAGCTGCCGGCGTGGAGTTTGTCGATCTCTCCATGCAGCACGGCGATGGTCTGATCGCGTTCACGCAGGGCGGCTTTCAGCTCCGCGATCTGGGCGTCTTTGGCGGTCAGCCGCAAGCGCAACGCCGCAACGATGCTGGATTCTGGGCCGGCCGCTGCCGGCGCGGGCTCGTCAGGGACCACCGTCACGGTTCGGTGGGTTTCAATCAGGGCAAGTAGCGTGGGCCGGTGGTAGATGCTCTTGCGGGTCACGTCGGCGCGGCGGGCCACGCTGCTGATACTGATTGGCGCCTTTTCGCGGCGTAGGTCTTTGAGGGCCTTGAGGACTCGTGAGTTCACCGAATCCCGTCTCATTTGGGTATGGCGTGCCAGAGCGTCGAGCGAGGCCTGCGAGACGGTCATGCGTCAGCGCGGGGGTCGGCTTTGCGCAGTGCCGAATCGTGGGCGCCGCGGGTGGCGATGACGTGCAACGGAAGCCGTCGGAAGGTGCCGGCGCCGGAGATGGCGGATTCGGGGGTGCCGGCATCGGCTGCCAGCCGCTCCAAGATGGCCTGCAGGGAGTTCAGCTCGCGCAGCCGCTCACGGATCCAGACGTTGTCGTCGGTGAGCTCGCGGCCGGTGCGTTGCCGATATTGCTGGCGGCGTAGTTCGATCAGCGCGGCGGTTTTGGTGTGTTGATCGCGCAGTTCGGCGGCGTGGGTGATATCGGTGGCGAAATGCCCG
>NZ_JACKSY010000034.1:0-1668 GCF_025821985.1 Mycobacterium timonense | reverse complement strand
TTGCTCGAGTGACTTTGGACGGTCCCTCGAAGAATCACGCGATGACCTTCATTCGTTCGGCTACGACACGCCGGGCATCCTGATCAGGCCCGACTCGTACACCACTCTGCTGGACGCAACCTCCGTCTCGCCGCCCAGATCCTCGAAACCCGCCCCGCGCCGACGGTCTCGCCCCGCCCCGCCCTGCGTTCCATTTCGTCACCGTGACGCATTGACGCTGTGGATCGAGCTGAGCGGTTCCCATCGAAGTGTTCGACCAAAGGGAACATTCGGAGGCCGTCCGAATGTCCGGGCCTACGACGGCTTTAGGGCCACTGGTTCGTCCCCCTGCCCGCGCCTTCAGTGCCGGGATCACGAGAACCCGACAATCCCCCGGAGTTTGGACGAACGAAATTGCTGCGCACGGCCGGGTCAGGCAGTGGGCCCCACAGCGTATCGTTTTGTCACTGTGACGCTTTCCTGCGGATCGCCCGACCGAGGGTGTTACGAAGCCGAATAAAGACGAGCGAACCAATATGAAATCGGTGCTCAGCAGGATAGCTGGGTGGCGAGGTCGAGCAAATCTGCAGCGTTCACATCGAACGCGTCGTCGTATGCTGTGTCGGCCAATCCCAAGGGTCCGAACTCGAATGGACGGGTGACGAAGGCTGTTTGGAAACCCAGGCTCGCGGCCGCACGGATGTCGTATTTGTGGCTGGCCACCATCATGATCTGCCGCGGTGCGAGTCCCAGGTATCGCGCCGCCATATGGTAGATCGCCGGATCGGGCTTGAACACGCCGGCCATTTCGGCGGCGAACACTGCATCCCAGGGCAGTCCGCCACGTTTCGCGATGTTGATCAGCGCCGACACGTCCGCGTTCGACAGGGTGGCAATAATGAACTTCTTCTTGAGCCGTGTCAGCCCCGATAGCACGTCGGGCCACGGCACGAGGCGCTGCCACGCCAGGGTGAGTTCGTCACGCTCAGCGGCGGTCAAGTCGGTGATGCTGTATTCGGCCAGCAGTGATTCGAGGCTGCTGCGGTATACCGAGTGCACCGTGATCCAATTGTCACGGTCCGGTTTCGCCGCCTCCAGACAGCTGAAGTACGCAGCACGCCAACTGTTTACGAAGTCGCTCCAGTCCACGTTCTGATTGCGGCTACCGCAGATACGCTGAGCTTCGCTGCACACGGTCGAGTGGAAATCGGTGACCGTGCCCTGAACATCGAACAGCAACGCCTTTGGTGCAAACCGTGCCGAGTGGGTCATGAGGGCCATTGTTCATGACCACCGCACTCGCCGCCCGCCTGAGTCGCTCATTGACCGCGGCCGGCATCGACCCCGCACCGCCATCGAACACGCCCGCGCCGCGCAACTGCTCCAACAGCGCAGCCGAACCCTCGCCTAGCTGCGCGACATCGCCCAGACTCCAACATGATTGGATGCGATCTCCGAACACGAGCGTGCTCCCGCTCGGGCCGCCACCAGGACCGAGAAAATGGCCTACAACTCTAGCCACACCGATGCCACGACCGTGCTTGAATGCGAAGATGAACAACCCTCTGTCGCTTCCGGTCGAATTCTGAGCAGTTTCTTCCGGTCGAAAAGTGAGCAGGGGTTACGGGGTTGAGTCTGCCTGACGGTCGGCTTCGACGGAGGGCAGGGACTCGATTGCGGTGTGTTTGA
>NZ_JACKSY010000033.1:0-327 GCF_025821985.1 Mycobacterium timonense | reverse complement strand
GCACCGCGGTGTGTTGGGACAATGCCCAGCAGGAATCGTTTTGGGCCACACTGAAAGTCGAGTTCTACGACCGACACCTGTGGCCGACCAAAGCGGCCGCCAAGCTCGCCGTGGGCGATTGGATTGAATCGCCCTGGTTTTGATGGAGGCTCGTGCTATTGGATTTCGACCAGTGGGTGGTCGGTCCGTTTCGTAGCGTAGAACGTGTCAATGGCCAAGTAGAAGTCCCCGCTGGTGGCCAGCAGAAGTCCCCACTCCGCTGCGGGTGGTTGGCTAATTCTTGGCGGCTCCCTTCTTGTGGTCGGCGTGGCGCATCCGGTAGGACTC
>NZ_JACKSY010000032.1:0-37922 GCF_025821985.1 Mycobacterium timonense | reverse complement strand
ACCACCGATACGCAGTCTGCGGATGCACACCATTCGCACGCGCCCACTCCGCCAACTTCACCCACTCACTAAAACACACATTCGATCACGTTTACTCACGAATCGCCGAACAGTTCGCAACCCCAGCGCCAACGCATTTGCCAGGAAGAACACGACAATGGCGGCCGCGACAGGATCAGACAGATGGTCGCGCTGGGCGCCGACGACTACGGCGGCCAGGACGATGCCGCCGGCTGCGAAGGCATACTGCTGGCGTCCGGTTCCTGCAGACCGTGGTTCCCGGGTAACGAGGATGTAGAACAGGATTACTTCAACGACGGCCAGTATCAGAACGATTCCAAGGCGCATCGGCGTGGATCCTCCCCCTGTTGAGTGCGGTGCCCTTTTTGCGGCATCGCATGTGGCGCTACGTTTTTTGTTCGGTTAGTCGATGGTCAGATTCCAGCGCTGCAGCCAGGGGCCGATCAGTTCGGCGACGGTGAGTCCGTCATCGGTCGACCTGATTGTGATGCCGACCGCCACCGCTGTGCCGTCATCCTTTAGCCCGAACACTGGGCCGCCGGAATCACCGGGCGCAATGGCTGCTGCGAACTTGACCTTCGTTGGGGATGCGTCGATGACACGACCGCAGCTGCGCCCGGTGACAGCCCCGATTTTGCACAGCGTCTGCCCGGGCACCACATAGGGCAGTGCGCCAGTAACGGGTATGGTTCCGGCGATATCTGCGTGCAGGGGAATGTCTTTCGATAGGCGCACTACTCCAATGTCGGTGTCCTTGTCGTCGTTGCCGGCATACTCGGTCACTACGAACCCACCGACGGGGACTTGCCGGCCGCCCGAACCTGCGCGCATTGTCACGTCGCCGCCGCGGTCGCAATGGCCCGCGTCGAGCAGCACAGCTGTACCGCGGCGGTTGCGGGCAACGAATCCGGCGGTACACACTGCGCTTGAGGCGTCGTCGGCGTCCCACATCCGCAGGGTCGATCCCGGCGTTAGCGCGGGCGTGCTGGCGGCGGCGGCGCTGACGGAGGTTGACAACAGCGACACCAAGAACGCGGCCATGGCCCCCGCCACGCGCAGTATGGATCGAAGCTGGCTTGATACTCGGTCTGATTTCGCCGCTCGCGCGCAGCGGGCCGCTGGCATCATTGCGGGGGTTCGATCGTCAGCCCGGCCTCGTTGAGAGCGGACATAACGAAGTGGACGAGCCTGTTTCCGCTGAAGTGGCTGACTGGTCCGGTCACGGCGAGGAATGGGACACCGCCCAGGCTTGACGCGGTGATCGGTCCGGCGCTCACCGGCGGGGTCAGGACTGGCCCCCCGACCTCTTCCTCATCGTCCGGTGCAGGTGCATTCATACGGGCTAGTTTATGTTCGCGGTATGGCCCACAACGGCTGCGCCATCACCGACTGGCCAACTTTTTACCCGAGAATCGCGGCGCCGCGTGCGGCCGGCGCACCGAGAAATGCTACGGCGACGCCGTCGCAGGCGGAACCACAGCAGCGATCGGCCCGGTCAGGATCATCGGCGTGCCGAAGCAGCCCACACAACTGTCCTAGGGGCAAAACAGGTGGCGGGCCGGATGGATGGAGACACTGCACGTCCGGCTGGGCGGGCCGAAGCACCTAACGGGTACTACGCTCAGGCCCAGACATCCCGGGCGGCCGAAGACGAAAGATGAAGCCCCAAGAACTCGATGTAGTCCAGCTGCTGCGCCCCCTGCCGGAGCACAACCTTCCGGCCGGTGCGACAGGAACGGTCGTCATCGACTACACGACCTATTCGGATCGAGACCTTCCCCCCGCGTATGAAGTGGAGTTTGTAAACTCCGACGGCACCACCCAAGCGCTGGTCACCATCTCCGAAGATGACATCGAAGTCGTGCGCTAACACTGAGATTCCACACGGCGGCGCCCTTCGCCTTCTGGCCGACTCATCCGTGGCCGACCATCGCTAACCGGCGTCAACGAGTGTGCCGACGAACCTCCCCCAAGCGCCAGTCGACTTGGCGCGATTCAGAACACCAGCACTTATAGCCATTTATTCGGTTGTATAGGAATGTCATATAACCCGCTAGAAGTCGCTATAGATGGAGTGCCGATGGGTCCTCTGCGGAACCCGTATTCGCCCGGCGTGGGCCGACCGCCGGCCGCGCTCGTCGGACGCGATAGCCAGTTCGAGCAGTGGGCGGTTGCTCTTGATCGCCGGGAGCGAAACTGGATCGCCGCCCAGGTTGACGCCGGTGCCGGGAAGCCTCTGCGCGAAGCGCTCGGAGAGGCGCTGCATGCACCCCCTGGCCGACCTGGCGCGACCCCTGAGCTTCAAAGCGTCCTACGACACCAGTGGCACCTGGAATTTCGGCGTCGATCTCACCGAGACCACAGGCGGCGGAGTGCGCCCCCGTCGCGTCCGCGGAATAGGAATAGACTGGTGAACGACCGAAAGTCCATGACCTGAAGCCGCGCACGCCGAGGGCCCATGGCAACCGTTCTCGTCGAATGCGGAGTAAGCAGCGATGACTATCACTCAAGGCGAGGTCAACTCGTCATCCCAGATCACCCATGCCGTCAAGGCGTTGTTCAGCGCACTCGGGCCACCACGCGCCCGGTTGGCCTGGTCGGATAGCGACGTCGTCGGATGCCATCCGGTGTTCGGTCTGGCTGAACACTACCGAGGCCATGACCGCGGGGATGCGGGCTACACCGAGAACCGGTACCGCGGCGATCACATGTCAATCCCGTGCTACACCGAGGACGGCGACGTATTCGTCCTGGATATCAGCTTCCACAAGGGCGAGACCTTCATCGAGCGGGTCGTCTTCCCCGAGGGGCCGTCCGTGGTCCATACGGCGCTCTACACCTTGCTGGATTCCTGCGAAACGCGGTGAGCCCCCGAACAGCCTCTGCCGCAAGGTATTCGCACGCCGGATGCTCGAGCGCAGGGCAGGGTTTCACCATCGCGATGACTTCAGGTCGCTGACGCTCGGCGCAGGCGTACCGCAACTCGGCCCGCCGGGCTGGCGCATTCAGCGCACCATCGCAACCAGCCGTGCGCCATGCGCCGGCCAGCCGGCGGCCGACGGTGTCGCCGACATCAAGACCGGTCTGGCTACGCTTGAGCAGCTTCGGAGCGCGGCGGAGGCCGCGAAAATCATCGTCGAACCGAGGACGCGCCGATCGACGAGCGCAAGGCGCGTGCCGGATCGGGCTTCCCTGGCAGCGCAGTAAGTTGCCAGGAATGGGGTTGTGAACTGTTGCGTGTTGAGTGTAGTTGAGTGTGCGTAAGTGTGTTTGGCTTGGTGGTGTGAATCTGGCGGATTGGGCCGAATCGGTTGGGGTGAACCGGCATACGGCTTATCGCTGGTTTCGGGAGGGAACTTTGCCGGTGCCCGCAGCGCGTGGGTCGGTTGATTCTGGTGCAGCACGACACCGGCCGGTGAAGGCGCGGCGGGTGGCGTGGTGATCTATGCCCGGGTGTCGAGCCATGATCAGCGCGCCGATTTGGATCGGCAGGTGGCCCGGTTGACGGCGTGGGCGAGCGAGCGGGATCTGGCGGTGAAGCAGGTCGTGGTGGAGGTCGGGTCGGGTCTGACTGGCAAACGCCGCAAGTTGCGCCGGATCCTGTCGGACCCGGATGCGAAGGTCGTTGTTGTGAAGCATCGCGACCGGTTGGCACGCTTCGGGGTGGAGCATCTGGAGGCTGCGTTGTCTGCGCAGGGGCGGCGGATCGTGGTGGCCGATTCCGGCGAGACGACCGATGATTTGGTGCGCGACGTGATCGAGGTGCTGACGTCGATGTGTGCTCGGCTGTATGGGCGGCGCGGGGCGCGAAATCGGGCGATGCGCGCGCTGACGGCCACCAAACGTGGACCGGGCGAGGCGGCATGATCGTCGGGATGCCCACCCGGGCGCAGGCCGCGAAGGTGGCCGCGGCCACCGGCGGTGTGCATCTGGCTGGTAAGCCGAAACCCGATGGCACACCGGCATTGTCGCGGTATGTGGATGTGGGGGCGGATTTTGAGGCGCACCGGGCGGCGGTGGAGTCGGTGTCGGTGCTGTTCGACCTGTATGACGGCGACGGGCAGGGCTACGCCCAGACGGGTTCACTCGGTGCGCCGCTACCCACCGGGTGGACGGTGACAGCAGCGAAGTTTGAGGTCGAATGGCCCGCCGAGGCGGCGCGGGCGGGGTTGGTGCGCTCGCATTTCGGTGCGCGGCGCAAAGCGTTCAACTGGGGCCTGGCCCAAGTGAAGGCCGACCTGGACGCCAAAGCTCTTGATTCGGGCCATGAGTCGGTGGGCTGGGATCTGGGTTCGCTGCGCAAAGCGTGGAACCAAGCTAAGGACGAAGTGGCGCCGTGGTGGGCCGAGAACTCTAAGGAGGCCTACTCGTCGGGGCTGGCGGATCTGGCCCGGGCGCTGGATAACTGGTCGGCCAGCCGCAACGGCACACGGCGAGGTCGCCGTGTGGGTTTTCCGCGGTTCAAATCCGCGCGCCGCGATCCCGGCCGGGTGCGGTTTACCACCGGAACGATGCGCGTGGAAGATGACCGCCGCACCATCACCGTGCCGGTGATCGGGCCGCTGCGATCCAAGGAGAACACCCGCCGGGTGCAGCGCCACCTCGCCGGCGGGCGGGCCCGCATTCTGAACATGACGCTCTCGCAGCGGTGGGGCCGGTTGTTCGTCTCGGTCAGCTACGCGCTGCGAACACCGGCCACCGCCGGAATCCCGGTCCACCCCACGGTGCGCGCCGGGGTGGATCTGGGGGTGCGTCGGCTGGCCACGGTCGCGACGATCGACACCACTACTGGCATCGAAACACTGACTGAGTATCCGAATCCGGCCCCGCTGAAAGCCACGCTGGCGGCGCGGCGGCGCGCCGGACGTCAACTTTCCCGCCGCATCCCCGAATCGCGCGGACATCGGGCAGCGAAAGCCAAGCTGGCCCGGCTGGATCGCCGATGCGTGCACCTGCGGCGGCAAGCCGCCCATCAGCTCACCACCGAGCTGGCGGGCAGCTATGGCCACCTCGTGATCGAAGACCTCGACGTGGCCGCCATGAAACGCAGCATGGGCCGGCGCGCCTACCGGCGGGCCGTCTGCGATGCGGCGATGGGTTTGGTCGGGCCGATGTTGGCCTACAAGACCGCCCGCCATGGCGCGGCGCTCACCGTGGCCGATCGCTGGTTCCCATCCAGCCAGATCCACCACGGCTGCACCACACCAGACGGCACGCCGTGCCGGCTGATCGGCAAAGGACGCATCGACAAACTGCTGGTGTGCCCGCACACCAGCGAAGTGGTCGACCGCGATCGCAACGCCGCGCGCAATCTCCGTGACTGGCCGGATTACGCCAGTTGTGGTCCAGTCGGGACCACGGCCCCATCGGTACCCGGGCCAACCACATCGGTTGGTACAGACCATGGCGCGGACTCCGGAGCATCCGGTGCCCGCGGAGCATCCGTAAGACCCCGCCCACGCGGGGCCGGACGCGGCGAGGCCAAAAACCAAACCCCGCAAGGGGGCGCCGCATGAGCGTGCAACTCAAACACACTCAACGGCAACGGTACATCAGCCACATTGTCAGCAGCAGCAAACTGCGGCTATGGATGCGCGGCGATCTCGACACACAATCAGTGCCCGCCGGTCCACTCACCGCGCACAGGCAGTACCGAATCATCGCCCATGATCGACGCTATGTTGCCCTGACGAACGGCATCCGGCTCGAGGGGGTCGTAGACCGTGACGAGCTCGTTGTCGCAGCACAAATGGAGCGAAGGGTCGGCGGAGCGTCGTAGCCGTTACGTCGCGCCGGTAGTGGCGCGCAAGAGCCGCTTGACGGCGCGACAAAACCGGACCGCCTATTTTGCCATCGCGGCCGATGCTAACCCCGCTTGACCAGTGCTCTTCTTGGTGCTGCCACCGACGAGACGACGACACACACACCGTTTCGGAAGAAACCACATGATTGACACTTCCCTTTTATGGGTGTTATATTCCGTTTATGCGTAGTGAAGCCCCTTCGTTGATGCCGATCTTCCGGTCTCGCCATCAGGCCGAGTTCCTCGCCCAGTTGCTCACCCACCCCGGCGAGGAATACTCCCTGTCGGAGCTGTCCCGCGCCATTGGTGTACCGCTGACCACGTTGCATCGTGAAGCGGAGCGGCTGGCCGCCGCCGGGTTGATCCGGGAGCGCAAGTTGGGGAAGAACCGGATGGTGTCGGCGAACACCGACAACCCAGCTGCTGCCCCGCTTACCCAGCTGCTCAGCCTGACCTTCGGCCCCGTCGCGGTGATCGGCGAAGAGTTCGGCGGCATCAACGGCGTCGAGGCCATTGTGATCTTCGGATCCTGGGCGGCCCGTTATGCGGGCGAACCGGGCCTGCCTCCCAATGACATCGACGTGCTCGTCATTGGCGAAGCCGGCCAGTTCGATGTGTTCAGCGCTGCCGACCGCGCCCAGCAGCGCCTCGGCGTCGAGGTCAACCCGCAGCAGTGCAGCGCCGAACGGTGGGCCAACCCGGGCGACGATCCCCTCATCGGGGAGATCCGGCGACGGCCTCACACCGTCGCGTTTCAGCGTGACGGGGCACACGCATGACCGGGTGGGCGACCGGGCGTCGTGAGATTGCCGACCTGCTCGACCGCGGTCATCTCGACAAGATCACCGGGGAAGCGGCTAACGGCGACTACCTGCTCGCCCAGGCACGCCAGCGGCTTGACAGCGCCCACACGGTCTTGTCCATCGACCCTGTCGGCGCGTTCGAACTCGCCTACGACTGTGTGCGCACCACCGCCGCCGCGCTGCTGACCCAGCAGGGACTGCGCGGGAAGAGCGCTGGTGGCCACGCCGCGATCTGTTTGGCCGTGCGCGCCCAGTTCGGTGAACGGTTCGACTTCTTCAATGTAATGCGCCGGGTCCGCAACAAGCTCGAGTACCCGCGCGACCCGGATGACCTTCTCATCTCCGAAGCTGAGGTGCAGCAGGCGATCGCCTACGCCGAGGAAACACTGGACGCCGCAGGGCAATTGCTACCCCTTCTCGAGATCTGGTAGGTGCGCTGCCGCGGCACGGCCAGGCCGCCGGCGTCAAAGCCGGCCCCCGATCCGGCCTCGCGCCCTGCCTTGGCCGCCGCCCGCGCCAGCCCCTCTGTGTTCACCGGCGTTGCCGCGGAGTGTGTTGTGCCGACCATAGGCCAGCTCGTGGTCGCAAACAGGCCGGGCGGCGCTGCGGTGGCGGCTGTCGCTGAAATTCCCGCCGGTACCAGCGCTATTGGACACCAAGAAAGTACGCAACAGTGCCACAGAGATACGCTCCTACGGGAAACCGTCCCGTAAACTCAAGTTTATGGCGCACGCGAAGCAGCCCACGCCGGAGCAAATTCCGGTGCTTGAGGACCTCCATGAGGCTTCCCTGCTACGTAACTTGGCCTACAGCTTGTACCTTTCGACGTTCACGCGTGCGCTAGATGCCGGGGCCGGGCCGAGTCTCATCGCCCGTTACGCCAAGATCACCCCACAAGCCGCCAACAGCACCCGGAACCGGCTTGAAGCTGTACCTCCGGACGATGACGCACCAGATACTGTCGACGAAGTCCTGCGCCGCCTGAAAGAAAGTCCGCCGCCCGCCCGGCCACGGCGCCGCCGCCGCTGACGACCCCCGGTGTCGTAACACTAGCCCAACACCTGTGACCGAGATGCTGGTGGCGCCCACGACTCGTGCCAGGCTACGGACATCGATGGGCTGAATGGTGCTGCAGGTTGGCCCATAGCTTGGGGTTGCGCAGTTGGTATCTCGCTACGGATCAACCAGCCGCGCTTGCGCAATCTAGGCGGCATCGACCTGCGGCGATAGGGTTAGGTCCGTTCTCGCTACAGCTCCGCTACACATAAGTGTTGCTACTGCTACGGTTTGTGTGGTTGAATCTGTTGCACTGGGGCCATGAATGAGCGGCTCCCAGGTAGCCGCAGATACGGCAAGATTAGCGGAGACAGGCCGCTGCCGACGGGTTACCGAAGCGAAGGTCCTCGATTGCCTGAAAGAGGTTGGTTGTGACTGATTGGTCAGGTCGCGGTGGCAGTGGATACGGCGGCGGATACGGCGGCCCTAACCCGGTCGGTCCGGCCGGGCAAGCCGGTCCGGTCGATCCGAACGAAACGACGCAAGTCGCGCCCCCCGGCGGGCAGCGACCGCGCCAGCAGCCTTCCCCGACCCCTCGGCCGTGGTCGGGGACCCCGGGCCCTCAGCCGTGGCAACCCACCCCCCAGGGGCCCGGCCCACGCCCCGCGCACGCTGTGAGTGCAGGATTCGGTGCTGCGCCGCCGGCGTACGGGCCCGCGGGCCCGGGACCGTTCGGACCGCCTCCGCGGCGCAACCGCAAGCCCTTGTTCGTCACGTTGGGAGCCGGGGCGGCGGTGCTGATCGTCGTCAGCATCGTCTTGGTGATCACCTTGGCAGGCGGCAACGGACCCGGCGGCGGAGGCTCGGCCGCCGACACTGTCAAAGGCTATTTGGAGGCATTGGCCCGCGGCGACGCCGAAGCCGCGCTGTCCTACAGCGATGATCAGCCGGCCTCAAAAGACTTCTTAACCAACGACATCCTCAAAAAGCAGATCGAGAAGTGGCCGATCACCAATATCCGCATCCTCAGCGACGATTCGGGCGGGTCGTCGTTGGGAATGGGTCAGGTGCATGTCGCGGCGAACTTCGGCGACAAGGTCTCCGATGCCAACTTGAGGGTCAAACGCACCAACAAGCGATGGTTTTTGGAATCGGCGGCGATCAAGTTGCAGCCCACCCCGGGCAGTGCGTCCAACGCCTCCGATAAGACCTTGACGGTGTTTGGCAAGCCAGTCGGCGACAACACCACCTACGTATTCCCCGGCTATGTTGACGTCGGCAGCAACGACCCTTATCTCGGGGTGAAAGCCAAACCACTGCTGCTGGATTCACTGACCTCATACACGCCGTGGCTGCAGGCCGAATACTCCCTCAACGACGCCGGCAGCAAGGCAGTCACCGACGCTGTGGCTTCCGCGTTCGCGGCGTGCCAAAAATCGAATCTGCTCAAGCCGCCAGACCCGTGTCCACTCGAGGGACTCGATCCGGTGGATTACGTTGAGGGAACCGCGCGTTGGGGTCAGGCCGATCTGAGCCAGGTCAAGTCCCAAGGATTCGACCAATACCACCTCAGCGTCATGTTCTTCGGTCAGGCCACCATACCGGTGACCGTGCAATCGAAGTCCGGCGGCACACGCGAAGGCACCGTAACCCGGTTCCTCAACGGGACCGCCGACATCTCCAAAGTTCCCCCGGCGCTGAACTTCAGATAGCCCAGCCCAAACTCTCCAACTACTGAATTCCCCTGACACGCTTGAAGAAGGTGCCAATGACTACAACACGCGTGCAACAACCCGGTGAAGATCAAATGCAAGGCGCGCAACGCGCCCTTGCCGCGCTGTCCCAGGCGTTCGCCGCCAAGGTGGTCGGCCAGGACAATCTGCGTGAAACGCTGCTGATCGGCTTGCTGGCCGGCGGCCACATCTTGTTGGAAAGCGTTCCCGGACTTGCGAAAACCACCGCCGCCCGGGTGCTGGCCGAATCCGTCGACGGCAAGTTTCAACGCATCCAGTGCACCCCAGACTTGTTGCCCAGCGACATCATCGGCACTCAGATCTACGACTCGGCGACGAGTTCGTTTGTGACCCAACTGGGCCCGGTGCACACCAACATCTGTCTGCTCGACGAGATCAACAGAAGTAGCGCGAAAACCCAGAGCGCGATGCTCGAAGCGATGGAGGAACGCCAAACCACCGTCGCCGGCAGAATTCATCCAATCCCCGAACCGTTTCTGGTGATCGCCACCCAAAACCCCGTCGACCAGGAAGGCACCTATCCGCTCTCGGAAGCTCAGAGCGACCGGTTCATGCTCAAAGAGATCGTGCGCTACCCCTCCCCCCAGGAGGAGGTCGAGGTGATGTCTCGCATCGACGCCGGCGTCTACAACAAGCACAACCCCGCACGCCGCGTCGTCAATCTCGACAACATCCGCTGGCTCCAACAGGTGGTCGCAGCCGTGCACATGGATCAGGGGCTCATGGCCTACGCCAGCCAGCTCGTCGCGGCCACCCGGCCACAGCAATACAACATGCTGCCGCCGCATTTGGCGCGGGTCGTCGAATACGGAGCAAGCCCACGGGCCACGATCGCGTTCTGCAAGGCCGCCCGCGCCTACGCGGTGCTGCGCGGACGCAACTACGTCATTCCCGACGACATCGCCAACGTCGCCCACCGGGTGTTGCGGCACCGGCTCATCCTCGGATTCGAAGCGGCCGCCGCCAACATCACCCCGGAGACCGTCATCGACGCCGTGTTACAGGCCGTCCGCATCCCCTGACGGCATGGCCAAGTACCTCAACAGCGCGAAACTCTACTTCGGCACCCACACCAGCGGGCTGCTCGAGGGAGGCCGCTACGCGCTGCTACACACCCGCACCCTCGAATTCGACGACCTGCGCCCTTATGTGGCCGGCGACGACGTCCGCGACATCGACTGGAAAGCCTCGGCGCGCTCCGGCTCGGTTCTGATTAAGCGGTTCGTCTCCGAAAAACACCACAAGATCCTCTTGATCGCCGACGCCGGCCGCAACATGAACGCGCTAGCGCCCAGTGGGGAATACAAGCGCGATATCGCCACCCACATCATGGGCGCGATCGGGCTGATCACACTGGGGCGCTCCGACGAAATCGGGCTCGTGTACGGCGATTCCCGCGGATCAGCCAACACCCGCAACCGCCGCGGCGAAACCCATATCGAATCGCTGCTCGACCGCTTCTACACCCACACGCTGCACCAGCCAGGCTCCAGCGACATCGTCACCCAATTGCAGTATGTCGCAACCGGTTACCGGCGGCGGATGCTGATCGTCGTCGTCTCCGACGAACCCGACACCGACGACCGGCTCGCCGATGCGCTCCAGCAGCTTTCCGGCCGCCACGACCTGATGTGGGCCATGGTCTGCGACATGCCCGCCGTCGGCTCTTCTGAGACAGAGCTCGACGGATACGACATCAGCACAGGGGCATTCGTGCTCAACGGCGCCACCCTGGGGCCACGGGTCATCGCCGCCTACCGCCGCGCCGAACAAGCCCGCCTGGCAGCACTGGACACGTTCATGACCGAACGATCCATCCGCTACACCCGCATCGGCGCCAGCACGCAAATCCGCACGCAACTGGTCGGGTTAACCGAGGACTTCAGCCATGCCAACTGACTTGCTGCGCTACATTTCCGGCCCCACCCCGTACCCGATGTTGGGGGCGCTGATCGCCGCAGCGCTCATTACCGCGCTGATCGGTTGGTACGCAGGTGTTTACGTGTGGACCTTGTCGCCGACAACACTGCGGAAAATCCGGGGACTATCGATACTGCATCGCAGACTGCTGGCCCGCCGGTTCGCCCGATCTGTCACTGCGACCACGAGCCGCTACCGCGCTGGCTCGATCACACCGGCGCAGGCCTGCACCGCCTACAGCCGCACCTTGCGCAGCTTCTTGCACGTCGCGACCGGCCAGCGGGCCCAGTACATGCACACCGAGGACCTTGCCGGCGGGGCGCTGGCGCCGGCGGCGCCGCTGATCGCCGCGCTCAACGATGCCCGCTTCACCCCGACAGCCCATGTCGACGTCGAGCGCTTCGACCTGGCCGTCAAGGAGATGATCCGGTCGTGGACCTGAAATGGTGGCCGATCGCGGCCTGCGGTGTCGTAGCGCTGATAGCAGCGATCGCTGTCGCGTTGCTGGCACCTCTGCCGGCTGTTCGCCGGGTGCTTCGGCCGCTGGCACATGTCACCCGGCTGACCAACCTGCCTGAGTACGCCCGAGTGGCGCGCGCCCGGTTCTTGGCGCTGCTGGTGACCGCGGTGCTGTTGGCGGTGCTGTTCGCCTCAGCGGTCATCACCGCTTCCCGGCCTGTTGGGTTCTCCTCGGCCACACGCAATTTCGAGTCGCTGCACCCCGAGGACATCATGATTTGTGTCGGCGAACCGGTGACCGATGCCGCCACCGCGGGGCTGCTGGACTACTTCGCGCAACGGATGAAAGCGTTCGACACCCAGCGCATCGGGTTGACCTCGCCGACACTGCGGGTGGTGCCGTTAACGCGCGACTATGAGTGGGCCGCCCAGCAATTCACCAACTACGCCAACCTGTCGGCGCTGCAACGTGACATCGACGCCGGAAAGAAGCTGCCACCCGGCGACGTCGCCCAGTTGAGTAACGGCATCACCAGCTTTTCGCGGCAGATCAACTACACCGACTACGTGCGCTCGGTCGAGGACATCCTGGCGCTGTGCATGACCGGCTTTCCCGGTTTCGAGGACAAGAGCAGCCACCGCCGCTCCGTGATCTATATCGGCTACAGCAGCATTCGCTCGGATACCGATCGGCGGCGGTCGCTGTTTTCCACCCAGACGGTCAAAGACATGGCAGCCCATGCGGGCATCCAGATCAACGCGATCACCCGCAGCGACGTCGTCACCGCACCCACCCAGAGCTCGGATTCGCTGTCGTCGATCGTGGCAACAACCGGCGGACGGTTCAGCCGCTACAACCCCGCCGGCACCGGAGCCGGGCCCGGCAGCACCGATGCAACCCTGACCGGGCTGCTCGATCGCATCCGCCAACACCCACCCGACGTCGTACTGCCTAACGGAACGATGATCACTCGCCGCTCCTGGGACTACCCGAACCTCCCGGTGAGCATCTCCCTGATCGCTGCCGCACTGTTGTGCGCCGCCCTGGCGGTGCTGCGCCGATGACATTCGAACCTGTTCTGCCCGTATGGCTGCTGATCACGATCGGGGTCGTGCTGATCGGCATCCGCATGATCGCCCTCTACCGAGTCCTGGTGCGCACCGGGCCCGGCCGCTACCGGCCCGTCGTGCTGCGCTGGGGCGGTCTGACACTGGCGGTACTGATGTTGGTCGTGGCCGCAGCCCGGCCAGGGCTGGAAGCCGCCGACACCCACCAGGGCACCCAGCCGCCCAGCACCGCGGCAGCTTCGGCGGCCAATCTCAATGTCTTCATCGTCGTCGACCGCTCCGTCGACTCCCGGGTCGAGGACTTCGCCGACCACAAATCGCGGATGGCCGGCATCCGCGACGACGTTCTCGCCCTGATCGACCAATACCCGCGCGCCCGCTTCTCGGTGATCGAATTTTCGTCCAAAGCCGCGCAGCTGTGGCCACTTTCGGCTGACGTGTGGAGCCTCAAACCGCTGATCCAGGGCCTGTCGTCGTACACCGAGGTTGCCGAAGACGCGATGTACCGTGTTGATGCCGGCGCCGCCAACGACATCTTGCACCAGAAACTGACTCAGGCCCGCAACCAGTACCAGGGCTCCAAAAACGTGCTGTTCTATCTGGGTTCGGGAGCGGGCGGATCGCGTGCTCCCCAAACTGGTTTCACGCTCGGTGACTTGGTGGCCGGTGGTGCGGTCCTGGGCTACGGCACCCCGGCCGGCGGGCCGATCCCGCGCGGCTACATCGGCGGCAACCTGGCCTATATGGCCGACCAGCAAAGCGGCGCCCCCTTGGTCAATGGGCTGGGCGAAGACACCCTCAAAACGCTCGCCGGGCAACTCGGTGTCACCTACTACCATCGCGACACAGGCCAATCCATCTCCGCGGTGGTGCCCGCGGTGACCGCGGCTCCCGCCCCGGATGCCAATCCCGTTGTGGCGTCTCGCACCGTGGAACGCACCGAACTGTATTGGCTTTTCAGCACTCTCGCGGCCGTGCTGGTGCTCATCGAGATCTACTTGACCATACGCGACTACCGCCGCACCCGAATGGCACGTCAGGACGTGAGGCCATGATGCTACGAGCTGATCCGCGACCATGGGCCCGGCGCACACTGTCGCGCGCCCGTAGCTGGTGGCGCCGCGGCCCCACTCGGGCGCGGCTGCGCCGGCGCCTGATGGTGTACTCGGTGCCCGCCGCGCTGCTGCTGCTCGCGGCGACCGCCAAAATGATTTCGGTGATGCTGGTGGGCGGCAGCGCCGTCGACGACTTCGCCCGCCACGACACCGAAGCGCTGAGCGCCGACATCAACGCCCTATCGGTGCTGAATGTCATTGAGCCGCAGAAGGTTAGCTTCGACCAAGCAGACCTAGCCGTCCTGGAGGGGCGCATCGAGGACGCCGAACACACCTTCAGCTCCGTGCTGGCAGGCACGCCGGCCGCCGAGTCCTGCCCTGTGCGGGTAAACCTCGAGCTGATCCGCGAAACCCTAGGCGATCTAGCTGCGCGAGCCGGCGACAAAACGCTGGCGCGGCAGCGTTACACCAGCGCCCTCGACGTCGTCAATAACGCGCCAGCGCACTGCTTCCAGGCCAACAACGATCCCAATCCCGATCGGGGCCGCATCCGCAACGCCACACCCGAACGGCTCAACGACAAGCTCAAATCCCTGGACCGGCCGCCGGCCCCGCCACCACCGCCGCCCTCAACGGTCCCGCCAGCAGACACGTCCGCGCCGCTGACGCCCACGACCGCGCCTCCCGAGCCCCCACCTGGCGGCCCGCCAACACCAGAGGCACCCACCCCGCCGCCACCACCACCGTCTGCGGGCGGACAAACACCCGTGTTCGGGCCCGGCACCGGTGCCGGATCCGGCGGCCCGGGCACACTCAACGACGTCGACCCGGACCGACTTCCCAGCCAAGGCGGAGGAGGAAACCCCGGGCACGCCCTCGGCGGTGGCGGAAACCCCCTCGACAAACTCCAGGACACGCTGGCCAACGCCGACGCCACCGGCGCAAGCCGCGAATAACGGCGAGTCGGCCGCCGAAAAGATGTGCGTTCGGGCCCGGCCTAGACCGCTTAAGTTAGATGCATGAATGATGAGCAAGAAGCAGCGGAGCCGACCAGCAGCCCACTGTTCACCATCGCCGACGTCGCTAAATCCTGTGGCCTACCACAGCCGGCGATCGCCCAACTGGTTTCGCGCACATGGACTCCCCGCGGGTGGATGTACACCGCGGACCAAATCGCTGAAGCCATCATCGTCGCCGAAGCAATACGACATCGCGTTCGACCCTAGAAACCACGGCCACAATGCGGGTTGGCGCTGAAGGGAGCGGACCGGTGATCCGCGCGGTTCTGGCTGAGTTCGCGCCGGACGACGTGGGCGAGTTCGAAGCAGAGTTCCGCATCGCCCTCGCTGAAGCTGACGACACCTTCGACCTGGCTCCGGTCCACGCCGCGGAGGAACGTGCAGCGGTGGCCAGGGCTCGCGCCGGCGATTTCTGCGGAATTCGTGCGAGGACTGCTACCGGAGATTGGATCGAGCTGTAGTGCCACGCGCGTCGGGCCGCGAGATACGCCTCACTGCAAGGCGACTCGTCATCGATGCGTTTGAGTCCCGTTGGGAGCGCGGCTAATCGATCCAGCAGGTCAATCCGGCGACCATCAACGATCGTGCATCACGCAGGTAGGCTTCACGCACGTCGGAGGGAAGTCTTAGCCACTGCTGCCCATGCCGAAACGCCAGCACCGCCGCCACTGTGGTAGCGAATCGATCCCGCCGGGCGTGGCCCGCCGCCGGCGGGGAACTAACAACCGCCGGCGCGGGCGGAACGGGTGCAGGAGTGGTGACGCCGTGCAGCTGCTCGAATTCACGCATGTACAAGCGGCGGGCCTCTTCGGATACGGTCACCGCGATGGACACCCATGCGTCCCAGTCTTCGGGGTCGAGGTGCTCCATCTCCGGCGACACATCGATACCGCCGGCGCGATCCCAGCCCGAGTGCCGCGCGTGTACGAAGTCGACCCACCACTGCATAGCCCGATCAAACTCGGCGGCTTCGACCTCGAGTTCTGGTGACGGATTGGGGCCGGGGTCTCGATCTTCCCAAATGCGCGTCAAGCCCTGATCGACAAGTGCTGCAGCGTCTTTGAGGTATTCCGCTTGGGTCTGCTCGGGCAGGTACGCCCATGAGCTGCCGTGTCCTTCCGCCAGGTGTGCGGCGATCGCTGCTTCCAGCGCGGCCCGTTCTGAAAGCGGTGATCCCACCCGGTCGGCGATCACGCGACCATCCGGCGGAATTCGCCGGGCTGCAGCGGGCTGATCTTGACCGTCTGGCCCGACGAGGGCGCCTCAGCGACCTGGCTGTTTCCGATGTAGACCTGGACGTGCTCCGGTGGCCGGCCTGCTGATGCGGGAAAGAACAGGTCGCCTGGCTGCGCCTGGCTGGGGCTGATCGCAATGCCCTGCGCGTACTGTGCCTGCGAGCTGTGAGGGATGACGTGGCCGGTCAACTGGTAGGTGATGTATTTGGCGTAGCCACTGCAGTCGAACCCCACCTTGTTGTAGTCACCGGCCCGGTCAGCCGGGCCTCCCCCGTCGGAGATACCCCGGGTGGGACCACCCACGTCGCCGCCGCCCCACGCGTAGGGAACACCCAGCGTGGCGCGGACCAGTTCCTGAACGCGACCGCCTTGACCCGGCAGGGCCGCACCCATCGCCTGCGATGCGGGGCCCCCATCGCCTAACGGATTGGTGGCGGCACGCTGTAATAGTTCGTTCAGCAGCGGCGAAATCGCACCCGCTGAACCCAGCATCGACTGAGTCGGCGCCGTCAAGGCTTGTGTCGGGATGCTCGGCAGCTGCGGCAAATTGGGCGCGGTCTGCGTGGTCGGCATCGGCGAATCGTAGGAGCCGGCGCCGACGAGCTTGGCCAGATCGGCGGCACTTAGCCGGGGTCCTTCGCGCCCCAATCCGCCCGGGCCGAGGCCTCCTTTTCTGCCGAGCGCACCATCTTTGAGGTTGGTGTCTAATCCGCCCGTCCGTTGGGCGTTGGTGCCGTCCTGGGCGCCCAGGCCGTCGGAGGCTGACCTACCGGTTTGTGAGGTAGTCCCCGCGTCGGTGAGCGCCTGCTGGGAACTTGTCACTTGGTCTCCGACCGCGTCGGCGACCCGCGCATCCAGGCCGGCCGGGCCCGCCTGGGGCAGTGTGCTGCCGGCGGAGTCGAATTGACCGGCGAGCTTCGCCATTGTGCCGGCCGCCTCTTGCGGATTCAGCCCGATCTCGGTCATCGGCTCGTCCTCACTCGATCACGTCAGCGTTCGCGCGCTACAGATTGGCGATCTTGCTCGCGTGTGTTTGCTCATTGCTTTCGAACGAGTCGGCCAGCCCCTGGAGCGCCTCGGCGTCGCGGCGCACATTGTCGCGGGCCTGCTCGATGTTCTTGAGCACCTTGCCGTTTGCGGTGTGCAGCGCGTCCAGAAGGGGCGAGAAGTAGGGCGCGGGACCGCCGCTAACGGTGTGGTCGGCTGCCTCGCGAGCGGTCGTGTCGTGTAGATCCTTGATTTCGGGCAACAACGACTCGATATCCTCGGCCACTCCGTGCAGCGACGCCGCGACCCCGCGCAACACATCCGGGTTCGCTTGGATGGTGCCGCTGCGTCCAGCCAGGCCAGGACTGTCTGAAGTCGACATTGCTTTCCCCCCTTACTCTGCTGCTCTTAGGTTAACTGACCGATTACTGATACGCGGTGCGCGGCGCGGCCGGTGGCGGCGCGGGCGCGGCGCCGTCGCGGCCGGGCGCGGCCGGCACCGCGTGCGCTGGTTCGGCCTTGGTTAAGTAGGTCACCCACCGGGTCACCCCGCCGATGATGAGTATCAAGCCGATCAGCGATACCACGGTGTGGGCGTCGATCCCGACCGCGGGGTACGCCATCGGGAAAGTGGCGATGTGCGGCTGGGCGGCGGCAGTCAAGATGTTCAGGGTTACCCACGCGCTCGACAACGCGGGAATGTAGGCGCCGACAAACCATATCGCCAAGGCGAGCAGGACCGCCGCCAGCCACACCGGACGGCTTCGTGCTGCGGTTTCCATAGTTAGCCAGCCTCCGCTGCAGATACCCTGCTACCGCGGTCACCAACGCTGGGCATGTTCACCGCGCCGGTTGCCTCAGCGATCGCCGAACAATTCATCGGCTTCGCTTTCTGACGGACCAGACAGCGACACCCTCGTTTGCACAGCCATGATGCCGCTGGATTTGCGGGTGCCGCTGGATTCTCCTGCCCCGTGCGCTGCCGGGGCCATTCCGCCGCCGCCATAGAGTCCTCCACCGGATCCTGCACCGGCGGGTGCGACCGCGAGTTCGGACTGCTTGGTCGATACGCCCGAGAACACAGGCTGGCTCCGTGGAGGCGGGCCGGAGGAGCCCATGTAGGCACCAGAAGCCATCATCGCCCCGCCGAGACCTCCACCGAAGCCGACCGGACCGACACCGGCCGCATCGCTACCCTCTGATACCGCCGTTCCACCGAACGCTGCGGTCGAGGGCCCGCCGATCCCGAACGCAGCGGCGTCACTGGCATTGAGGTTTCCTCCCATGTTTGAGATCAGCGAAGTGAACGGCGACATCAGCTGTTGCGCAGGGGAACCCAGCTGGCCGGCGGCACTGGCACCCTGCCCGAGAAGCTGACCGGGCGCGGAGAACAGCTGCCCGGCTGAACCCAGCAGCGAGGACATCGACTGACCGGGCCCTTCGGCACCGGTGGCAGCACCTTGCCCGGACTCGGCCACCGATTGACTTAGGCCCTGCATGGCACTTTGGCTGGCGGCGCCGACGCCGGCTTTGGCGGCGGCCTGGGCGGTAGCGTCGGCCAGTTGCCCTCCCGCGGCGGCCAGCGACGCCAGCGGCGGCGGCGGCCGCACCGGCTTGGGGATCGTGGCGGTGGTCACCGCCTCGTCGTAGGTCATCATCGTCGCACCGTTTTGCGCCCAAAAATCCCCGTACTGGCCGTTGAGGAACAGAATGAGGCCGCTGTTGATCCCCAAGAAGTTGGTCATCTCAGCGATCAGCTCCGAAGCGCGGTTGGCGTTAACGGCGGCCAGCGGAATCATCGAGCCCTGGCCGGCAGCGTAGGCAGTCGCCACCGCCTCACACGCCGCCGCGTTGGCGATCGCGGCGACTTCCATCTCCCCGAGCCATTCCATGAACTCCATCGCCGCAGCACCCATCGCCGTCGGCGCAGCACCTTGCCAGTTGACACCCATCACAGCCAGCTGACTGGTGAAGATTCCCATTGCCTCGACGACCATGGCACCAAATCCGAGCCACATGGTGGCCGAGGTCATCCAGCTTTCCGGGCCGGTGCCGGTCTCGAAACGCCCGGCGTTGATCTCCGGTATGTAGGCAGTCCAGGGCTCAACCGCCACGACATCCCCCTCCGATACCGTTCAACCGGCCCAGCGCCGAGCAGCTATCAGCGCGACCGCCCGCGCCCGGTGAACCGCAGCGCGCCACGGCCATTGACACCTGAATGGCGCCGGGACGTCAGACCAGTTGCGCGACCGCGTTGCCGGCGTCGGTCACCTCGGTCGCCGCGCTGGCCGAAAGGATGGCGCCGTTGAGCTCCATCATCTGCTCGATCCCGAGCGCGAAGTGCGTCGCGAACAGCGCCGAACTTGCCTTCTGCTGGGCCATCGCCATTGCCGAGGCACCCTCATTGCCGGCCGGCGTGATCGCTTGCGACGCCCCCTCATTGGCCGCAGCAACCCCGGCCAGCTCAGCCTGCATCGCCTGCAAAGTGCCGACCGACGCCGCTATACCAGCGAAGCTCGTCATCCCTACTACCGACATCGCGGTCTCCCTTCCCCCAGTAGGGCACCAAATATGGCTAACACAATATCGCATCAGTGCGTGTATGCGCGGCGCGAAACGTCAACCTTCCTGCCTTGATAGGCGCGGTTGCACCGTGCAGTGGCGCTCATCGCACCGTGATCGCGGCGGCATCGGCGGCGTCGAGGCCCTCGCGTAACGCCGCCACAGCCCGGGCCAGGCTTTCGACCGAACCGGGTTCATAGGTCACCCAGGGCCGCTGGTCCACGGCGCGCACCGGATAGCTGACCACAATCCCGGTCTTGGTGCCGCCGAAAAACAGCACCCCAGCGGCGTTTTCATGTGCAGTGCGCCGGCCAGTGGGTGTAGCGCAGGTGACGGTGATCTGCGCCGCAGCGACGTTGTCCTGGCGAAGCAATTCGGCGATGACCGCTCGCGATTGCGCTGAGACTCCCGCCGACCGCAACTGCGCAGTGGTCGAGGACACCACCTTCTTACGTTCCTTGGGGTCAGCAGTGCGCGGAGCGCTCAATTTCCGAGGACCGCTGTGCGGGGCGGGAATCGACACACGCGGCATCGGATAGGGCGCCCAACGCTGTCCCGGATCAAGGACAGTGAGCAGAATCTTTGCGACTTGGCGCTCAACGTCGCTGTCGCGCGGCCCTTCTACAGGGTCACTGCTGATGTCGATGTCGCCGTTGGCCAGCACGGCAGTAGTGACCCGATGCTCCAACACCGAGACCAAAAACGTGGCCCGGGGAATGTCGCGCACCGCGTACTGCACGCCGTATTGGAAAAGCTCCCTGGGCAAGTCTGCGGTGATCGGCCGGCGCTCGTTGTACAGAAGCACGATGCCCCACACCGCCCACTCGTAGTTGACCAGGCCCGTGAACAACTTTTCGGCCTCGGGATTGAGGGTTTCGGTAGCGCCGTCGACGATGCGCCAGCGGATCAGGTCCTGCCACAGTTGCGGGCCGAGGTCGGCGATCGGCATCGGCCCTAATTCCATGGGTAAGCGGTCCAGTAGACCGCGGCGATGCAGTTCGATCAGATGCCGCTGGTCGAACCGGTCGCGTCGCCAATCCCCCTCAGCCACAAGAAGAGCCTCCCCCCGAGCTCGCGCCGAAACACCAACATTGCTAAACTTGAGTTTAGCCTTTTGGTATGGGTATTTCCGGGTTGGTCCGCGGCGTGCGGGCCAAAATGTCGGCCGCTGCTCCGCTGGCCGCCTCGTTGTTTCGCCCGGCGGCCGGTGCAGCGCCCCGACGCCGGCGCTGGATTGTCCTAGTTGGCTTCCTGGTTGCGGCCACAGCGGCGTTTTCCGCGCTGACGCAAACACCGATCATCATCGCCAATACCGCCGCCGCGGCGCTGTTCGGTGTTTTCGACGAATCCGACGCCGAGCAAGACAGTCGGCCGCCCAATATCTGCGCACCGATTCCCGAAGCGACACCCACGCCTACGGCTGCACCGGGCGACACGAACACGCCCGCCGCGACAGCAGCAGCCCCCGACGCGCTCGGGCCTGACGGGAAACCCACACCGGCCGCCATGGACGTCATCAAACAGATACCTGTCGGTGGCGACGTCGACGCCGCCACCGCGTGGATCCTGTTCCGCCTGGCCCACCCCCACGACACCCGGGTCGCTGACTACAAGGCATTCGACGACGCCTACGCCTCCACCCGGGCGGCCATGTCCGCACAGGCCACCCCGTTGGATGTAGTCGCAACGATGGATCCCGGCGCCAACTACTCGCCGTATCTGCTTCTCGCGCAAGCTGCCTCATACCGATTGTTACGGCAAGGCACACTGACGGCTACCGACCAGCAGACCCACGACCTCATCACTAGTTTGGCAACCAGCTGCGCCGGCCACGAGCATGCCCACGAGTTGTCCTGAGCCGCAGTGGTATCCAGATCAACAGACAACACCGACCGCCCTAAACCTAACCACCGGCTTACGCCCGGAAACCAACCCAGATCGGCTAACCCTCGATAAATGGCGGGCTTACACCGATGATTCCACGGCCAGGTTTTCGGCGCGGCATGTAGCCCTCGAAATTGTTCTCACTAACGTGGGTCCGCTGCGGGGAACCTTGCCCTTGGTGCAAAAAAGCTCACCGTGTGATTCGGCCGGTGATCGTCTGGATCATGGTCTGCGTTATCTCCTCTGAATTCCGAAAGCCCAGCACCGAGACCTGCATGAACACTGCCGATTTCACCCGATACATCGATGATGTTTCCGAATCCGGGTACGTGAGCACCACCGTGGAGGGATCGGGCATAGTCACCGTGTAGTCGTAGTACCGGACGTGCAGTTCCGAACAGGCTTTCAGCGTCGGAACGAGGCGTTCGAGTGCGGCGCGTGCGGCCGCCGATTGCGGGTAAATACTGATGTTCTGGATGACGTCCAGCATCTTGGTGGCTCCCGGGTATTGCCTGCCGCCGACCACGACGCTCGGTCCGGGCATGTCAGCGGTGTAGGCCGTGGAGCGAAATTGCTGCCAGCCAGCGCCGAAGGTGGCTTCTTGATCGTTGGCCGCCTGGCAGGGAGGTGGGGCATCCGAATCGAAGTGCTTGGGCCGCTGCGACACTCCCTGGGCGGCCTGCTGCAAGCCGTAGTCGTTGGCGATGCGCCGCGCGTCCTCGACGCTGACCAGCAACGAGTCCGCGTCCAGTCCTGGCACAGGCGCCGCGGGCGGGCTGCTGCTCCCCGGGGTTGCAGGCGGGCTGTGGCTCGCCGACGGTGGGGCGGTTCGAGAGCACGCCGTCATCGCGAGCGCCACACAGCACAGCACCGTGGCGGCCTTGCCGAGCGCGGACAAGAAACTCTGGAGCGCAGACATTCGTGCCACCTTTCATCGACGTGGCGGCGGCCAACGAAGCCCCGGTCACCGATGCGAAACAATACCGTTCGACCGCCTCACGCGTCGCAGCGCCGCGGAGGGCCGCAGCACCATCACGCGGCCTGCTCCCACGCCGGAGCGTGACCCCAACGGTGTTGCCGTTCACCGGGATCCGTGACCCGTCGATGTGGCCGTCGGCGCCGGCGGGCCCGGTCTACGCCACCGACGGCACCACGCACAGCGACAGCCCCAACAGTGACCGGGTCCCCAAACCCGACTCCGGCGCCGACGGCGCGCCGCCGAGCTGGTAAGCCCAGGAATAGACGCCGGCGGTGTTGCCCGGCACAACGAAGGTAGACCCGTCCTCACCGATTTCAGGACGGCCCGCAGGACTCACCGCGAATACCGTTCGGAGGCGACGCGCTCAAGTTCCGTTCGAATCACGATGCCACGCGCACGTGTGTTCAGCGGCTTAGCCCACAAAGGTGTATGCGAATGGGATCGTCTGTGGCATCTCGGCGACGGTGTAGACGGCGCAGGCCATCACCACCGCTGCAGCTCCAATCCAGAACGCCGAGCGTCGTTGCTGCATCCATATCGGCGCCCGGCACGAGCGCCTGCGGGTCCACAGGAAAGTAAGCGCAACCACCGCGACTGCTATGAACGGTGCCGCACCGAAGGCGGCGAACAGCAGGAACGGCGCCGAGACAAGGAACGCGGCGAGGTAGACGCCGTATCCGGCGAGTACACCCGCAATCGCGCATGTCGCCCACGCTAAGCCGCTCCGAACGTCGGCGATGCTCATGAGTCCAGCGTAACGCGGCTGTTTTGGATGACGGCCGGATGTTGTCCGCACATGTCGGGTCGGCTTGAGAACACCTGCGGCGCTGGCGTTTCGAGGGAATGAGCGTGCCCCGTGACGCGGGCCGAGATGCGGTCTCAGATTCATCGTGGACAACATGTCTCACACGACCCGGCCAGCAGCTGCGGCCGAATCGGTTGCACTTCTACCGATAAGCTCCCAAGACACCAGGCCATCGATATGTCGCGGACCGCGCGGTTTTACGAGGCGGTTGCGGCATGCCGCGGCGCGCGGGGCCGCAGGGTGAACACATTCTGCTCGGCGTTGGAGACTGACCAGCGATAGCGCGTCTGCCCTGTCGGGGTTGTCAGCACGCACTCATCAGGGCCCGCGACGATGCCGTAGTCGATGCGCCGGGGCTCGGATGTCGTCCACACCAACCGAACCTGGTTGGGATGGGACTGTTTGGTCACTCCTTCTTGCGCTGTCACCACGATGTCGGCATCCGGGCGCCGGTCGTGGGTGGCGCCGATCCGGCGGGCGAACACCTGCCATTCCTCGCCGGGCAAGCTGATGTCGATACTGCGTCCGCTGGTCGCCAGCCGCAGGAGCAATTGCTGGCACAGCGCCGCGGGCGCTACCACGTAGAACGGCTCGCTGCCCACTGTGAAGTTCACGAACACCTGTGCGCGGGTCCTGGTCAATCCGATGAACGTGCCGACACCTGCTGCGTACAACGGCATAGGGAATTCCTCTGCCTGGCTTAACGTCTTACCCGGCACCGCGCTGGTGGGTATCGTGCGCATGGCAGGAATCGCTGCGGTGAGAATGTCGCCCTGCTGCCCGTATTGGCGGCGCAGCCCGATCGCACGCACGGTACTAAGCGCCGACTTGTCGGTGTCGAGATATCCCACGTACATTTCGGCGTGATCACTGCCGTCGCGGTTGCGGGTAAAGCGCAGGATCTGCAGGGTGCGATGGGTGTTGAGTTTCAACCATTCCCGGTAGCTGGCCGGCGTCCACGCCGAGCGGATGGGTGTGAACATTGAGGCCCGCATCGCTTTAGCCCCGCACGACCCCCAGTGCTCATGGTCGAGCTGTTCGATGAGGACCCCGCTGAACTGGCTCTGCAGCGCCGCGAGGTCGTCTTCGCTGAGAAGCCGTGCATTCCAACCCAATTGGCTTAGCCTGCGCCGGATCCGTTCGGCGGCAATGGTGACGGTTCGGCTCAGCCCGACCGCGACACCGTCGTTGCCCTGGCGCGCGTAGACGCTGTCGAGTGATCGGTCCAGCGCGATGCTGACTTCCAGCACTGTCCTGCCGTACAGCAGCGCCCCGACCGGGCCGACCGCGGCATGACAGACCGTCGCAAGCTGGGATGGCTCATCGTATTTGTAGCCCAGCGTCAGCAATGTCACGTGGTCGCAGTGGATGTCGAACTGGGTTAGTTCCTCCCGGATGGCGTCGACGGGAATCCGCCGGATCGTGGTCTCCTGTTCGGCGCCGATGATGGTGGTTTCGTAGGGCTGGGGCAGCAATTCGATGTACACGCTGGCGCGGCGCCCATCCCAGGTGTGCCCGGTTGTCTCGGCGGCGAATAGCGCGATCTCATCGCGTGGACTGCGCTGAAACGTGAGTCGTTTCCACAGCCATCCGAGCAGGGTTCGTGACCGCAGCGTCACCACTGCGAGCGACGCCGCGACGGCAGCCGCCGCCGCGGCGATCTCGATGACCTGGTACCCGGGCCGGTTCACCAGCGCCGCGGCTAGCACGGCGATCATCGTGACCACCGCCAGGAACCACAGATTAGTGGATCGGAACTGCAAGCCCCAGAGACGATCTCGATTCATCAAGAGTCCGATCTGCGAGTAGCGAACACTGTCAGGGCGACCACGGCCAACACTGCAACCGTGGCGCCGAGCGCGATCAGCGACACGTTGCGGGCGGTGTTGTCTTTAGCGGGTGGGGGTTTGGGGGCCGGCGCCGCCACGCTTGGTACGCCGGGAGCCACGATGTCCCCGCGCGGCACATCAGCAGTCAGAGCAGCTTTGGCGTCGATGATGCCCGCGCCCAGGGTGTTGGTGAGTCCTTGGGCGGGTGTGTGCGAGGTGGCCAGAATTCGGTTGATCACCTGATGGGCGGATAGATCTTTGTATTTCTCGCGGATCAGCGCCGCCAGCCCCGACACGTAGGCTGCGGCGAACGAGGTGCCATTGAGTGGAATGGGAGCACCTTTCACCAACGCGGCATTGGTCAGCGCACCTGGTTGAGGTTCAGTGGGGTCTAGGGACACGATGTTCATCGACGGTGCAGCCGCGCCCACCCAGGGCCCGGGCATCGAGTTGACATAGGGGTCGCCGGTGAGCGTTGTTCCTGCCACTGACAACACCAGGTCCGAAAAGTAACTCGGCAACGACACCGAGCGGACACCGTCCCAGTTTCGTGGGTCGCCGGGATTGGCTGGGTCGTAGCCGGGGTTCGGTTGGCAGGTTTGGTGCTGTTGGTCGCCGGTGTTGCCGGCGGCCGCGACGATGACGGCGTCGTGAACCACAGCCGCGTAGTACAGCGCACCGGCCAGTGGGCGCAGGTCTACAGGGCTTCCAGCGTCGTAGCAGGCGGTGATTGACAGGTTGATCACCGTCGCGCCGAGGTTGGCGGCGTGCACGATGGCCTTGGCCAGCGCCATCAGGTTGGCTGCGGATCGGTCGGCTTCACCGTAGCCCGGCGGCAGGTGTTCCTCAGTGAAGGCCGCGCTGGTCTGGCGGATGGAGACGATCTCCGCGCCGGGTGCGACACCGACGAATCCGTCCTTGGGCGAGGGGGCGGCCGCGATGATCCCCGCGATCAGGGTGCCGTGGTGGTCGCAGTCTGACAGGCCGTCGCCTGAGACCAGGTAGTCGCCGCCGCCGCGCAGTCGGGCAAGCCGTGTCACTGGTTGGACGCCGGAGTCGATGACGGCAACCACTTGACCGTCGCCGCGGGCGAAGTTGTGCAGCTCGCCGACTCCGAACACGTCGCTGGCGGGGATGGTGTTGAACTGGGAATCGGCCAGAACTGCTGAGGTGGCGCACACCGTGTTTTGTTTCATCGGCAATGCGGGGGCGGGATCTGCGTCGGGTGGGGCGATATCGGCGGCGAGGTCGATGGTGGGTGGCGCGATGGCCGCCGCAGGCGGGGCATATCCCAGGGCTGCCACCGTCAACGTGACGATCGCCAAAGCGGCGACCCGACCGATCGGGTGCATCAGTGGGCCCGCGCCTTGGAGTACAGGTCCATCACCTGAAAGACAAGGGCGAACACTGAAATGTAGAGCGCCCGGTCGATCAGTTCGAGGACCTTGGCCACGATGGGGCTGACAATGCCGCGCTCCTGGATCGCCAGGATCGTGGCAATAACCATGGCCGCCACCAAGATCCCCAACGCGAGCGCCCCGCGTAGGGTGTTGTCGCTCGAGACCTGCGGCACGGTCAGCAATCCCGCACCGAACGCCCCAAGGGTGGCCGCGGCCGCGATCACCACGATGGCTTGCTCTCGCGCGTCATCGAGGCTTTTCCCGCGGTAGACCAGGCACACAGAGATGACCAGCATGAAGGACCAGATCAGCCATTCATGGGTGTTGAGGCAGCGCCCGACGACCACACTGGCCGACACCAGCACCACCAGCGCTCCGATGAGCAAACCCATTCGGCAAGCGCCTGCGGTCAGAATTTGCTGTTCCTGGTTGTGAATCGATTCCAGTGCGCGGCTTGAGGTTCCGTCGCGCGGCAATGATCCCGCGTCGAGGTTGCCAGCACCTTTGCCGCGCATGAAGGGTTCGCCGGTGGCAGGCACGTAGGGCAGCGAGATCCCTGCGACCGACAGCGCCAGCCGTGATGCGATCAGCACCATGACCAAGCACAGCGCGATCGTCTGGACACCGATAACCACTGTCGGGCTGCGGTAGACAAAGTTGAGCAGGCCGATAAGGATCACCAGCACAGATCCGGCGATCACGGCGTAGTGCAGCCGCAGATGCTTACCGGTCAGCACCGATTGACACACCGCCAAGGCCAGCAGCGTCGAGGCTGCCGCGACCAGTTGGTAGATCCCCAGCGGACGCGGCGTGATCACCAATGCAGCCGTTGCGGCCAACAGATAGGTGATCATCATCAGCGGTACCGGCACCACCGAAAACCGCTCTTTGCGGTCGGTGCGTACCAACACCACCGCGATCGCCGAGCTCACCAGCGCGACCAACCCCATCCCCCCAGCAAGGGCCGCCCGCACCGGCCACCCGGGCTGGTGCGCGCTGGTCCACACCACCGCGGTGGCGCACACCATAGCCACCACCGCCAGCAGCATGTGCAGAGAAATCCGCTTGGAAAACGGTGAATCCCAGGACGGGAAGTGTCGCTTCAGGTAGTAGGTGATCGACTCAGCGACGTTGTCGATCAGCGGCACGTACTTTTCGCCCGGATCGGTCTTGGTCAAAAACAGCCGGGCGCCGTCGAGGATTTTCTCCTCGGCAAGTGTCTTGTCCTCATCCAGCGGCTGGTTACCGAACGTGCACAGGTGCCAGTACGCGTCGGGGTCCCGAAGCCAAGTGGTGTCCTTGTTCTCGGCGTCCAAGTGCTCGATCAGATACGGGATCAGCTCGGCTATCGCGTCAGCGACCGTGAGGTGGCTGTGCAACGGCACGTCCACCCGATGGCCGGGAATCCAGACCTGTGCGCGGCAGAAAACCTGCTGCGATGTCGCCACCATTTCAGTCCTCACTCAAATCTTCAGGCCGGCCGGCGGTTCACTGATGCTCGGCGGCGGAATGATCCTGGCTCGTCTCGCCGGCGCTTGGCCGGCGACGCGCACCATTGCGCTTCTTCGGTGCCTCGTGGCCTTGACTGGCCAGCGCCGCCGGTGTCGCCCACCCGGTTTCGAGGAGCTCGGCGATCTTGGTGCCGTAGGCTTCGGCCGCGGCGTCTTCGGCCGCTTGCGCTTGTGCCACTGCGGCTTTCTTGTCCTGGTAAGACTCTTTGAGATGGTCCAGTTCAGACAGCCGCCCCAACAAAGACTCGGTGATCGCCGCGCGGTCGGTTACCTGTGTCATGGCTGTTCGGTCTTCCCCCTCGTGTGTGGTTTTCTGCTGTGATCGCTGTTGGCTGCAACGGTGTTCAGTTGGCCGGCAGTTTGTCGAGCAAGATCGCGGCGGCGCGCACGAACTGTCGGCGAGTGTTCTTGTCGAGCAGCTCGAGCGAAATCGGGCTGGCTTCGGCCAAGTGCGCGTCGTAGGGGATCTCGAGTACCTCGACCTTCTCGTTCTTGTGGAAGCCGTGCGTGATCGACTCTTCGTCCATGTGCGGTTTGGCCGGGGATTGATGGTTGAGCAACACGATGGTGCGACTGGCCAACTCGGTGAGCCCGCGCGCACGTAGCCACGGCAACACCTCGCTCGCCGGTACGGCGCCGTCACGCGTCGGCGTCACCACCAGGATCAAGGCATCGAGGCTTTCCATGATCGTTTCGAAAGCCGGGGTGGCCGTCGAAGGCTCGGTGTCAACGAGGACGAGCTTGTGGTGGCGGCGCAGCCGCTCAAGCGCGGTGAGGTACTCGTTGGGCGCCAGCGGCTCGGCAATGAGGTCGCGACGTGATCCCAGAACCGACAGCCGATCCCGGTTGCTCAACAAGTGCGCATGCACAGCGTCGATGTTCGCTTCGTCGGCTTCGGGATCATAGGCCAACGATCTGACGTCGCCGCTGACATCGCGGTGATCTTCCTTGACCCGCATGGCCAGGGTTCCACGAGCCACCGTGTCGACGGCCACCACTCCGCCGTCTTGGCGATGGGTGGCAAGCGTCGAACCCAAGCAGATCGTGATCGACGTCTTGCCGACCCCACCTTTGAAGGCCACGACACCGATGGTTTTGCGGTATCGCAGCCGCTTGTTGATCATTGCGATGTCGTGGTCATACGCGATCTCAGCGGCACCTTTGCCCAGCGGGATCCCCATCCGGGAGATGACCGATCGCCACCCTTGCTGGGGTCCCTCGCGGCGGCCGCCCTTCACCGCGAATTCGCGCTCGGTGGTGTGCAAGGAACGTTCCTCATCGAAGCGTGCCTGCGACTCAGCTGGCGGTTGATACGGCCGTCGTGGCGGCGCCACCGCTGGCTGCACACCCGGCCGTTGCTCGGGTCGGGCCGCGTAACCGTATTCCGGCGCCACGTCGTGGGGTGCGCCGACAGGCGGGTACGGCGTATCGGGCGGGCTGTGCCGCCGCGGCGGCACCGCAAAGCTCCGCGGATCCGCGGCCGCTGCCCCGGGACGCCCCGCGTCGGCCGGCAACACTTGGGGCGGACGGCCGCGCGGCGGCTGGCCGGTGGGACGGTGCTCGCCGCCCGGGGCGTAGGCACGGCCGGCGCCCGGCGGCTGCTGCCAGAGCGGCGGGGTAGACGTCGTCGACTCGGGCGGGCCAAACTGGGGTTGCTGCGCCTCGAATGCGGCAGACGGCGCGCCGGCGGGTCGCGGTGGGGGGCCGTAGTCCGGCCGCGGCGCGCGGCTCGGGTCGGGCGCCGGCGGGGCGAAGTCCGAGGCGAACTCACGGGGTGAAGTCGGCCCGGGTGTTGAGGTGTCGTCGACGGCCTTCAGTTGATCGCCGAGCAGGCCCGAGGACTTTGCCCCGCCGAGCAGGGGCGGATCGCGATCGGGGGGCGCGGCTGAGGGGGGCGGGGCGGCCACGGGGACATCCCGGGGCGGCGGCATTGATCCATGCCACAGATTGCCCACCGGCAGCGGGCCGGTGTCCTCTCCGAACTTCCGGACAGGCTCGTCGTTCTCAGCGCCGCTGCCCTGACGATCAACCGCGGCGTGCGCACCGTCGGGGGGCGCCGGAATTACGCCGTTGGATAACCCACTGCCCGCGGCGGCGTCGGGCGCGTCTGCGGCCGTGGGGTCGCTGACGGCGTCGTCCTGTTCGGCGCCAGCGCTATCAGCGATGTCGGGTGCGGCGTGTGCTCCCGGGGCCTCGTCGGCGTCGCTGGCGGCAGTGTGCGCTTGCGCGGTGTCGCCGGATTCGTCTGCAGCATCAGCGGATTCGCCGGAAGAGGCATCGTCGGGTTTGTCGTCGGGGCTGGATTCGTCGGAGGCGCGGGCCCGGGGCGTGATCACCACCGTCTCTTCGGGGTCGCCTGGTTCGCCGGGCGCCGGCGGCGCGTCGTGGGCGGCGGCGCGGCCGGCGACGAACTTGTCGCGCAGGTTTTCCACCTCTGTCGGGTCGGTCTGCGAGGAATCAAATTTCATGGTGGGCATCTTCCGGCATGAGTGAACGATTCTTACGGTGAAGTTTACAGATGTTTGGGTCGTCTGCCTTAGATCGCATCGCCGAAACCTCGCCCAAATCGAGGTTGGGGGCGTATGCGCCCCAACCGGTCAGCCGCGAACACCAACTGCTGCGCCGACTCGTCCTCATCGGCAATGGTCAGCGGCGCTGTGACTCCCCGGGCGCGCAGCAGGTTGCGGTTATAGGTCAACCGTTGCGCCCGAGCGGCCGAATCGAGGATGCTGCGCAGCGCTGGCACTGCCCGTACTTGGTCAACCGGGCTGGGGGCCGTCACCTGCACCGTGTGGTCGCCGGGCGCGCTACCGCGGAACACTGCGGCGCCCACTTCGATGTGGTCGGGCCCCGCATCGCCGTTGCGCCGCTGGTTCAGCGCTGCAGCCTCGTCATGGAACCGATGGGTCATCGCATCGATGCGTCGCCAGTGCGCGTTCATGGTGTCGGCGAAGGCCGCTAACGCTGGGGGAACACCGTCGGCGCCGGCGGCTGGTGTTGGCGCGTCGGGAGCCGGCTGGGCCGGGGGCAGCGGCGACAGCGGAGGGGCCAGCTGCGGGATGCCGGCCCGAAAAAATACCGGCGGCAGCGCACCGGTGAGGTCGGTGCTGATCGGCAGCGTCAGGTCGGACAGTTCCGCGGGTCGACCCACTGCTACCCGGCCACCGGGTTCGACGACGACCACCTTGTTTGGTCCACCTGCGGCGTCGTTGACTTCGCCGATCACCCGTCCCAGCGCTGCCGGTGCGGTGACGTCGTTGCCGTGGACGGTCGCTGCCCGTTCGCCGGGCGGGGCCACATAGGTGTCGGCTCGGGTTAGGGCCGCGGCGAATTCGGGGTTGTCCGCAAGAATGGCTGGCGGCGTCATCGGGGTCCCTTCATCATCACGGCCGGACTGCAGATATCGGTTCCAGTGATCGGTCACCGCGTCTCGGGTCTTGTGGTATTGCCCCATCACCCATGCCTTGGGCTGCTCCCATGTTCCCTGCAGCGCAGCGCCGGCCACCGTCGGGCCGGACTCGGAGTAGAACACCTTCCAGCGGTTGGATCGCTCGATGCGGTCCCGGAAAAGCTTGTAGAGCGTCTCATGGTTCTTCGAGGCCCGCCGGATGCCTTGAGCGACAAGGCAGTACACGACCGCCATCAGCGCGATGGGGATCCACGTCGGAAGGGCTTGCGCCCACGACGCCACCAGGATCAGCAGCCCCGGGATCAGCGCGGCAACGAACCAGTAACCTAATGCCAGCAAGCCGTGCACGCCCGCTCTGGCAAGTGTCCGCGACAGCGGATCATAGGGCCGCCGCTTAAGCATCGCGCCAACCGCGATGTAAACCAGCCCGGTCAGATATACGATGGTCAGCCCAACCTGGTTGAACAGATACACCGCGACGACGCCGACGAAATACAGCATCGCCAGCGCGAACACAACCGCCAGCACAGCAGCGAAGACCGACACCGCGTTCGGTGAGCGGCCTGCCAGCTGTTCGGCGGTCAGACAGCCCGGGTTAGCGGCACCGGTGTTGATCATCGTCGACCACACGCGCGCACACTCGGCCGACAGCTCGCCGCGGTAGTTCATCATGAAGGTCAATGACCGGATGATGTCGACGTTGGCCGAATGCACGCGCGCGCCCACACCGCCCTCGCCGCTGCGGGTAAAAAACGAGGCAAGCCCTAGCAGCCAGTCAAGCGCTTGTCGAATAACCCGAAATGGGTTGGCAGCCAAGATGGCTACCAGGCCGAGTAACAGCACACCGGAGGACAGCCGCGACCATTGCTCTTTGCTGACCTGGGTGGCCGAGCCGGCCGAGCCGCGGCGCACATAGACGATGAACGCCAGAATCCCGAACGCCCCGGTGGCCAGCGCGACAGGCGGAATCGCACCGTAGACCTTTCCGGTGATCCCCCCATACAGGTTGGACAGCGGCTCCAACCACGCGTTGGGGTTGAGGATCACTTCCTGCAACGCGACGGCATGCGCGCCCACGATAAGAAAAAGCTCGTAGAACAGTTCGATCCACGTGGCGAAAAAGCCTGAGCTCCAACTAAATGCCGAGGGGTGCAAGCTAAGTCGGTAGTTGGCCAGTTTGCCGCCGTCGGAGTCGGCGAGGTTGAGCCATCCGATGAACATGTCGCTGACCGGGCCGGCCGACGTGGCTGTGCCCGCTGGCGCATCGGGGAATCCGAACCGCCACTGCGCGAATGTCACTGCGTCACCGCCGCATTCGCATCCGGGCGGGCCGGGTGGGCCGCCAGCTCGGTTTCTCGGATCATCCGCGATGCGGTCGTGTCGGCGTAGCGTCGCCGCGCGGCCAGCAGGTGCGGCATCGTCTGGATCCGGCCGATGTTCGCGCCGTCGTTGTACCACCCTTCCCCGGCGCGGTTTTCTATCGGCATGTTGTTGTTGTCTGGGTCAAGCGGCGAGGTCTCCGACACCATGGTGTGCACCAGCCGTTCGGTCGGCGGCAAGTCTGCATAGGCCAGGGCCGCGGCGGCGTTCGCCCGGGTCTCCTGGCCCAGCAGTACTTTCTTCTTCACCAGGGCGTAGTGCTCGTCGAAATCTTGCGCCAGTTGAGCGCCGGCGATGAAGAAGTTGTTGGCGCGCCGGCCAACTCGGTCGGGCCGCTCCACCAGCTCCAGTAGCACGTCCGAGCCTTTCTGGAAGTGCATTTCGTCACCGGCCAGCACGCACGGCTCCTTGATCGTCGAGAACCGCAGCGTGGTCAGCCGCGCGATCGCCGTGTAAGCCATCGCCGCAAAGCGTTGCGCCTCAGTCGGGGTCGCTGCGCCGCGGTGAACATTGAGCTTGTGGGTGCGAAACACCACAGCATGGGCCTGGGCATCGAACGGCGGGTGTGTAACCACGGTCCCGTCGATCATCGGGTCAATAAACGCATGGGTGTAGGGCTGGCGGGACCAGAAGTTCAGCTTGATCACCAGCTTGCGCGACACCTCGTCACCGATGGCGTGCTCGAGGTGGCTCATCAGTGCGCGGGTGGAGTCGATCCCGAACCGCCTGCGGTAGCCGGGCTCGACGACGGTGGACAGCAGGGCGGCTTCCTCAGAGTCTGAACGCAATTCCAGCAGCGGCAGCCACAGATCCAAAAACAGCCAGGCCGCAATGTCGGGTGGGCAGCACTTGAGCACATCCAGGGACGCTCGCTGCCCGTGGGCGTCGATCCCGCCGAACACATCGATGATCTGCGTGCTGGTCAGGGATTGCGCGAACACGGTGTACTCGCCGTGGTCGGATTGATCGATGATGTGCACATAGCAGAGCGCGTCGATCAGGAATCCGATCATGTCCTTGATCAGATAGGACTTGCCTTTGTTCTTGGCCCCGGTGATCGTCACCGACGCGTTGCCCTTGTCCGAAGCGTTGAAGATGTCCCAGTGCACGATTTGGCCGAGCGCATTCTCTTTGTTCTTGGCGATCGGGACGCCGACGGCGTCTCCGAGCACCGTGCGGCGCACGGGCATGTAGGCGCTGAACAGGTTGGTCGTCGTGGTCTGCTTGATGTCCTCGACAACCGGCGGGCATGACGATCCGGGCATCATCGCCTGCCACAAGTCGAATTGAGCGCCGACCGGAATGTAGGGGGTGAAATCATGTTTGGTGAAATGCTCGCTGAGCTCGGCGATGCGCTGCTCGAGGTATGCCCGGTTCTGGTGGGCGAATGAGAACAGCGCGGCGACCTTCATTCCTCGCGGGTCCCGTTCGCGACGGGCGGTGCGCCGAAAGTTGCGCATCTCGCCGCGGCGGTCGCCGTAGTCTTCGTCGTCGAATTCATCGCGGGTGTTGGCCTGGGCTTCAGCGTTGAGTTCGCGCATCGCTTTGCGCATTCCACGTTTGGTCAGAACTTCTTGATCGAAGTGGAATCGCAGCGCGAAGTCGGCGTCGCAGCCGATCTCCTGATCGACCAGATAGGTGAATGTGTTGATGTCGAAGGTCTCCACCGAGGGATACTGCGAAATCCCCATCTGCACTTGGTAACTCGTGTACCCGTCGGGGAAGTCGGCGTTGCGTGTCTCCACGTTGGCCACCGAGAGCATCTTCCCCCATCGGGTGGTGTGGAAATTGTTGCGCAGCAGCCGATGCCAACTTTCGTCCTTGACGCGCGGCATGGCCGATGGATCCCCATCGGCGATGCGTGCGGCGAGGTTTTCCAGCAGCGCGTCAGTGTCGGCGTTCTTGTTGATGTGGATGTCGGGAAAAGATCGTGGGCTGTCGTCGACAACGCCCCGGGTGACATCGGGGTCGGGCAGCAGCGGCACGGTGATTCCGCGCTGACGGGCCCGGTCGAACACCCATCGCACGTGAGCCTCGGTGGTACGGATTGGCCGGAACTGCCGCGGCAGGGCCTCGAAGTACCGCTTTTCCAGATCGCGGATGATGCGGTGATCGACGCGACTGTGCGGGTCGATCACCGCGACCGAGGACAGTATTTTGTCACGCCAGGACTGGTGGACGGGAAATCCGATCGACAGCCAGAAGATCCGCTGGTACTCCGCATGCTCCCCGGCCAGGATGCGTTGATACAGCGAGTTGAATTGGGCCTCGAGGCCGGGGTAGCGGCCTGGCTCTTCGATGCCTGGTATTCCCTCGGCGCAGCGAGCCATGATGACATCGGGTGGGGTCTGCGCTTTCACACCGAGCAGCAGGAAATCTGCTGCGGGCAGCCGCGACAACGCGTTGAACAGCATGGCGTTGTGGTCTTGGCAAGCTTCGATTTTGCCGGCTTGGTAGGGGTCGGTGTTGATGCCTCGAAGCAGGTAGTTGGCCCATACCGTGCCGTCTTGGTTGAAGATCAGATTTCCAACGCGGCGAGTGATTCTCGGGAAGCAGCCGGCCATCGCTTAGCGCCTTCCCGTGTTGTTGATGACGGGTCGTCGCGTGGTCCGCAAGATCAACCCGAGCTGGGTGAATTCATGCAGGACCCCTTGGGGATCCATACCGTTGATCCATCGCACGATGTGCAGGACACCGAACGCCAGGATCAGCCCCACCGGAACGGCGACCCACGCGTTGCTCACCATGTAGACGATCAGGCCCGCGAAGATAGTGCTGATCAGCGCCACCATCGCCGGTAGCCGCCACCGCAAGCCCAGGATCATCCATTCAACGTCGACCCGGTCGATGTTGTTGAAGACGCGAAACGACCTCACGGCCCCTCCCCCTGATGTTTGGTTTTGACCCGCGGGATCAGCCGCGGTTAAGCCAGCCGACGACGACGTCGATCACAATGTCGCTAATGGCGTACGCCCCGACGAGCAAGCCGACGGCGATAGCGAAATGCTTCAGTTCGTCGACCAGCTTCTTGTCCTTGCCGCCGCCGCCACCGCCGCCAGGACCGGTTTGGGCGCCGGTCTTCTCTGAGTACACCGACAGAATGCGCCAACCGAACACAGCCACGAGCAGCACGCCCAGACTGAGCAGCACCCGGTTGACCAATGAGGCGATGGCGCCGTTGGAAGTCCCATCACCGCCGCTGGTGATATCAGCCAACACTTGCACCGCTTCAGGATGAGCCGCCCACAGCGACGCAGGATCAAATACTCCAAACATGAATCCCCCCATGTCCGTTCTTCCCCCTGTGTCACCTCCAGCTAACGCTGCAGACAACATTGGATTCAGTTCCACCGCGAAACTAACACGCACCGGACGTCAACTCTGGCGGCGAAACTTGCCGACCCGCAGAACTTTCCCGAACCGCCGCCGCGCGGCAGACGGGCGACGCGTTGCCTGCGATCGCCCACGGAGCGCGGCCCGCCGCGACACCCGAGCGCCGGCGAAGGGGGCCAGCAAAGCCATCGGCGTCAAGCGCTGGCGGCGCCCCGATGCGGCCGCGTGCCGCGGGCCGTGGCCGCCCGGCCCCCGCCCCCAAAATTTTGGGCACACGACGTAGCGAGCACCTCAGCAAGGCTGGGACACATCCGCGGCGACGGCCGGGATTGACACGGCAACACCACCCAGGGCGCGTATTACAACGACGTCGTGTCAATCGGAGGCCAGCCCCCACAACATTGCCCGCCCGGCGCCAATACCCGGCCCGGGCTCCCCGTATGGCGCCCGGCGTCGACCCCGCAGCGCCGCGGTGACACGCCCCGCGGGCACCGCGCGCGGTGTGCTCTTCAACGCCGTCGACCTGCGCCTTGCTAGATCCGATCCGACCCTGCCATCACGCCGCATCCACCGACTTGCTGCCCGTGGCCCCTCCCCGGTCCATGCCCGATACGATCCCTGAGCCGGCCAGGCATGACCCACCCCGATCCGCAGGCTGGCCTCCGACCCGGCCCGCACGCCGTAGGCAGTCGGTCGCACAAAAGGCGCGCCGCGTCGCGTCGCCGCCAAAGTGATGGTTATCCACGTCGTACTCTCACGACTGTGAAGGCATATATCTACGCCAGTCCGGCAGGTGCAGAAGCCGGCGTCTTGTCTCAATGCTTCATTGACTTCGCCGAATTGTCCCGCCGCGGATTCCTCAACGAAGACTCCACGGTGTGGGCGAACGCCGAAGCTCCGCACGCCAGCTTTTGGGCGCTCACCGAGCGCAGCCAATACGTCTACGTCTATCGCAGCACCGAACCCGGCTATGTCCGGCTAACTTCCGGGCGCATCCGGTGGGCGCGAACGTTCGACGACACGGTTAAGAAATTCGAGGTGGACCTCGACACGAAAGCTATTCCTGGAGAGCCGGACAAACATCTGACATTGATTGTGAAGCATCGGATGCCGGGACAGACCGTCAAGATTATCGACGAGTCGCGTCGCGATGAGCAGACCGACGGCGTCTTCACGAAGGGTCAGTTAACTGTGATCGACCTACCGGCCTTCAAACCGCCAGCAAACCCGCAGCCGGCCAGCGAGTTCGAAATCAATCACGCGAGATACCACGGTGTCAACCACATGATGTCGACCTTGGATCCCGAGAACGCCGAACTTGTCCGCAAGCATTTGAACCTGTATGCCTTCGACATCGAGCCCGAAACTATCCAGAAACTCAACGAACACCTGGACGTGATCGAAGGTTACGCCAGCCAGTACGCCGAAGTTCTCTACAACCGCCTCGCGACCGCGCTCAACGGTGACGCCACCGACAGCATCGCCAGTGCCTGACCCACGGTCCCTCGTTGCGACGACGCATCGGGGCTGCACCAAATCAATGGGCGACAACGATGTGGGCCGTTCGGGACCTCGCCACGCGGATCTGGGCTTGACCCCGTTTAGTGGACACAGGGTCAGGCGGCTTTTGCCGTCTGAGTGAGTCGGTCTTCGAAGTCGACCGGGGCCATCATATCGAGGGCTGAATGGCGTCGGCGTCGGTTATAGACA
>NZ_JACKSY010000031.1:0-1965 GCF_025821985.1 Mycobacterium timonense | reverse complement strand
CGCGGCGGCCTTCTCCTCCGGGCTGTACCTGCGCGTCGTCGGCTTCCCTGGCGACTGTTCCTTCGGCATTGCTCCATCCTCGTTTCCAAGGTCAGGAGCCTCCAGGATTTCCAGGGCGATTCACGCCTTTGCCGAAGGCGCTATCGGCTATTGGTTTGAGCGTGGTTTTGTCGTTGGCCCAGGCGGTTTCGATCGCGTCGAGGGCACTGTGGGCGTCTCGTGAAATCGTGCCGGCTTCAGCGATGACGGTTGCCGCGGTGCTTCGGGCCTGGTGTAGTTCGTCGCGAAGGGTTTCGAGGTGCTGGGCGGCCGTGCGGGCGCGTTCGGCGGTCTCTCCCTCCCAGTTCGGAGGGGCCGGTGACCCTGTTTGGTTTGGAGCCGCCCAGTCGGTTGGGCCTGCGCCTGTTCCGAGCACGCGCCGGGCCGCGGCAAGGTGCTCGTCAACCAGATGTTCTGCGTCGCTCATGGCTTTGAAATCGGTTCGGCAGGAATTTTACGCCAAGAGCTGCTGTGCGCGCTGGTGTGAAATTCCGAGCGCTGTGCCGATGTCTCGGACTGTGAGTCCCCGGGCTTTGAGTTCTCGTGCTGCTGCGCGGCGTTCGCGCGCGGATTCGGCTTGGGCGCGGGCAGCGTCTTCGCTGTATTTGCGGGCGAGCTCGAGGTGGTGTCGTACGTGCTCGGGCAGTTCAATCCGAATGTCGAGGTGGAATGAGTCATCGGGGATTTCTTTGAGCAATGCGATGAGGTCGCGGGCCATCGGTTCGACTTCGGTGAGGTTTCGGGCCTGGGTGTACTGGTCGAGTTCGGGGATGTGCACGAGCCAGTAGCGGTCACCACGGGTGGCGACCGCCTTGAAGGCCGTGGTCAACGCCACCACCCCTTCCCTAGTTTCGGTTCGCATTGTTTGTAGATCTTGATAGCCAGGTAGCCGTCGAGCTGCTGGTGGCGTGCGATCGGGATGATCAGCCCGTTGAGGTTGTAGATGGTGTGGTTTCCTCCTTCGCGCTGTACGTCGAAGCTCAGTCCCGCCTTCTTGGCGGCCTTCGTGATCTTCTCGACGACCTCTGTCCGTTTCGGCATAGTAGCAGTCTAGGGAGGGGTACCGACAGCTTGGCTACCGCGCCCTAGACGTCATCGGCTAGCCATCAGGCTACGCCGACTTCCCTGTTTGTCGAAGCGCACCGCAGGCCTGTCGGCGCCACAGATATTTGGTTAAACCAGCCGGGCGATTCTGCTGTCGTATACGAGGTATATGAACGGGCCGGGTGATTCTGCCGCGTGTGCGATGGCAGCGAGGTTGTCGAGGTAGCGTCGCGCGAGATTGCCGGCTGTCAGATCGGCGCGAGGTACGCAGAACATGCGCGCTCCTGTGCGGATGACGGTTTGGCGTTCGGCTTCGTTCCGGCGGATGTTGTCGTCCTTGTGGAAGGCGATCCAACCGCGCTCCGCTGTGAGGGCAATCCACTCGTTGTCGGACACGCTTTGGGCGGCGGTTTCTCCGTAGTGTTCGCGCATTGTCGTCAGTGCGATGCCGGCGGCGCGGAGGAGTTTGGGCAGTTGGATGGCGCCAAGGCTGCGGTCGATGAAGACGTGCGGAAGTCGCGCCGCGAGTGGATCAGGCGGCGATGGCGTCGAGAGCGTCACGGAGTTCGGCTTCGGTCACGCCGTAGTCCTCGGCGACCGCTTCGAATGTTTCGCCGGCGCGCAGCGGTCCGAGCGCATCGGCGACTTTTGCGCCGCTGCGGTCGAAGACCGGTTGGCCGTATCCCCGATACGGGTCAAGCACTACGTCGGCGGCGCCGTACTGAGGGAGGCGGATCATTTCGGCGAATTTGTCGTCACCGAAACGGATTTGCTTGAGGTAGTGCGCAACGATGTCTTTGAAGACGTACTGGCCGGATCTCGGCACGATGAGGCCTTTGACGACTTGTTCGTCGGGGCTGCCTTCGCCGGCCCGTTGAGCGA
>NZ_JACKSY010000030.1:0-8703 GCF_025821985.1 Mycobacterium timonense | reverse complement strand
GAACCAGCGCGCCAACGCCGGCTCATGATCGGACCTACTGACATTCAGATCATCCTCGGGAAGGTGCGCCCACTTTCACGCCCCCACCCCGAGGCTCATCCACAGGTTCTGATCATTGCTCGTCCGGGGCGACCGCCGTGCAGATCGTGTGGTCGTCGCGGCGCGGGTCACGCTCAATCGAGCACATCGGTTCGGCCCACGATGAGGCCGAGTTGGCGGCCTTGAAGGCCGCCGCCGCTGAGCGCTTGGCTGCCGGACAAGCTGTGTTGGACCTCGGTGTGGCCGGACTGGCTGGATCGGAGCCGTTGCCGATCACGTCCTCGCGGATGACCCATCTGTGGGATGGGTTGTGTGCGGCTTACCGGGTGCTGGGATTCGAGGCAGTCGGCAAGGGTGACAACGTGTTTCGTGACCTGGTACTTGCGCGGATCATCGAGCCGACCAGCAAGATCGACGCGGCCCGTGTGTTGGGTGAAGTCGGCGTGCAGGCGGCCTCCTATGCCACCGTCAAGCGCCGGCTCCCGGTCTATGCCCAACCGTCGTGGCGGCAGTCGCTGGCGGCGGCATCGGCGCGGCACGCCCGGCTGGGGCCGGCATCGCTGGTGTTGTTCGACGTCTCGACGCTCTACTTCGAAACCGATGCTGGTGACGGGTTCCGCGAGCCGGGATTCTCCAAGGAACGCCGCCTGGAACCGCAGATCACCCTGGGGCTGCTCACTGATGCGACCGGTTTTCCGTTGACGGTTGCGGCGCTCGAGGGGCTTGTCAAGATAACTGTGTAAGGTGTTGTGGCCTTTTATCTTTGGGTCATAGTGGGAGTCGGTCGGGGAATTGGATGGCGAAGGTATTCAGTGCTTCGGTCCAGCGGTAGGTGCCTGGTCCGTGTGTTGATCCTCGTTTCTGGTTGATGTTGCGGATGGCCAAATACAGCAGCTTGAGCGCTGCGGCGTCCGACGGGAACGAGCCGCGGGCTTTGGTGACTTTGCGCAGCTGGTAGTTCAGCGATTCCACGGTTATCTGGAGCGCTGTGATCGAGAAGGGCAGTGACCTGGCGGTTTGCGTCGTGGATGGTGTCGTCGATGCAGCGGTGGCCGATGCCAAGTCGCCGGTCAGCACGGTCCGATTGTTACCGAATTGCGATGTGTTTTGGCTGGTCTGCGGTTCGGAGAGGGTCTGCTGCGCGAACAGGTGACAGTTTTCTCACGCGGCTTGTCTTGCCGGTGGGGTCATGATTGCTTCGAATTCGATCGGGGTCAATCGTCCGAGTGCGGTTTGGCGTCGGCGGCGGTGATAGGTGCGTTCGATCCAGGTGACGATGGCGATGCGCAGTTCGTCGCGGGTGTGCCAGCGGCGCCGGTTCAGGACATTTTTCTGCAGCAGACTGAAGAAGCTTTCCATGGCGGCGTTGTCGCCGGCCGCCCCGACGCGGCCCATGGAGCCGACCATGCCGTGACGGTTCAAGGCGTGGACGAATTTTCGGCTGCGAAATTGCGACCCTCTATCGGTGTGGACGATGCAGCCGGCCACCTGCCCGCGGCGGGCTGCTGCGTTATTCAGGGCGGTGGTCGCAAGCCGTGATTTCATCCGCGAGTCGATCGAATAGCCCACGATACGGTTGGAGAATGCATCCTTGATCGCGCAGAGGTACAGCTTGCCTTCTGCGGTCGAATGTTCGGTGATATCGCTGAGCCACAATCGATTTGGCGTCTCAGCGGTGAAGTCGCGGGTCACCAGATCGTCGTGCACCGGCGGCCCTGGTTTGCCGTTCTTGCCGCGTTTCTTACCGAACACACTCCACCACTGATCGGCGCAGATCCGCCAGGCGGTCCGCTCGGCCATCGACTCACCGACAGCCGCCGCCTCCTGGGCAAGGAACCGATATCCGAACTCCGGATCGTCGCGGTGCGCATCGAAGAGAGCATCAGCGCGATAGGCCTCACCACGTTCGGCATCAGTGACTGGATGGCCAGCCAGCGGTAGTACGGCTGGCGGGCGAGCTTGAGGACCCGGCACGTCACCGTGACGGCGATCCCGCCGGCGGCGAGCTCTTTCACGAGCGGGTAAATCCTTTTCCCGGCAGATTCGACTGCGACAGATACGCCGCCGCCCGGCGCAATACCTCATTCTCCTGCTCTAACAACCGGATTCGCTTACGCGCTTCCCGCAGCTCGGCCGACTCACCGACCGTGGAGCCGGCGCGTTTGCCATCCTCGATGTCGGCCTTATTCATCCACGAATACAACGTCGTGAAATGTATGCCGAAGTCGGAGGCAATCTGCTCCAACCGAACATCAGGATCACGATTGCGCGCGACCCGGACAACATCGTCACGAAACTCCTGCGGATACGGCTTGGACACGATGACATCCTTCCAGCCCAGCCCTCAAAACTAGGCAGATCAGGTGTCACCCATCCGTGCAGCAGACCCAAACGGTGGGGCAGGTCAAGGTGTCACCTATTCGCGCAGCAGACCCGTGGTCGAAAGTGTCAACTCGACTCGATGTGTCAACACCACCCGCCAACGCGACCGCCGCCTCGAGCTCGGGTGCCTGCGTCGGAGGGTTGTTGGGCGCCAGATGTCTAGACGTGCCGCGACCGGGTGTTACTGCGCGTGACCGGCTTTGGCTTCGTCTTCACGGGTCAAGCCCGTGAGCAGGATCAGCTCCTCATGCAGTTCGAACCACACAGTGTGATACGAGTCGATGATCGGACGAGTGAGCCATGCCACGTCGCCCGCTTTGAGCTTTCCCAATGCACCTTCGAGCTTGGCGGCGTAGCTAACAAGCCGAGGGACCTGAGTGGCGGCCGTGGCGATTATCGGCATCACTTTTTGATGTACCCGATCGAGGCGTTTGAGGACAGCGGCGTCATATCCGATGTCCAGGTGGGTATTTGGTTCACCATCCTTGACCTGCCAGTCGGAGACGAGCGCCTTGAAATCGGCGTTGACGCCACGGAAGTCGTCGTAGGCGGCGGCTATCGCCTCTGGGTTGATGGTGGCTCGTTCCGCCGCCAGCAGCACGTTGAGCCTTTCACGCCCGCCGGGGCTGATCCGCAGCATTTTGCCGTTCACCAGCATGCCTGACTGCGTTAGCTTTTCGACGGTCGTGGTTACCTGCGCCGGATCTGCGCCGACGGTAGCGGGCAGGTCCGCCTCGGCGATCCGGCCTTTGAGGCGGACCGCTTGAAGTACCTTAAGTTCAGTCATGTCTGTTCTCATGTGTTAGCGCTAGTGCGGTGAGGATTGTGATCAGAGTGCGACGGCGTCCCCAGCGGCTTGTCCTTCGCATGGAGCAATTCGCCGAGCACCGTGGGGGTGGACCAGGGGAAGGGACATGTTTCTCCTGCGGGTTCGTGCCTAGTCAGCGTCAATTATCCGTTCGACGATTTCGACCCGACCGCTAGATCCGTCGACTCTCAGGATGTCGCCGGTGCGTAGTTGTTGTGAACCGTTTTTGGTGTTGACGACGCACGGAATCCCGAGTTCGCGGGCCACGATCGCGGCGTGGCTGAGGGCTCCACCAATGTCGACGACCAGGGCTTTGGACACGAACATGATTGACGCCCAGCTCGGATCTGTTGTCGCGGCGACCAAGATATCGCCGGGTTCAACGTCATCGTCAGGGTCAGTAATCACACGGGCGGGCCCCTCTACGATTCCCGGACTCGCGCCGACACCTTCGATCACGCTGGTATCTGTACGCTGCGACGTGCCGTCGAGGATAGTCGGGACGGGCTCGCCGATCCATGCGGGAGGAATTTGCAAGGATTTATAGAACGCGTGGCGATCTCGTCGTTTCGCGACGAGATCCCTTGCGTCTCTGGGTAACTGCACGACCTCTCGGGCGGTCAGGAAGAACACGTCCTCGACGTCATCGAGTTGCCGGTGCTCGACCAGGCATTGCCCGATCCGGCGAGCCGCAGCCCGGCCCATGTCCAATGATTGCAGGAACGCCGACTTGCCGATGCCACGCACCGGGATGATCGCTGCGGCAAGCCGAATGACCAGACGCGCGGCGCCTCGGCGGGCGGTCGGCAGCGACGCCAGCAGCTCGGACTCTAGCTGCCTGCGTCGAACGCGGTTGACCTGCTCGGCAAGGTCGGGGTCGGCGTCATCTCCCAGTTGCTTGTAACCTTCGAGGAGCTTGCGCAGCGCGGAATCGTCTTCCCGCCAGACCTTTCCGGAGATCTCACCCTCATGGGGTCCGTGATAGCCGTGGCGCCGCACAACCTCGTCTAAGCTGAGACGACCACGCGACGCTTGCCACATGTCGGTCACCATCGCGCTTTCTGCATGTTCGCCATATCCGCTCATGAACGATGTCGCGTCGCCGAGTCCAGCGTTGGACACGAGTCTGTTTAGCAGGTCATAGATCGGCTGTACGGCACACAGCACGTGGATTCCCTGTTCGCATACGTTGTGCTCGAAACGACGGTGCGCCCTGCAGAACTCAGAAATCGCCTCATCTCGGCTCATGGTCGCGATCCGGCCGACATTTTCGAGCCACCACTTTTGGGTGTCGGCGCTTGCCCGGCGTACCCGGCCGTTGATGGTAGCAAAGCTATACGGAAAACGGACGGCCACAAACGGATAACGTCTCCGACTACGGACGCTGGTCAGCTCGGGAGGCATGGCCCCCACAACTTGCTCGGCGACGGCTGCTCCGGAGGTCCCCGGAAGACGATCACCAATGCCCACGAGGAAGTTGACACGCCCCGCGACGCGTCCGTAGAAAGCGTTGCAGACGCGGTCGAGGGGATCACGGGGGTAGGCGGTCTCGGCTTTGGTCAATGCGCCCATGCTGGCGAACGCGCCGCGTGTGGCCTTCTCGGCCACGGGTCCCCAGAACGTCCATCCCAGAGGTGTCATCACACCGGGCATGGCCTCGCCGAAATTGCTGGTGCTCCAGTAGGCATCCGGCGCACTCACGCTGTGCAACGGATCCCAGTCGTCGAGGGCTTGGGTGACGGTCATCGTCCATCCGATCGAGGTATCTTCTGTGTAAGCAATGCTGGTAAATCGTTGATGTCGTTGGCGCCGGCCCAAGAGGCGAGTTGGGTCAGGTCGGGATCATTCTGCGAGCACGGTTCAACGACCGGGAGCAGGCCCGCGTAGACCAAGCCCGCGCCGCCATCCACGGTGACTTCCTTTCCGATGAGGCGGGCGAGGCTTCCGGGCCCACACCCCACGACCGCTGGTCGGCCCAGCTCGCGGCTCACTACCGCCGCGTGGGACGTCGAACCGCCGAGCTCGGTGACAATCGCCACGCTGGCGACCATTCCATGCACGTCGTCGGGTGAAGTGGTTGGAGTCGCGAGGACCACGTCACGTCCAGCGTCGGCTTGCTCGACCGCCTCGTCGGCCGTGGCGACCATCACTCCACAGCCGATACCCGGGCAAGCAGGCTGGCCGGATGCCACCACGACCGCACTGCGTGCAGCTTCTACGGCTACTCGCGGTCGCAGCATGGCCGCCACATCCGTTGGGGCTATCCGCGCCAGCGCCTCATCGCTGGTAATCATCTCCTCGCGCCATAGCGCGAGGGCGATGCGCACCGTGGCCTCCGCTGACCGTTTGGCCGCACGCGTCTGCAGAAGCCACAGACGCCCGGACTCGACGGTGAACTCGATGTCTTGGACATCACCGGCATCGCGCTCCAGCCTGGCTGCGGCGGCGACCAGCTCGCGGTGCACGGCGGGCTGGGCGGCGGCCAACTCTGACAGTGGCCGCGGGGAGACTTTGCCCGAGACGACGTCCTCGCCTTGGGCGCGCGGCAGCCATTCGCCGTGCACGGTAGGTGCGCCGGTCAGGGGGTTGCGGCTGAACAACACGCCGGTTCCCGACAAGTTATCGATGTTGCCGAAGACCATTGCCTGAACGGTGACAGCTGTGCCGCCTTGATCGCTGAGCCCGTGATGGCGTCGATAGGTTCGAGCCCTTGGCGAGGTCCACGACCGGAACACAGCGGTCGCCGCGGCGACGACTTGAGCAAAAGGGTCCTGGGGGGCTTCTGATCCGACGACGTGGACAAACTGTGTGCGGAATCGCTGACTGATATCGTGGGCGAGTTCGCGCCCGGCTTCGACTTCCAGTGCTGAGATCGTTGTCGCGTTTGTGCCGACGTTGAGGACGGTGTCCATCATCCCTGGCATGCTGCGTGCCGCACCGGAGCGTACAGATACTAGCAGCGGGCGTGTGGTGCCGCCGAAGTTGCGTTGGGTAGCCGCTTCCAGGTGCGCGATTCCTCGTTTAAGAGCCGAGATGGCTGCTTCGGGCAGCACACCCTGCTCGAGGGTGCGCATGCACACACTGGTGTCGAGGGTGAAAGCTGGCGGGACGGCAAGGCCCAGCCGCCGCATGTGGTTGATTGCCCAGGCCTTTCCTCCGACCAGTTCGCGGTCGAGTTCGCTGGAGCCATCTAGCAGGACCATATCCAGGGTCGGCTCCGACAGGATCCGGTCAGTGCGAGCCTTCGCAGGAGTTCTGCTGTGGTGCACGGGTTGGTTTCCTCGCCGCTGCCGTTAACCGCGACCGAGCGAGCGTAGGAACCGCCGCGCCTGGATGCCCGGGAACCATTCGATCGCTTCGCCATACTGCGTGGAACCGTCATCGAGGGTCCACTCGCACAGAGACCAGTACTGCAGATAGCGCGCCCAGGGCACCCACTTGAGGACGTTCTTGCATTGGCCCTCGGCCTGCACCGTCCGGCCGAGCTCGTCGGTGCCTTCAATGACTAAACGCCAGGGGACCCCGTCGGGTCGGCGTTCGACCACCTTCCGGCTGCCGGTGACGACATTTGACACCTTGTCGTCTTTTTGAAGCCACCCGGTGATGGCTGGCTCCACGGTGCCGACGATCGGATCGCTGTCGAGCGGGGCGGTGCCCACGTTGTACATCTGGAAGGCGAAACCCTTGCCGTCGTTGAACCATGGGAAGTCGCCGCGGGGATTGTCCTTGTACAGGCGAGGTCCCCAAGAGTGATCCCGATTCGACCCGCAGTCCACACTGATGTCTTCGCCGTTGATCCGCACGGTTCCGGTGACACGGCCGCCCTGTTCATAGTGGTGCGGCCCCCATTCCTCGGAACCGTCGGGAAACCCGGAGTTGGCCACGTCCATCGTCGCATCAAAGCGCAGGTCAAACTGACATCCGTCGCGATCGTACTGCATGGTGAAGGTCTTCTGGGGTTCGATGCACCGCAAGGTGAGTCCGTTGGGTGTCGAGTAATCGAACATCTCGGTGTTGGTTGAGGAATTCAGTGGCGCGAATTCGAACCAGTCGTGATAAATGCAGTCATACATTTCCTCCCCGCTCGGGTCCCACAGCGCGACACCTGTCATCGAGAAGTTCATGTTGGGGCGATGATTCATGTACACGAAGCCGCTGAGATCTCGCTCGGCAACGTGGAACGGAAACCACGCGCTCTCGTTCCAGAACGGGCTGTCGGTCATCGTGCTGGTATGTAAGTAGTCGTCCTCAGGACGAACGAAATCGACCATTAGCTTCCTCCTCGGTTTTGTTGGTCGGGGCCGCCCCGGTTGGTGTCGCCAGCTTCAGTGGAGGCCCGACGGTCGTCGGGTATCCCGAGGTGGTGGGCCAGGGCCGACTCTGCTCGCGCGGCCCGGCGTTCTGCAGCGACGACGCGGTCGTGTAGCTCGATGAGCAGCTGAGTCGTCACGGGCGCGTCGGCGGGCGGTGGTTCGGGTTCGCAGGCCTCGTTGGGGGACACGCCATGCAGGATGAGCTCCACCATTGCTTGGCTTAGTTGGGCCGGGGTGGCGTTGACCGCGTTGGTCGGCAGGACGGGATCGAAAAGCGCGACTCCGAGGACCATGCCCAGAACCAGGACGTTGGTCGTGCTTGCGCCCACGTGCAGTCCGCGCCGTGCTCCTTCGATCTCCAATTGTGGGACGAGTCGCTGCAGGATTTCGGCAATTTCGGCAGGCCAGGCGGTGCTGTCATCGGGCGTGTCCCAGGGGTTGGGAATGAGCTGATGGCCCTGGACCAGCGCCAGCGCGAGCTCTCGATGCTCACGCAGCAGTCGATAGAGCGGATTGATAAATCCCTCGACTAGTTCTCGCAGAGGCGCCGGTTCATCGATCTGGGCCTCCCATGTCTTTAGATATCCCGAAATCACCTCGCCGAACGGCACCAGCACCGCGGCGCGGAATAGGCCGGCTTTCGATCCGTACCGCCGATAGAGCAGGGGCTCGTGTACCCCAGCCAGTGCTGCGATCTCGCGCGTGGTGCTGCCGGTGTAGCCCTTTAGAGCGAACAGGCGACGCGCAGCGTCGCAGGCGAGTCGATCGACTTCCTCGGCGGAGCGACGGGTCTTGTGCCGCGCTTCCATGCCGGGGCGATTGGCCGTCAGCGTCGGCTGATGACGTGACACTTTCCGCCTCCTGTGTTGTGCGCCAATTCGCGTTCGTCCTTGAAGGTAGCACACGCTTCAGCAATACGTCTATAAGCTAGCAACCCCTATCTAACCTGAATGTCAGGCCAAGATTATCGGCCTAAAAATAGGTTGATATGTCCAGTAAAAAGGCATAGAACCCATACATAGCCCACTAGAAAACTGCGGAGGAATTGTCAAGACCTGTGGATCGGGGTGTTTCAGGCGACCTCCGTTCCGGCTTGCTGATCGCCGTCTGAGGGCGGGGTTGGTGGGGTGATCTCGGTGGGGCGTTCAAGCAGTTTGCCCT
>NZ_JACKSY010000029.1:0-411 GCF_025821985.1 Mycobacterium timonense | reverse complement strand
GCGACTCGAGCGCCGTCATCACGGCGGCCCTGATCAAGGTGGCCAGCAGCACGGTCTCGTCGACCGTGGCGGGCACGTCGGCCACGCGGACCTCCACCGTCGGAAAGTCCGCCGAAGGGCGCACGTCCCAATAGATCATGTCCTTGTCGAGGATCACCCCGGTGTCGACCAGCATGCGTACCGCGTCGTCGTATTCCTCGGGCGAGTCAAAGAACGGCGGCGCTCCCGCGGCGGGCCAGCGCCGCCACAGCACGCTGCGCCAGCTCGCGTAGCCGCTGTCGGCGTTGCGGTACACCCGCGAATTGGCCGACAGCGCAAGCAACGACGGCAGCCACGGCCGCAGCCAATTGCTGACATGGATGGCCGCGGCACGGTCGGGCACCTGCACGTGCACGTGGCATCCGCTGATGC
>NZ_JACKSY010000028.1:0-415 GCF_025821985.1 Mycobacterium timonense | reverse complement strand
ACCATCGTGCCCACGATCTACCTGAGTCGGGCCAACCCCGCGGCCCTGCAGCGGCGCATGCGTGCGGGCCCGCGGGCCGAACCCCGAACCGCGCAGAAATTCATCATCACCGGCTCGTTCCTGGGGCTGTTCGCGACGATGGTGTTCAGCGCGCTCGATCATCGCTTCGGCTGGTCGTCGGTGCCGCCCTGGTTGTCGCTGGTCGGTGACGTGCTGGTGGCGACGGGCCTCGGGATCGCCATGCTGGTGATCGTCCAGAACAGCTACGCGGGCGCCACGGTCACCGTCGAAGCGGACCAGACCCTGGTGTCCGGCGTGGCGACGGGCCTCGGGATCGCCATGCTGGTGATCGTCCAGAACAGCTACGCGGGCGCCACGGTCACCGTCGAAGCGGACCAGACCCTGGTGTCCGGCG
>NZ_JACKSY010000027.1:0-331 GCF_025821985.1 Mycobacterium timonense | reverse complement strand
TCGACTCCCGCCGCGGTGTCATCCGATTGCATCCGAGTGCCGTTGCCGCACTGGGGATTCGGGAGTGGGACGCGGTGTCGCTGATCGGGTCGCGGACGACGGCGGCAGTGGCGGGCCTGGCCGGACCGGGCACGCCGGTCGGCACCGTGCTGCTCGACGACGTGACGCTGTCGAACGCGGGACTGCGCGAGGGGTCCGCGGTGGTCGTCGGCGCGGTCACCGTCTACGGCGCGCGATCGGTGGCGCTGTCCGGCTCGGCGTTGGCCACCCAGTCGATCACGCCGGTCACGTTGCGCCAGGCCCTGCTCGGCAAGGTGGTCATGGTGGGCGA
>NZ_JACKSY010000026.1:0-296310 GCF_025821985.1 Mycobacterium timonense | reverse complement strand
CCATCGCGATGTTCCTCTCGGTAGTGATTCTTGGTCGTTTCACCACAGAGACTCACGCGATGGCCCTCTTACGTCAGGGACCGACACGCCGCCATCACTTACACCACTCCCCGGGACGCTCCCGCTCAGATATTTGGTCCACCCATTCCTAAGACGCCTTGGTGCGCGACGGGAAAGTATTTTTGGATGCGATCTCGGACGGACTCAAGCCACTGATGCGTTGTCGGAAAATCGACCGTTCGGCTGTCGCTCATGATTTCGTCAAGCGAAACACCTTGCCTGATGGCAAAACGGGGAAGATATTGCCACTTCCCGGAACGATCGTACAAACCGATCACATTCGCAGCATCCAATGGCGCGATCATGCAATTGATTTCGCCTTCGCGCGGGGCGTCGTAGACCTGGATCTTGCAATCGTTTGACCGGAAGTAAACGACTGATGCTTTCCGTCCGTGCACATCCACGTCGCCGTACTCGTCTAGCTGGAATCCAAGCTGGATCAACAGAGGTTCCACAACGGCACGGACCCCATTCAAGAACTCTTCTCTCATTTTCGTCCATCGGTCGCACGTACCCAACTTGCTGGTAGCGAGTGTCAGAGCGGTTCACCAATGTCGGGGAGCAAGGAAATATCTTCTGGCTGACCATATCTGCGAAATAACTCCGCCGTCTCCCGGACATTTCTTTTTGCCCATTCGCTATTCAAGGCGCTTAGCACCTGGTACTCGTATTTGAAGCGTTCCGCGCGATCGCCCACCGATTTGGCCGCTTGGCCCGTGACCACGCTCTGGGTGTACCAGTACAGCAGGTCGTCGAGATTGCCCACGCGGTCGAAGCCAAGTTGTCCGCGTTCGTAGAAGGTGAAGTGATAAGAACCGTCATCGGCGACATAAACGTTCAGGCCGTCGTTGGTTCGCAAGCCGACGAGCATAGGGCGGACCCCTAGCTTTTCTGATAGCTGGTCGATCTCAGTTTGAAGTTCCACAGATCTATCGTCCAAGGCGCGGTCCGTATCTCGCGTAAGTTTCAGCAGCCCCAGCGGCCTGGAAACCGACGGCCGGGGAACCACCTCGGACGGTGCCCTTGATGCACGCGTCGGCGGGCGCAGTGTTCAAACAGTGGAGCTGCCGGGAATCGAACCCGGGTCCTACGGCATTCCCTCAAGGCTTCTCCGTGCGCAGTTCGCTATGCCTCTACTCGGATCTCCTGGTCACGCGAACAAGCCAGGATGACGATCCCAGTCGCTGTTGGTGTCCCGATGAGTCCCGCGACCGAACTCATCGGTGGATCCCTCTAGCTGACGCCAGGCTCCGGGTCGAGGGCGTTCCCGGGCTGACGGACTAGCTGTCGCTTAGGCAGCGAGAGCGTAGTCGCGCTGATGTGAATCGGCGCTTATCTATTTGCAACGACGCTTACGGTGGTCAGTTGCCTGCACCGGCACGCTTCCCTTGATTCGATGCGCGAAGTCGAAACCTTTCAGCCCCTCGCATCCCCGCCGACTTTCGGCAGGACTATCAATGGTACATGGGAATCAACCAGCGGCAACGGCATTATGTTCCCCGCCGGGCGGCGATCAGATCACGAAATTGAGGCGCGCCACGACATGGCTGGCCAGGCCTTTGTCTCCGCCGAGTTCGACGGTTTGGTCGCGGGCGGGGCACATCGGGCGCCCACCGGCGAGCCGGGTGAACTGCAGCCCGTCGCACCGGATCGTCGCGGTCGCCTGCTCGCCGGCGAAATCGTCGACCACCGTGGCGCGGCCGTCGACGCTGACCCGGATGACGCGGGCCAGCGGACCGGTGAGCTCGAACTGCACGCGGGCGCCCTGCGGGGCCTTGGCCAGCTTGCCCACGACGTAACCCATGGTGGCGGCGATCTCGTCGACGGCCAGCGACGCCGCCGGGCCGGCGAGGTCCGCGTCCGAGGGCGGCCGCCCCAACGCCACGCGGATGTCCTGCTCGTGCATCCAGCAGTCGAACACCCGGATCCGCATGAACCGGCCGTAGCTGTCCGGGCCGGTGGGCGTCATCGTCACCGCGTCCCACTCCTCGTCGGACATGCTCGTCAAGGCCGCGCGCCGATCATCGGTGATCGCGCGGAAACTTTCCAGCACGTCGGCGTCGGCGTGCGCGCTCAGATGACGCACCCAGCACTCGTTCATCGCGCCGATGTCGTTGCGCACATGCTCCAGCGCCGAGACGTCGACGTCGGGTTCGGGTGCGGCGATGCCGGCGAGGAAGGACTCGGTGCCGATCATGTGCGACACCACGGCCTTGACGTCCCAGCCCGGCAGCGGACTCGGCGCGCGCCATTGGGTCTCGGACAAGCCGGCCAACAGCGCATCGATGTCGTCCCAGACGGCGAAAAGGCCGGTCAGCACGGCGGACTTGTCGAGCCTGGTGACGAGACGATCGGCCATGGTCACCGATCGTAGGCCGCGGGACTCGCCGCCGACACCGACCGTCGGGCCGACGCGTTAGACCGACACCAACCGTCAGGCCGACGCGATCATCGCCACCGACCCCATGGCCAGCACCATGCCGATGCCCTGCCAGCGGGTCACCCGCTCACGCAGCACCACCATCGCCAACACCACCGTCGCGGCGGGATACAACGAGATCAGGATGCTGGCCAGGGACAGCAGCCAGGTGTGCAGCGCGGCCAGCATGGTGATGTTGGCGAAGATGTCCAGCACGGCCACCGCCACCGCCAACCGCAACGGCCGGCCACGCGGCATCTTCAGGTTCTGGCTCGTTCCGGCCATCGCGAACACCACCAGGCTGGCGGCCACCCGGGCGAAGACCAGCGGCCAGAGTTTGCAGGCGTGCGGCGCCTGATGCAGGAACACCAGGTTCAGGCCCATCGCCGAACCCGCAACTACTGTGAGCCAGGCCACTTTTGGGGTGAACCGATACGGCGTCCCCTCGGCGGGGGCCTCGCGGCTGACCAGCATCACCGCGGCCAGCGCCAGCACGACGCCCACCAGGGCCGCCTGGCCCGGCCGCTCCCCCAACGCCATCCCGACCGCGACGGGCACCGCGGCGTTGAGCACCGCCGCCAGCGGTGAGACCACCGAGATCGGCCCGGATCCCAGCGCGGCGAAGAACGCCCACATGCCGAACGCCATGCCGATGCCATACAGGCCGCCCCACAGCAGGGCACCGGGATGAATGGGCCCGCCGACGAAGATGGCCAGCGCGCCCAGCAGCAACGTCTCGATCGGGTAGGCGACCAGCATCACGCGCAGCGCGGCTACCCGCCGAGCTGCGACGCCGCCCACGAAATCGCTGACGCCGTACGTGACGGCCGACAGCTGGGCGTAAGCGGCCCCGATCAGATCATCCCCTTTGTTCGGCGTCCCAGTTGACGAACGACTTCGCGCTGTGCGTCGCGCTGGGCCAGGTCCTGGCGTTTGTCGTAAGCCTTCTTGCCGCGCGCGAGAGCGAGCTCTACCTTCACTTTGCCCTCGGAGAAGTACAGCGACAGCGGCATCAAGGCGAGGTTACCATCCCGGATCTTGCCGACCAGTCTGTCGATTTGTTGCCTATGTAACAACAACTTTCGGTTCCGGCGTGGGTCGTGATTGGTCCAGCTACCGTGTTGATACTCCGGGATGTACAAGTTGCGCAACCAGACTTCACCGTCGTCGATCGTTGCGAACGCGTCAGCTAACGACGCTTGGCCCTCCCGCAGGCTTTTGACCTCGGTTCCTTGCAACGCCACCCCGGCCTCGTACGTTTCGATGATCGAATAGTTGTGCCGCGCTTTGCGATTGGTGGCAATGATCTGTTTGCTGCCACCTTTGCCGCCCGCCGCTTTGGCCCGGCCGGAACCCTTGGCCACAGCTACCGCCGGATGTAGAGGCGCAGGGTGGCGTAGGCGGTCAGGCCGGCGATCGACACGCCGAGCACGAACAGCCACGGCGAGATGTAGAGGATGTCGGCATAGTCGACCTTGGCGATCAAATGTGCTTGGTAGAACTGGCTCAGCGCGTTGTCCAGGAACCAGGCCCGCACCAGAATCAAGCCGACCACCGCGATGGCCACACCGATGGCCGCGGCCAGCATCGCCTCCACCAGGAACGGCAGCTGGGTGTACCAGCGGCTCGCGCCGACCAGCCGCATGATCCCGATCTCGGTGCGCCGGGTGTGCGCCGCGACCTGGACCATGTTGGCAATGAGCAGGATCGCGCCGACGGCCTGCACCAGCGCGACCGCGAACGCGGCGTTACGCAGCCCGTCCAGCACCGCGAACAGCCGGTCGATCAGATCCTTCTCGTTGAGCAGGCTGCGCACCCCGGGCTGGCCCTGCATCGCGGCGTCGAATTCCGCGTGCTGCTCGGGGTTGTTCAGTTTGACGATGAACGACGCCGGAAACGAGTCCTTGCCGGCGACGTCCTTGAACTCCGGGAACTTCTTGATGGCGTCGTTGTAGGCGTCCTGCCGGTTGACGAACCGCACCGATTTGACGTCTTGACGGGCATCGATCTTGTCCCGCAACGCCTTACACGGCGCGGATCCACAGGTCGCGTCGTTGGCGGAGATGTCGTCGGTCAGGAACACCTGCGTCTCGACGCGGTCGAGGTAGATCTCCCGGGAATTGTCGGCCAACCGGACCACCAGCAGGCCGCCGCCGAACAGGCCGATCGAGATCGCCGTCGTCAGGATCATCGCGGCCGTCATGGTGACGTTGCGGCGAAGCCCGGTCAGGACCTCATTGAGCAGGAAGCCGAAGCGCACTTACCGGTCCATCCCGTAGATGCCGCGCTGCTCGTCGCGAACCAGCCTGCCCAACGACAGCTCGACGACGCGCTGGCGCATCGAGTCGACGATGTGATGGTCGTGCGTCGCCATCAGCACCGTCGTCCCGGTGCGGTTGATCCGCTCCAACAAATCCATGATGTCCTTACTGGTGTCGGGGTCGAGGTTGCCGGTCGGCTCGTCGGCCAGCAGCACCAGCGGCCGGTTGACGAACGCGCGGGCGATCGCGACCCGCTGCTGCTCGCCACCGGACAGCTCGTGGGGCAGCCGATTGGCCTTGCCGGACAGGCCGACGGTCTCGAGCACCTCGGGCACCACCCGGTTGATCGCGTCGGTGCGTTTGCCGATCACTTCCAGCGCGAACGCGACGTTCTCGTACACGGTCTTTTGCTGCAGCAGCCGGAAGTCCTGGAACACGGTGCCGATCACCTGGCGCAGCTTCGGAATGTGGCGGCCGCGCAGCTTGTTGACGTGGAACTTCGATACCCGGATGTCGCCGGTGGTCGGGTTCTCCTCGCCGAGCAGCAGCCGCATGAACGTCGACTTACCCGAACCCGACGGGCCGATCAGGAAGACGAATTCACCCTTGTCGATCTTGACGTTGACGTCCTCCAGCGCCGGGCGCGCCGACGCTTTGTATTTCTTGGTGACGTGGTCCAGGGTGATCATCACGGCACGCCAGTGTAGCGGTGAATTTCGCTGGCAAGCGAAAGTCAACTGGCCGGTGGTGGCGACGTCGGCGTGGGACCCGGCCCGGGCTGAGGTTGCTCCGGAGCGGGCGTGGACGGCGTGGTACTGGGCGGGCAGAACGGCGCCGGAAGGATGCACGGCAGCTTCGGCAACTGGAACGGCGGCGTCGTTGTCGTCGTTGTGGTGGTCGTCACCGGCGGTGGCGGGGGCGGTGGCGGCGGCGTGCTGGTCGGGGTCGGCGTGTAGGTGACGGTGGCCGGCGGCTGCTGCAGCCGGCTGCGCGGCACCCAGGTGTAGTTGGGGTCGGGCACGAAGCCCGGCGGCACCACCTGCTGGGCCGGCGGCTTGGGCGCCGGTTCCGGGCGGTAGGTGTCGTAGACCCACCACACCAGCAGGAAGGCGACGATCAGGACGAACGTCGAGGTGCGCATCCGCCCGCCGAAGACGTACTGCGGCCAGCGGTGTTCGGCCTCCGTGTCATCGTCGTTGCCGCGCTTTTCCAGGATGTTCAGGGTGAACTTCAACGCTTCTGCACCGCACCTTGGACGTCATCGTCGGATTGCTGTTCGGCGGCCTGGGCGGCCGGCACGCTGGCGTCTTCCACCAGCCCCACCCGCGCGTCGGCCGCGGTGACGATGCCGGCACGGGCCAGCGCCCGAATCACCAGCACGCGCAGCTGCCGGCCCACCTCGAACTGCTTGCCGGGCAACGTGCGCGCCACCAACCGCAGGGTGACGGTGTCGACCTCGATGCTTTCCACACCCATCACCGTCGGCGAGTCCAACAGCAGCTGGCCCAGCACCGGGTTGTCCATCGCGCGGTCGCATTCCTGGTGCAGCACCTCGTTCACCCGGTTCAGGTCGGCGCTGGTCGACACCGGGATGTCCACCACCGCGCGCGCCCAGTCCTTGGACAGGTTGACCACCTTGACGATCTGCCCGTTGGGGATGGTCAGCACCTCGCCGTCCGGGGATCGCAGCCGGGTGACCCGCAATGTCACGTTCTCGACGGTGCCGCTGGCCTCGGTGGCGGCGACGACGGTCAGGGTGACCAGGTCCCCGAAGCCGTACTGCCGCTCGGCGAGGATGAAGAAGCCGGACAGCAGATCCTTCACCAACTGCTGGGCACCGAAACCCAGCGCGGCACCGACCACGGTTGCCGGCGCGACCAGCCCGCCCACCGAGAACTGCAGGATGCTGGCGATCTGCAGCATCACCCAGATGCCGATGATCACGACCGACACCCAGGAGATCACCGACGCCACGGCCTGACGGTGCTTGGAGGCTTCCGAGCGCACCAGCGCGTCGCTCTCAACGAAGCCGGTGGTGAGCTGGCGGCTCACCTGCAGGGCCACCCAGTTGACGAACCGGGCCGCCAGCACGGCCGCGATCAGCACCATGACGATCCGCAGACCCCTGGTGATGATCCACTCACCGAGTTCCCCCCGCCAGAAGTCATGCCAGCGGTGCGCCGCTGTCGTCATGGCTCCGGCGAGAACGCTTGTGTTATTCGTCATCTTTTCTGTTGCGCCAACGGATTCCCGCTTCCAGGAAGCCGTCGATGTCTCCGTCCAGGACGGCCGCGGGATTGCCAACCTCGTACTCGGTTCGCAGATCCTTGACCATCTGATAGGGGTGCAGCACGTAGGAGCGCATCTGGTTGCCCCACGAACTGCCACCCTCGCCTTTTAACGCGTCCAGCTCAGCGCGTTCTTCGGATCGCTTGCGCTCCAACAACTTTGCCTGAAGCACCCGCATCGCCGAGATCTTGTTCTGCAACTGCGATTTTTCGTTCTGGCAAGTCACGACGATACCCGTTGGGATGTGCGTTAAACGTACCGCGGAGTCGGTGGTGTTCACCGATTGGCCGCCCGGCCCGCTGGAGCGGTAAACGTCAACGCGCACATCGCCTTCCGGGATGTCGATGTGGTCGGTGGTCTCCACCACCGGCAGCACCTCGACTTCGGCGAACGACGTCTGACGCCGGCTCTGGTTGTCGAACGGGCTGATGCGCACCAGCCGGTGCGTGCCCTGCTCCACCGACAGCGTGCCGTAGGCGAACGGGGCGTGCACGGCGAACGTCGCGCTCTTGATGCCGGCCTCTTCGGCGTAGGACGTGTCGAACACCTCGACGGGATACTTGTGCTGCTCGGCCCACCGGATGTACATGCGCATCAGCATCTCGGCCCAGTCGGCGGCGTCCACCCCGCCCGCGCCGGACCGGATGGTGACCAGCGCCTCGCGCTCGTCGTACTCGCCCGACAGCAGGGTGCGCACCTCGGTGGCCTCGATGTCGGCCCGCAGCGCCTTGAGCTCGGCGTCGGCCTCCGCCAGCGCCTCGGCGGCGCCCTCGCCCTCCTCCGCGGCCAGCTCGTAGAGCACCGGCAGATCGTCCAACCGCGCGCGCAGCTCCTCGATGCGGCGCAGCTCGCCCTGGGCGTGGGACAACTCGCTGGTCACCCGCTGGGCGCGGGCCTGGTCATCCCACAGCTGCGGATCGGACGCCTCGTGCTCGAGCTTCTCGATGCGGGCGCGCAGACCGTCCACATCGAGCACCCGCTCCACCGTGGTAAGGGTGGAGTCGAGGGCGGCGATGTCGGCTTGACGGTCGGGTTCCACAGCCGACAACGTTACCGGGGACCGCCAAGCGGCCCCGCCACCGGCGAGTGCTGAGGTCACGACCAGCGGTCATGCGTTTAGAGTCGAGTCACGATCATGTGCGCCCGCGTTGCGCGCCCGCCAATCCTGGCAGCCCCCGGCGCGCGAACCGGGCCCGAATAGAAGGTCGAGAATGCGCCCATACCACGTTGCAATCGTCGGCTCCGGACCGTCCGGCTTCTTCGCCGCGGCCTCGCTGCTGAAGGCGGCCGACGGGTCCGAGCACCCCGACATCGCCGTCGACATGCTCGAAATGCTGCCCACCCCGTGGGGGCTGGTGCGCTCCGGGGTGGCGCCCGATCATCCCAAGATCAAGTCGATCAGCAAGCAGTTCGAGAAGACGGCCGCCGATCCCCGCTTCCGTTTCTTCGGCAACGTCTCGGTCGGCGAACACGTGCAGGCCAGCGAGCTCGCCGAGCGCTACGACGCGGTCATCTACGCCGTCGGGGCGCAGTCCGACCGGGCGCTGAACATCCCCGGCGAGGACCTGCCGGGCAGCATCGCCGCCGTCGATTTCGTGGGCTGGTACAACGCGCACCCCAACTTCGAGGAGGCCACCCCCGACCTGTCCGGTTCGCGGGCGGTGGTCGTCGGCAACGGCAACGTCGCACTCGACGTCGCCCGCATCCTGGTCACCGACCCCGACGTGCTGGGCCTGACCGACATCGCCGACCACGCGCTGGAGTCGCTGCGGCCGTGCGGGGTCGACGAGGTGGTGGTGATCGGCCGGCGCGGGCCGCTGCAGACCGCCTTCACCACGCTCGAGCTGCGTGAGCTCGGCGAGCTGGACAACGTCGACGTGATCGTCGACCCGGCCCAGCTGGAGGGCGTGACCGACGAGGACGTGGCCGCGGCCGGCAAGACGGCCAAGCAGAACATCAGCGTGCTGCGCGATTACGCGAAACGCTCGCCGCGTCCCGGGCACCGCCGGATCGTGCTGCGGTTCATGACCTCGCCGATCGAGATCAAGGGCGACGGCCGGGTGGAAAGCATCGTGCTGGGCCGCAACGAGTTGGTCACCGACGAGACCGGGCGGGTGTTGGCCCGCGACACCGGCGAGCGCGAGGAGCTGCCGGTCCAGCTGGTGGTGCGCTCGGTCGGCTACCGCGGCGTGCCCACCCCCGGGCTGCCGTTCGACGAGAAGACGGCGACCATCCCCAACACCGGCGGCCGGGTCGAGGGCAGCCGCAACGAGTACGTGGTGGGGTGGATCAAGCGCGGGCCGACCGGCGTCATCGGCACCAATAAGAAGGACTCCCAGGACACCGTGGACACGCTGCTCGCCGACCTGGCCAACGCCGGCCCGGACGGGCTGGCCGACTTTCCGGACGACCACGCCGACCGGCTGGCCGACTGGCTGGCGTCACGTCAGCCGAAGCTGGTCACCACCGCGCATTGGGAGCTCATCGACGCGCACGAGCGGGCGGCCGGCGAGGCGCGCGGGCGCCCCCGCGTCAAGCTGCCCAGTTTGGCCAAGTTGCTGCGGGTCAGCCACGGCTGAGCGGCCGTCGTCGCCGCCGAGAGGACGAACGGCTCTACTGATTCGCGGTGATTCTCCGTAGCTTTGAGGGCGTGGGTAGCGACGAGCCGGTGCAGGTGCTTTCCGAGGACGAGAACTGGCGGCTGTTGGGCAGCGTCGCGCTGGGCCGGCTGGTCACCAACTTCGCCGGCGAGGCCGAGATCTTCCCGGTCAACTTCGTTGTGCAGGACCGCACCGTGCTGTTCCGCACCGCCGAGGGCACCAAGCTGTTCTCGGCAGTGGCCAATCACGCGGTGGTCTTCGAGGTGGACGACCACAACCTCGTCGAGGGCTGGAGCGTCATAGTCCGCGGTCGTGCGCGGCTGCTGAAGACCGACACCGACATTCAACGGGCCGAGCGGGCGCAGTTGTTGCCGTGGACCGCGACGCTCAAGCCGCACTATGTGCGGATCACCCCGACCGAGGTCACCGGTCGTCGCTTCCGGTTCGGTCCGGAGCCCGATCGTCACGAACCCGTTGCGTGACAAGCAATTCGGGTGAATCGGCACCGGTCAGCCGGCGGTGCATGGCCCACGCGATGCGGGCGGCCTGAATCTTGGCCCGATCGGCCGCCGGTCCGCGATACATTTCGTCTACGGTGATGTGCCACAAGGTGAGCCAGCGTCGGAAGTGACGATCCGACAGTGGCGCGCGCCGGTGGATGTCACGGTGCGCCTGCAGCGCGCTGCCCCGGTAGCGTCCCGCCCGGAACAGCACCGTCTCCCAGAAGTCGCACATCGTCGGGACATGGTCGTCCAGCCCGGTCGCCCGCAATCGGGCGAAAGGCTCGGCCAGCACCTCGTCGTCCAGCGCCCGGCCGTAGAACCGGCGCAGCAGCGCCTCCACGTCGGCGCGGTCGCGCAGATCCGGCATCGTCAGTCCGCTCACCAACCCCGTCGATCCGTCCCGCTCACAAGTTGCCGCAGCGCACTGCCAGCACGGAATGACCGGCGTGGCAGAGGGCCTCGGCCCGGTAGGCGTCGGTGACCAGCAGCCGGCCCGCCCGGTGGTCGGCGCGCAGGTGCTGCTCCACGCCGCCGGTCAGCACCGCCGACTCGGCCTGCACGTCGGGATACAACCGCATCCACCGCGCCAGCCTGCGCTCCAATTCCACTCGGGCAGAAGGGTTTCCCACCGCGCACAACCCCACCCCGCGCAGCCGCGCCTCCTCGAAGGCGTGCCGCAGCACCGTGCCGTTGTCCACTTCGGCGACCACGCCGCTCACCCGGGCCGCCGCCGGCAGGCTGGGCGCCTGCTGGACCACCGCGACGGGGCACAGCGCCGAGCGGACCAACGACGTCGCGATCGCGGGCCCGCCGTGGCAGGCATGGTTGAGCCCGATCTGCCCGACGCACAGCATGACCGCGGACCGGGACTGCTCGAGCAGCTTGAAAGCGGTATTGCCCCAAAGGATTTCGGTCTCCACCTTGACCGGTTGAGCGAAGGCGTCGACGGCGCGATGCGCGTCGGCCAGCGCGGCCCGGGCGGCGGCGAGCCGGGTGTCGGGCCCGTGCCCACCGGGCGCGCCGTGCGGATCGATCACGTAGACCAGGCGTAGCGGAATGTCGCGGCCGACCGCCTCGTCGATCGCCCAGACCGCCGCGTGCATTGCCGCCCGCGATCCGTCGACGCCCACCACGATCGCCGGGGCCGGATACGCAGTGCTCATCGCGACTTCCTTCACAGGGCGGTTCGTGGGGCGTTTCGCCACACCGTTCGCATTCAGGCTATTGCGCGTAAACCGCTCTCCCCCAGAGGCGTTGGTCCCCAAACAGGTGCCATAAGACCCTAGGGAACCCCGACACGCGCCGAATTCACTGTTGCCATCGCACCACCGGCCATCGAATATTGGTTGCGGACGTAACCAGGTTCGATATGCGAGACAGCGAGACCACCGCGGCCCCTAGACGAAAGAGACCTCGCGCATGACCGCTCCCGAGACCTCCGCTCAACAGACGTCGTCGCAGCCGCTGGTTTCAAGGGGCTGGATCCAAGGTGTCGCCCTGGTCATGATTTTCGGCTTCCTGGTGATGGGCATCCTGGCCTATCGCACCTACTCGGCGTCGATGCCGATGCCGGACAAGGTGGTCAGCGAGTCCGGGCGGCTGCTGTTCACCGGCGCGGACATCACCCGCGGCCAGGAGCTTTACCAGGCACGCGGGCTGATGGAATACGGGTCGGTGCTGGGCCACGGCGCCTACCTGGGGCCCGACTACACCGCCGAATATCTGCGGACGGCAACGCAGGATGTCGCCGACCAACTGCGGGCGCAGGGCGTCGCCGACCCGCGCGAGCGGGTAGTCACCGAGTTCCGCACCAACCGCTACCACCCCGACACCAAGACGCTGGTGTTCACCGACCGGCAGGCCGCCGCGTTCGACCACATCCAGGATCGCTACGGCGCCTACTTCGGTGAGAACTCGACGAAATACGGCCTGCTGCCGCACATGATCACCGAGAAGGCGCAAATCCGCGACCTGACGGCATTCTTCGCCTGGACGGCGTGGGCCGCGGCTGCCGAACGGCCCGGCCACAAGTACACCTACACCAACAACTGGCCCGCCGAGCCGCGAGTCGACAACGGGCCCACCGCAGCGGTGATCGTCTGGTCGGCGCTGTCGCTGGTGGCGCTGCTGGGCGGCATCGGGGTGATGTTCGCCGTGTACGGGCGGTGGAGCCAGAAGGTGGGCTGGCACAGCGCCGAGACGTCCACCCTGTCCTTCCGCCAGCCCGGCGACGTGGGCCTGACGCCGGCCCAACGCGCCTGCGTCTGGTTCTTTGCGATCGTGTCGGTGCTGTTTTTGGCCCAAACGCTGCTGGGCGCGGCGGCCGAGCACTACCGGGCCGACCTGTCCAACTTCTTCGGCCTGGATCTGGCCCGGGTGCTGCCCTACAACCTGGCCCGCACCTGGCATCTGCAGCTGTCGCTGTTCTGGACCGCGGCCGCCTTCCTGGCCGGCGGCATCTTCCTGGTGCCCTTCATCGCGCGCCGCGAGCCCAAGCGCCAGGCGCTGCTGGCCTACATCCTGCTGGGGGCGGTCGCGGTGGTGGTGTTCGGCTCGCTGATCTGTGAGGCGCTGTCCATCTACGGTGTCATCCCGGCCGGCGGGCTGTTCTCCCAGCAGTGGGAGTACCTCGACCTGCCGCGGCTGTGGCAGATCCTGCTGATCGCCGGCATGTTCATGTGGATCGCCATCATCTGGCGCGGCATCCGCGGCCGGCTCAAGGGCGAGTCGAAGATGAACATGCCGTGGCTGTTCTTCTTCTCCGGGCTGGCCATCCCGGCCTTCTACACGGTGGGCCTGCTGGCCGGCAGCGACGCCCACTACACCGTGGCCGACTTCTGGCGGTTCTGGGTGGTGCACCTGTGGGTGGAGGACTTCCTCGAGCTGTTCACCACCGTGATGGTGGCCTACATGTTCGTTCTGCTCGGCGTGGTGCGCGAGAAGATCGCGCTGGGCGTGATCTTCCTCGACGTCATCCTGTATTCCGCCGGAGGCGTCATCGGCACCATGCACCACCTGTACTTCTCCGGCACCCCGGTGGAACACATGGCGCTGGGCGCGTTCTTCTCGGCCGCCGAGGTCATTCCGCTGACCTTCCTGACCGTCGAGGCGTGGGCGTTCCTGCAACTCGGCGCACGCCAGCAGTCCGGCGACGCCAACCCGTTCCCCCACCGCTGGGCGGTCATGTTCCTGGTCGCGGTCGGCTTCTGGAACTTCTTGGGGGCGGGCATCTTCGGCTTCCTGATCAATCTTCCGGTGGTGTCCTACTACCAGATCGGCACCGCCCTGACCGCCAACCACGGGCACGCGGCCATGATGGGCGTGTACGGCATGCTCGCCGTCGGCCTGGCCATGTTCGCCTTCCGCTACGTGATCCCGGCCGACAAGTGGCCGGAGAAGCTGGCGCGAATCTCGTTCTGGTGCATGAACATCGGGCTGGCGTGGATGGTGTTCGCCACGCTGCTGCCGTTGGGCGTGCTGCAGCTCTACCACTCGGTCAACGACGGCTACTTCGAGGCCCGCTCGCTGGGCTACATCACCAAGCCCGGCAACGCGGTCCTGGAATGGCTCCGACTGCCCGGTGATGTCATCCTGATCGCCGGCGGCGTGCTGCCGTTCGTCTGGATCGCCTGGACCGCGCTGCGTAACTTCCGGTCCGGCACCACGGTTCAGGAGCTGCCCGAGCACCCGCTCTACACCGAGTCCCCGGTCATGTCCGAGGCCGGCGCCGCTGCGGCGAAGGATTGACCGGTGGGTGCACCGGCCACCACGGTCTGGTTGATCGCCGGGTATTCGCTGGCCCTGCTGGTCCTCGGCTGGGGCTTCGACGTCATGGCGCGCCGGGCCTCGGCGCACGCCGCCCGCTGGCGCACGGGCCGATTCACCTACCGGCCCGACCACGACGCGTGGATCTGCCCGCAGGATCATTGGCTGTGGCCGACGTCCTTCGACCCGAAGCACCGGGTGATGCGCTACCGCGCCCTGCCTGTGGTGTGTAACAGCTGCCCGGTGAAAGCGGAGTGCACCAGCTCCGAGCACGGCCGCGAGATCAGCCGCGAGGTCGACCCCTGGCCGCATTCGGATGCCGGCCGGTTCCATCGCGGGATCGCTTGCTGCGTAGCCGGATTGGGGATCGTGTTGCCGCTGGCCACCCTGGTCACCAACCACTCGGCGGCGGACGCGCTGGTGTTGACGGCCACCGTGCTGCTGGTCGCGCTGCTCGGCCTGCCGCTGGCGCGTCACCTGTGGAACACCCCCTCCAACGCGCCGCAACACCTGCCGCACCGCACCGCGATCGAGGACCAGGTGGCCGCGGCGATCGACCGGTACTCCACCCGCTGGGGCGGCTGGAAGAGCAAGGAGGACAACGCAACATGACCACCTTGGTGATCGCGCTGATCGGCGCCGGGATCGTAGTGCTCGTCGTCCTGGGTTTCTGGTCGCTGGTGGTGCTGCGCGAATACGAACGCGGCGTGGTGTTCCGGATGGGGCATGCCCGCCCGCTCTACGGTCCCGGATTGCGGTTTCTGATTCCGCTGCTGGACAAGATGATTCGGGTCGACCAGCGGCTGGTGACACTGACCATCCCACCACAAGAGGTGATCACCCGCGACAACGTGCCGGCCCGGGTCAACGCGGTGGTGATGTTCCAGGTGACCGATCCGCGCAAGGCGATTCTGGCGGTGGAGAACTACGCGGTCGCCACCTCGCAGATCGCCCAGACCACGCTGCGTTCGCTGCTCGGCCGGGCCGACCTGGACACGCTGCTGGCGCACCGCGAGGACCTCAACAACGACCTGCGCACCATCATCGACAAGCAGACCGAACCGTGGGGCGTGCAGGTGCACGTGGTGGAGATCAAGGACGTGGAGATCCCCGAGTCGATGCAACGGGCGATGGCCCGCGAGGCCGAAGCCGAACGCGAACGGCGCGCCAAGGTCATCAACGCGCGCGGCGAGCTGCAGGCGTCCGAGGAGCTGCGCGAGGCCGCCGAGACCCTGTCGAAGAGCCCGGCCTCGCTGCAGCTGCGCTACCTGCAGACGCTGCTGGAGTTGGGCGCCGACCAGAACTCGACGGTCGTCTTCCCGCTGCCGGTCGACATCATCACCCCCTTTCTGCGCAACCCGGAGCTGCTACAGGGCGTGGTCGACAACGTCGGCCGTCCCGGGTGACCGCTGCCGCCGACCTCTTAGGCGCACGCCAAATAACAAGCGTGCCAAACACTTTGGGTATCAGTGGGGCGCCGGGCGGGTCGGGCGGTAGGTTAACGGACAGTGAACGTAGGGTGAATTAAGGCTGAATTCACCCCGGGTGGTCGTGGGGAAATGGGGAAAACGCCGCACGCGTCGTCCGCACCTGCGACGTTTGAAGGGCCCGAGACCGAAAGCCTGCTGCGATGCCCTGTGCGCATGCCCCGCCGACCCGATAAGCGCCACGCCCGTTAAGCCGCGTGGCGCCATCGCGCCGGGCTGCCCATCACCGACGCGGGGTGAGCTTTGCCGGGCGGCAAAGCGGACACGGACGCGGCCCACTATTCGAGATCAACGCCGATGCGGCGAGCGCCGGCGCTACCGGCGTTTGCCGACACACCGCACTGTGAGGGGACACAACACGATGGATTGGGCTTTTCTACCACCAGAAATCAACTCGGCCAGGATGTACACCGGCGCCGGCGCGGCCTCGCTGCTGGCGGCCGCGGGCAGCTGGGACGCGCTGTCGGCCGAGCTGACGGCCACCGCCGACGGGTACGAATCGGTGCTCTCCGGCCTGGGCCTGCAATGGCACGGACCGGCCGCCGACGCGATGGCCTTCGCGGCGGCCCGCTACCTGACCTGGCTGCGCGCGACCGCCGAGCAGACCAAACAGACCGCCATGCAGGCGCGCACCGCCGCGGCGGCCTACGAGCAGGCCTACGCGATGACGGTGCCGCCGCCGGTGATCGCCGCCAACCGCACCCTGTTGGCGTCGCTGGTGGCGACCAACATCATGGGCCAGAACACCGCGGCCATCGCGGACACCGAGGCGCAGTACGCCGACTTCTGGGCCCAGGACACCGCCGCCATGGCCGGCTACTCGGCGTCGTCGACGGCGGCAACGCAGCTGCCGCGGTTCGCCTCCGCGAACAATTCCACCAACGAGTCCGGGGTGACCGCCCAGAACGCCGCGGTGAGCGCCGCCAACGCCAACGCCGCCGCGAACAAGGCTGTGACACAGTCATTTTCGCCGCTCGCCGACAACCCGCCGGGGACGACGATCAACAACTACTACGTGGACGCATCGTCGACCAGCGCGGCCAACAGCAACGCCTTCCGGGTCCTCGACGTCATCCAGGGCACCGGGCTGGGCTTCAGCGCCCCCTACAACATGGAACAGTTCGTGTCCGGGATCATCGGGGCCGAGAACAACCTGGGCATGTTGGCCAAACCCGGTGCGGCCGCGGCCAATATCGCCCCGGCGCTCGCCGCGCCCGCGCTGCGCGGCGCCACCGCAGGCCTCGGCGGCGGCCTGGGCGGGGGCCTGGGGAACGTCACCGCAACCCTGTCGCACGCCGGCACGATCGGGCCGATGTCGGTGCCGGCAACCTGGTCCGCTCCCACCAGCACGCATGTCTCGCCGTTGGCACCGGCCGGCTTCACCACGCTGCCGGGCACCGAGGAGCCGATGGCGTCGGGATATCCCGGCTACCCCGGCATGCCCGGCGGTGGCGCCGCGCGATCCGCCGGCGTGGGTGTCCCGCCCCGCTACGGCGTGCGGCTCACCGTGATGCCGCGCCCGCCGGCCGCCGGCTGACCCCGGCCACCAGCAGACCCCGTCGTCGCACCCAGTTCGTGCGCCGCTCATCAACGCTCATCGACCGCTCACCGACGCTTATAGAGATGTAGGGCAATGGATTTCGGCTTCCTTCCGCCAGAGGTGAACTCTGCCCGGATGTATGCCGGCCCCGGGTCGGGTTCGCTGTTGGCCGCCGCGGGGAGCTGGGACTCGTTGGCGGCGGAGTTGAGCATCACGGCCGCGGTGTACGAATCGGTGCTCGCCGGCCTGACGGGCCTGTACTGGCACGGGCCCGCGTCCCGGGCGATGGCGGCCGGCGCCGCCCCCTACGTGGGCTGGCTGCACACGACCGCCGAACGGGCACAGCAGACCGCGACGCAGGCCCGCGCCGCCGCGGCGGCCTACGAACTGGCGCATGCCATGACGGTGCCCCCCGCCGCCGTCGCGGCCAACCGCACCCAGCTGGCGGCGCTGGTGGCGACGAACTTCTTCGGCCAGAACACCGCGGCCATCGCGGCCACCGAAGCGCAGTACGCCGAATACTGGGCCCAGGACGCCGCCGCGATGTATGCCTACTCGGCCAGTTCGGCTGCGGCAGCGCAGTTTTCGCCGTTCGCCTCGCCCCGCCGCACCACCGACCCGGGCGGGGTGACGGCCCAGCAGGCCGCCGTCGCCGCGGCCGAGACCGGCAGCACCGGCACCGATTCGGGAACGCAGGTGATTCCCCCGACAGCCGGGGCCTCGGAAATCCCGCTCGATTTCCGGATCCTGGACACCATCCTGGGAGCCCAGACCACGTTCAGGTCGATCTTCACCACCGAGGGGATCCCGGCCGGAATCATCCAGGCCGACAAGAACTTGGGCATTCTGCCCAATCTCGCGACGATTCCGGCCGCACTCCCCCGGACACCCGCGCTGAGCGCCTCGCCGACCGGGCTGGGCAGAATCGACGCGGTGCTGGCCCGGGCCGCACGGATCGGCCCGATGTCGGTGCCCGCCGGCTGGACCGCCGCGACGGGCAATCCCGTTGCCGCAGCGCCGGTCACCGGCTGGTCCGAGCCGAGCGCGGCCGACGCGCGTCCCGGTGTGACCGCGCCCGGTCTTCCCGGGATACCGGGCGCCACGCTCAGACGCGCGGCGCTGGTGGTGCCCCGCTACGGCGTGCGGATCACGGTCATGGCCCGCCCGCCCGCCGCCGGCTGAACCTCAGCCGCCCGGCTGGGACGGCGGGGACGGCTCGGGCGGCGCCGGCGGGGCGAACCTCCAATTGTCCGGATTCTTCGACGAATACAGCACCGGGAACAGCTGACCGATGGTCGGCCATTGATTCACGTCGACGGCCATCCGCTGATACACGGCGTGTTCGTTGACGGTGGGACCGTTGATCACGCCGGCGATGGTGACGTACTGCTCGCCGGTGGCCTCGGGCCGCGGGCTGACGCCGGTCACCAGCAGGGTGCCGCTCAGCAGCTCGCCGCGGGGCCCGCGCGGAACGAACCGCTGGACGAGGAACACCGCCAACACGGCCACCAACAACACCAGCAGTCCGAATTCCCACACCCGGCCATGGTAGGACTGCTCACATGAATCGCACCCGCGGCGATGCGCCGCCCGGCGAACCAAGGGAGCGGCGCGGGTGAGCAACGACGATCTGGCGCTGGCGTTGCTGCTGGCCGACCGGGCGGATGCGGTGACCTCGGCCCGGTTCGGCGCGCTGGACCTGCGCATCGACACCAAACCGGACCTGACCCCCGTCACCGACGCCGATCGCGCCGCCGAGGCCGAGCTCCGCGCGGTGCTGGCGCGGCAGCGCCCGCACGACAGCATCGTCGGCGAAGAGTTCGGCGGAGACACCGCCTTCACGGGGCGGCAATGGATTATCGACCCGATCGACGGCACCAAGAACTTCGTCCGCGGGGTGCCGGTGTGGGCCACCCTGATCGCGTTGCTGCACGACGGCGTTCCCGTCGTCGGCGCGGTGAGCGCCCCGGCGCTGGCCCGCCGGTGGTGGGCCGCGCACGGCCGGGGAGCGTTCGTCGCGGTCAACGGGGCCGCCGCCCGTCGGCTATCGGTTTCCTCTGTGGCACAACTGGATTCGGCCAGTCTTTCGTTCTCCAGCCTGTCCGGGTGGGCGCAGCTGGGCCTGCGGGATCGATTCCTGGCGCTGACGGATGCGGTGTGGCGGGTGCGCGCCTTCGGCGACTTCCTGTCCTACTGCCTGGTGGCCGAAGGGGCCGTCGACATCGCCGCCGAGCCGGAGGTGTCGGTGTGGGACCTGGCCGCCCTCGACATCCTGGTGCGCGAGGCCGGCGGGACGCTGACCGGGTTGGACGGCACCCCCGGGCCGCATCGCGGCAGCGCGGTGGCCAGCAATGGACTGCTACAGCGACAGGTGCTCGAGCGCCTCGCACTGTGAATTAGTTAACAAGTGTTCTCCATGATCTTACTCCGGAGTAAGATCGGCTCTATCCGCACTGCCCATCAACCTGAGGCTGCTGAAAATGACCGATTCCGGTTCCACCAAGACCCCAGCCCGCGTCAAACGGCGTGACCGCCAGTCCGGCGTCGGGCTGCAACCGCACAAACGCACGGGCATCGACATCGCCATCGCGCTGCTCACCCCGCTGGTCGGGCAGGAGTTCCTGGACAAATACCATCTGCGCGACCCGCTCAACCGGGGCTTGCGGTACGGCACCAAGACCATCTTCTCCACCGGCGCCGCCACGTCCCGGCAGTTCAAGCGGGTACAGAACCTGCGCGGCGGGCCGACCCGGCTCAAGTCCAGCGGCAAGGACTACTTCGACCTGACCCCCGACGACGAGCAGAAGATGATCGTCGAGACCCTCGACGAATTCGCCGCCGAGGTGTTGCGGCCCGCCGCCCACGACGCCGACGAGGCGGCGACCTACCCGCGCGACCTGATCGCCAAGGCCGCCGAGCTGGGCATCACCGCGATCAACATCCCCGAGGACTTCGACGGCATCGCCGCGCACCGCTCCAGCGTGACCAACGTGCTGGTCGCCGAGGCGCTGGCGTACGGCGACATGGGCCTGGCGCTGCCGCTGCTGGCCCCGGGCGGCGTCGCCTCCGCGCTGACCCACTGGGGCAGCGCCGAGCAGCAGGCCACCTATCTGCCGGAGTTCGCCGGCGAGAACGTGCCACAGGCCTGCGTGGCCATCGCCGAACCGCAACCGCTGTTCGACCCCACCCGGCTGAAGACCAGCGCGGTGCGCACCCCGAGCGGATACCGCCTCGACGGGGTGAAGTCCCTGGTGCCCGCCGCCGCCGACGCCGAGCTGTTCATCGTCGGCGCGCAGCTGGACGGCAAGCCGGCCCTGTTCATCGTCGAATCCTCGACGAAAGGCCTTACCGTGAAAGCGGATCCGAGCATGGGAATCCGGGCGGCGGAGCTGGGCCACGTCGAACTGTCCGGGGTGACGGTGCCGCTGGGCGCCCGGCTCGGCGAGGACGAGGCCACCGACGACGACTATTCCGAGGCGATCGCCCTGTCCCGGCTGGGCTGGGCGGCACTGACCGTCGGGACGTCGCACGCGGTGCTCGACTATGTGGTGCCCTACGTGAAGGAACGCGAGGCCTTCGGTGAGCCGATCGCGCGCCGGCAGGCGGTCGCCTTCATGTGCGCCAACATCGCCATCGAGTTGGACGGGCTGCGGCTGATCACCTGGCGCGGCGCGGCGCGCGCCGAACAGGGCCTGCCGTTCGCCCGCGAGGCGGCGCTGGCCAAACGGCTCGGCGCCGACAAGGGCATGCAGATCGGCTCCGACGGCGTCCAGCTGCTCGGCGGCCACGGCTACACCAAGGAGCACCCGGTCGAACGCTGGTACCGCGACCTGCGGGCCATCGGCGTCGCCGAGGGCGTCGTGGTCATCTGAGTCGTTAATGCAAGAACCGAGCTGAAAGTTCAATCATGGCAATCAATCTGGAACTTCCCCGCAAAATGCAGGCGGTGACCACAAAGACGCATCAGGGCGCCGCGGAGTTGATGCGCCCGATCGCGCGCAAGTACGACCTGAAGGAACACGCCTACCCGGTCGAGCTGGACACGCTGATCAGCCTGTTCGAAGGGGCTTCGGAGTCAATCGAATTCGCCGGGGCGAACGCGCTGGGCGGCGAGGACGAAGAACGGGACAAGAACCACAACGGCGCCAATATGGCCGCGCTGCTGCAGACGCTGGAAGCCAGCTGGGGCGACCTCGCGATGATGCTCTCGGTGCCCTACCAGGGGTTGGGCAACGCGGCCATCTCCGCGGTCGCCAACGACGAGCAGCTGCAGCGGCTGGGCAAGGTGTGGGCGGCGATGGCCATCACCGAGCCCGGCTTCGGATCGGACTCGGCGGCGGTGTCGACCACCGCCACCCTGGACGGCGACGAGTACGTGATCAACGGCGAGAAGATCTTCGTCACCGCCGGCTCGCGGGCCACCCACATCGTGGTGTGGGCGACGCTGGACAAGTCGAAGGGCCGCCCGGCGATCAAGTCGTTCATCGTGCCGCGCGACCATCCCGGCGTCACCGTCGAGCGGCTCGAGAAAAAGCTCGGCATCAAGGGTTCCGACACCGCGGCCATCCGGTTCGACAACGTCCGCATCCCCAAGGAAAACCTGCTCGGCAACCCGGAAATCGAAGAGGGCAAAGGCTTTTCGGGGGTGATGGAGACCTTCGACAACACCCGGCCCATCGTTGCCGCCATGGCCGTCGGGGTGGCCCGCGCCGCGCTGGAGGAGATCCGCAAGATCCTCACCGACGCCGGCGTGGAGATCTCCTACGACAAACCCGCGCACGTCCAGAGCGCGGCCGCGGCCGAGTTCCTGCGGATGGAAGCCGACTGGGAGTCGGCCTATCTGCTGTCGCTGCGGGCGGCGTGGCAGGCCGACAACAAGATCCCCAACTCCAAAGAAGCGTCCATGAGCAAGGCCAAGGCGGGCCGGATGGCCACCGACGTCACCCTCAAGACCGTCGAATTGGCGGGCACCGCAGGCTATTCCGAGCAGTCACTGCTGGAGAAGTGGGCGCGTGACTCCAAGATCCTGGACATCTTCGAGGGCACCCAGCAGATCCAGCAGCTGGTGGTGGCCCGCCGCCTGCTGGGCCTGTCGTCGGCCGAACTCAAGTAGCGGCCGGGCTATCGGCGTTGCACGCCGAGCGTGCAACCACCGCGAGACATCGGCCGTTTTCTCGCCGCGAGTACACGTTCGGCGACAGTCAAGCGCGCCGGCGAATCCTCCGGCCGGGCCGTGGTGCGGGTCGTCGACGGTTTTTGAGCCGGCAGTACGCTGTTCGACCATGCGTGCTGCACGAGTGACTCGACTGGACGGTCCGGACGCGATCGAGGTGACGGACGTCGACGAACCGGCCGGCGACGGCGTCGTCGTCGACGTGCACGCGGCCGGGGTGGCCTTCCCGGACGCCCTGCTCACCCGCGGCCTCTACCAGTACCGGCCGGAGTTGCCGTTCGTGCTCGGCGCCGAGATCGCCGGCGTGGTGCGGTCCGCGCCCGAGGGCGCGCACGTGCGTTCCGGCGACCGGGTCGTCGGCCTCACCATGCTGTCCGGCGGCATGGCCGAGGTGGCGGTGCTGGCCCCCGACCGGGTGTTCAAGCTGCCCGACAACGTCAGCTTCGAGGCCGGCGCCGGCCTGCTGTTCAACGACCTGACGGTGTACTGCGCGCTGACCGTGCGGGGCCGGCTGCAGCGCGGCGAGACGGTGCTGGTGCACGGCGCGGCCGGCGGTATCGGCACGTCGGCGCTGCGACTGGCGCCGGCGCTGGGTGCCGCCCGCACCATCGCCGTGGTCAGCACGACGGACAAGGCCGACATCGCCACGGCGGCCGGCGCGACGGACGTCGTGCTGGCCGACGGCTTCAAGGACGCCGTGAAGGAGCTGACCCACGGCCGCGGCGTCGACATCGTCGTCGACCCGGTCGGCGGCGACCGGTTCACCGATTCGCTGCGCTCGCTGGCCCCCGGCGGGCGGCTGCTGGTGGTCGGCTTCACCGGCGGCGAGATCCCCACGGTCAAGGTAAACCGGTTGCTGCTCAACAACATCGACGTGGTCGGCGTCGGCTGGGGCGCCTGGACGGGCACCCATCCCGGCGCGCTGGCCGAGCAGTGGGCCGGGCTCGAACGACTGCTCACCTCCGGTGAGCTGGCCCCGCCCGAGCCGGTGGTCTATCCGCTCGACGAGGCCGCGGCGGCCGTGGCCTCGCTGGAGAACCGCACCGCCAAGGGCAAGGTCGTGCTGCGCGTGCGCGGTTAGGCGCTCGGCGGCCGGCGGCACCCGGGCGGCCTTGTGCCCGCCCAAAAGAAAAAGTAATGTCACTTTCAGTTTTTGCCGCCGAGCTTGGCCCCACCGGAGGAGCCACCATGGAATCCTTTATTCACCTGCGCAAAGGCCGAACACCGGGCCGGCTGCACGCCGACCTCGACGGGCTCAAGGACGACGAGCTGGGCCGCGGCGGCTTCACCGGCCGCACCGCCAACATGTACCGCCGCCACGACCCCACCGCCTACCGCGTGCAGGGTCCGCTGCGACCCATCGACGTGTTGACCTCCGAACTCAAACCGAGCGACGCCACCGACGCCACGGGCGGGCCGTTGCTGATGTTCGCCAACCCCGACTGCCGCATCTCGCTGTCGCGCCGTAGCGAGCCGATGCCGTTCTACGTCCGCCACGTCGACGGCGACCTGCTGTGCTTCGTCCACGGCGGCGCCGGATTGCTGCACACCGAGTTCGGGCCCATGCCCTACCGCCAAGGCGACTGGGTGTATCTGCCCAAGGCGACGACGTGGCGCCAGCTTCCGGATGCCGAGACCACGCTGCTGATGATCGAGGCCACCGACGAGTTCCGCGTCCCGCCGCCCGGGCCGCTGGGGCGGCACTTCCCGTTCGACCCGTCGCAGGCCACCATCCCCGAGCCGCAAGCACTCGATGACGATCCCGCCCGCGACGAGTACGAGGTCCGGCTGGTGCATGAGGGCGGCCCGACAACGCTGCTCTACCAACACAATCCGCTCGACGTCGAGGGCTGGCGCGGTGACAACTTCGCGTTCACCTTCAACATCGCCGACTACAACGTGGTGACCTCCGACAGCGTCCACCTACCGCCGACGGTGCACCTGTTCATGCAGGCCACCGGCGTGTACGTGATGAACTTTCTGCCCAAACCGGCCGAGGGCGTGCCCGGCACCGAACGCACCCCCTGGTATCACCGCAACGTCGACTACGACGAGATCGCCTTCTTCCACGGCGGCTCGCTCTACGGCATCCCGATGCCGCCCGGGCTGATTTCCCATGCGCCGCAAGGGGTTCACCACGGCGCACCGGAGAAGGCGCGGGAGCGGGCCCGCCGTAAGTTCGACGAGTACGCCCGGGTCGACTGGCAGGTGATCGCCGTCGACACCCGCCGCCGGCTGACGCCGTCGGCGGAGGTACTGGCCCACGACCTAGGACAGCACTGATGAAACACGAATACGACCGCATCCCCTACCTGGTTGCCTTCCAGAACAATTCGGGCGTGCGGGATGTCTACGGCGGGCTGGCCGAGATCACCGTGCTGGAGAGCTACCTGCTCAAGCCGAAGAACAAGCCGAGCGACACCGTGCTGGTGTTCATGCACCCGATCGGCGGCGGCGCCTACCTGCCGATGATCAATGCGCTGGCCCGCGCGGGCCACCACGTCATCTACTGCAACAGCCGGTTCCGCGGCACCGACTCGGCCCTGCTGATGGAGAAGGTGGTCGAGGATCTCGGCGAGTGCATCAAAGACGCCAAGAAGCGACTCGGCTACACCAAGGTAGTGCTGGCCGGATGGAGCGGCGGCGGCTCGCTGTCGGTGTTCTACCAGCAGCAGGCGCAGAATCCGACCATCACGTCCAGCCCGTCCGGCGACGGCCCGGACCTGACCAAGCTCGACCTGATCCCCGCCGACGGCATCATGCTGCTCGCCGCGCACATCAGCAGGCACGGCACGCTGACCGAGTGGCTGGACGCGTCCATCCTCGACGAATCCGACCCCACTAAGCGCGATCCCGAGCTGGACCTGTACGACTCCGACAACCCGAACCAACCGCCCTACAGCCAGGAGTTCCTGGACCGCTACCGGCAGGCCCAGATCGAGCGCAACCGCCGCATCACCGCGTGGGTCAAAGCCAAGCTGGCCGAGTTGAAGGCCGCCGGCCGCCCCGACGACGAATTCGGGTTCGTCGTGCACGGCACGATGGCCGACCCGCGCTGGCTGGACCCGACCGTCGATCCCAACGAACGCACCCCGGGAACGTGCTACCTGGGGGATCCTCGAGTGGTGAACATGAGCCCCGTCGGGTTGGCGCGGTTCTGCACGCTGCGCGGCTGGCTGTCGCAGTGGAGCTACGACGACGCCCGCGGCGACGCGCTGGCCTGCGGGCCCGACATCGCCATCCCGGCGCTGGTGATCGGTAACCTGGCCGATGACGCCTGCACCCCCAGCCACACCCGGCGGCTGTTCCAGGCGATCGGACACCACGACAAGGAGATGCACGAAATCCCGGGCGCCACACACTATTACGCGGGACCGGACCAGCGCGACGCGCTGCGCTCGGCGGTCGGCATCGTCACCGACTGGCTGGTCCGGCACGACTTCGCGGAGAAGGCATGAGCGCTGCGGGTGCGGCCGGACCGCTGGACGGCATCCGGGTGCTCGAGCTGGGCACCCTGATCGCCGGCCCGTTCGCCGGCCGGCTGCTGGGCGACATGGGCGCCGACGTGATCAAGGTGGAGCTCCCCCGGGCGCCGGACCCGCTGCGCACCTGGGGACAGGCCGAGGTCGACGGGCACCACGTGTTCTGGACGGTGCACGCCCGCAACAAACGAGCGATCACCCTCGACCTGCGCCACCCGCGCGGCCGCGAGCTGTTCTGCGAGCTCGTCGAGAAGTCCGACATCGTGGTGGAGAACTTCCGTCCGGGCACGCTGGAGAAGTGGAACCTGGGCTATGACGTGCTGTGCGAACGCAACCCCGGCATCATCCTGGTCCGGGTGTCCGGCTACGGGCAGACCGGACCCGACGCCGCCAAGGCCGGGTACGCCTCGGTCGCCGAGGCGGCCAGCGGACTGCGCCACCTCAACGGCTTTCCCGGCGGCCCGCCGCCCCGGCTGGCGCTGTCGCTCGGCGACAGCCTGGCCGGCATGTTCGGCGCCCAGGGCGCGCTGGCCGCGTTGTACCGCCGCAGCGTCACCGGCCGCGGCCAGGTGGTCGACGTCGCGCTGACCGAATCCTGTTTGGCCGTACAGGAATCCACGATCCCGGATTACGACGTCGGCGGGGTGGTGCGCGGGCCGTCGGGCACCCGGCTCGAGGGCATCGCCCCGTCCAACATCTACCGCAGCGCCGACGGCTCGTGGGTGGTGATCGCCGCCAACCAGGACACCGTGTTCGCCCGGCTGTGCAAGGCGATGGGCCGCGCCGAGCTGGCCACCGACGAACGGTTCGCCACCCACGTCGCGCGCGGCCGCAACCAGGACGAACTCGACGGGATCATCGGCGAGTGGGCCGCACAGCGCCAGCCTGACGAGATCATCGAAACCCTTTCCGCCGCAGGCGTGATCGCCGGACCGATCAACACGGTCGCCGAGGTCGTCAACGACCCGCAGCTGCGGGCCCGCGACATGCTGGTCGAGCATTACGACGAGCGGCTGCGGCGCAACGTGCTGGGCCCGGGCATCGTGCCGGTGCTCTCGGAATCGCCGGGCCGGGTGCGCAACGCGGGTCCGGCGCGGCCGGGCCAGCACAACGACGAGGTGTACCGCGGGCTGCTGGGCAAGACCGCCGAGGAACTCGAGGAGCTGCGGGCACAGGAGGTGCTGTGAGCACACATGTGGCCATCCGCGAGGTGGCGCTGCGCGACGGCCTGCAGATCGAGGCGCCGATCCCGTTGTCCGCCAAGCTCGAACTGCTGGCCGCGGTGGCGGCCACCGGGGTGCGCGAGGTCGAGGCCACCGCGTTCGTCTCCCCGTCCAAGGTGCCGTCGATGGCCGACGCCGCCGACCTGGCCGCCCACCTGGCCGACTACCCAGACATCGAATTCTCCGCCCTGGTCGCCAGTCCCAACGGCGCCAGGCGGGCGGTGGCCGCGGGGTTGCGCGCCATCGAATACGTGGTGGCCGCCGACGACACGTTCAGCGCGGCCAACGTCGGGCGCACCAGCGCCGAGGCCACCGAACAGATCGGCGACATCGTCGCCATCGCCCACGACGGCCCGGGCCCGCCGGTCACCGTCGAAGTCGTCATCGCCACCGCGTGGGACTCACCGTTCGAAGGCCCCACTCCCCCGCAGCGGGTGCTCGACATCGCCGCCGCGGCCCGCGACCGCGGGGCCGACCGGCTGTCGATCGCCGACACCATCGGCACGGCGACCCCCGGCCGGGTGAGTTCGCTGATCGCGCAACTGCTTCCGGTGATCGGGGACATGCCGCTCGGCGGTCATTTCCACAACACCCGCGGCTGCGGGCTGGCCAGCGCGTACGCGGCGGTCGGCGCCGGGGTCACCCGGCTGGACGCGTCGGTCGGCGGGCTGGGTGGCTGCCCGTTCGCGCCCGGGGCCACCGGCAACATCGCCACCGAAGACCTGGTGTACCTGCTCACCGACAGCGGATTCGACGTGGATGTCGACCTGCAGGCCGCCATCGCCGCCGCCGGTGTCGCGAAAACACTTGTGGGGCATGACCTTCCCAGTGCCCTGCTGCGCGCCGGGGACCGGCGGAGAAGTTGACAGCGGGGTCCCTGATGCCTGCCGAACTGCTGACCGCCAAGGGCCGCCAGACCAGGCAGGCCATCGAGCAGGCCGCCCGCAAGCTGTTCGCCGAGCGGGGTTTTCACGGCACCACGCTGGCCGACATCACGTCGGCGGCCGGGAAATCCCCGGCGGTATTCTACCGGTATTTCGCCGACAAGGAAGACCTGCTGGCCGCGCTCGCGGAGTCCTTCCTGCACGAGGTGGTCACGCCCTCGGGGCTCAGCGTCCACCTGCCGGACTCCCCCGACGACGACGCCTTCTTCACCGCGGTGGTCACCGGCTACTGGAACATGTTCAAACAGAACATCGGCATCATGATCGCGGTGGCCCAGCTGGCCGCCACCCAGCAGCGGTTCGCGGCGGTGCAGAACGAATTCCGGCGCTTCGGCATCGATCTGGTGGCGGCGTCGGTGCGCCGCGCCCAGGAGCAGGGTTACGGCACCGAGCTGCACCCCCAGCACACCGCGGCGGCCATCGCGCTGCTGTTCGAGAACTTCACCACCGTGTTCGTCGGCCCGTCCGGTCTGGGTATCGAGATCAGCGACGAGGACGCCATCGCCACCCTCTCGACGATCTGGAAGAAAACCCTCTACGGCGTGTAAGGAGACAGCTGTGGATTTCACCCTGCCCGAACACCTTCCGGGCGTGCTCGCCGCGATGGACGCGTTCATCGAGGACGAGATCAAACCGCTGGAGCGCGAGCACATCCAGTATTTCGACCAGCGCCGCGAGCATGCCCGCACCGATTGGGACAACGACGGGATCCCCACCCGCGAATGGGAGGACCTGCTGGCCGAGATGCGGCGGCGGGCCGACCGGGCGGGCTGGCTGCGGTACGGATTGCCCGCGTCGCTGGGGGGTCGCGACGGCAGCAACGTCGACATGGCGGTCATTCGGGAACACCTGGCGCACAAGGGTCTTGGCCTGCACAACGACCTGCAGAACGAGTCGTCGATCGTCGGGAACTTCCCGCAGGTGATCATGATGGAGCGGTTCGGCACCGACGAACAGCGCCGGGAGTGGTCGCAGGCGCTGATCACCGGGGAACGTTCCATGGCGTTCGGCCTGACCGAGCCGCAGCACGGCTCGGACGCCACCTGGCTTCAGACCCGCGCCGAACGCGACGGTGACGGCTGGGTGATCAACGGCGCCAAGCGATTCAACACCGGCGTGCACCGCGCCACCCACGACCTGATCTTCGCCCGCACCTCCGGTGAGCCCGGGACCGCGGTGGGCATCACCGCGTTCCTGGTGCCGACCGACGCACCCGGATTCACGGTGCCCTACTACTGGTGGACGTTCAACATGCCCACCGACCACGGCGAGGTCGAGCTGACCGATGTCCGGGTGCCCGCCGACGCGGTGCTCGGTGAGGTGGACCGCGGACTCGAAGTCGCGCAAACCTTCCTGCACGAGAACAGGATTCGGCAAGCGGCCAGCAGCCTGGGTGCCGCCCAGTACTGCATCGACCGGGCCGCCGAATACGCCGGCAGCCGAACGGTGTTCGGCAAACCGCTGTCGGTCAACCAGGCCGTGCAATGGCCGCTGGCCGAACTGCAGACCGAAGCCCAGATGGTGCGGCTGCTCGTGCAGTACGCGGCCTGGCACCTGGACCGCGACCACCACATGGAGGTATCCGACAAGGTGTCGATGGCCAACTACCGGGCCAACCGGCTGGTCTGCGACGCCGCCGACCGGGCCATGCAGATCTTCGGCGGCCTCGGCTACAGCCGGCACGAACCGTTCGAGCACATCTACCGCCATCACCGCCGCTACCGGATCACCGAGGGCGCCGAGGAGATCCAGATCCGCCGGGTGGCGCAGCGGCTGTTCAAATTCGGCAAGAAGTGATGGACAGCGACGCGGCCGAACTGCGCCCCAAACTGGAAGGGGTGCTGGCCACCGCGCTCGGCGCCGGCACCGCCGTCGAGCAGCTGCGCACGCTCACCGGCGGGGCCAGCAGAACCACCTGGGCGTTCGACGCCGTCACCGGCGGGCGGCGCCGCCCGCTGATCCTGCGCACCGGCCCGCCCGACGACGTGCACGCCGGCATGGAGCTCGAAGCCCAGGCGCAAGCCGCCGCCGCGGCCGCCGGCGCCCCGGTCCCCCACATCCTGGTCGCCGACAATTCGCCTGCCGCACTGGGCAATCCGTTCCTGATCTGTGACGAGATCAAGGGCGAGACCATCGCGCGGCGCATCCAGCGCCGGCTCGACGCCACCGACGGCCACGCGGCCCGGGCCCACCTGCTCGGGCAATGCGCGCACGCGGTGGCCGCCATCCACCGCGCCGAGATAGACCGGATCGAGGACCCGGGCCTGAGGCGCCAGGACCAACTCGCCGAATGGCGGCAACGCCTCGACGACATGGGCGACACCACCGCCACCTTCGAATGGGCGTTTCGCTGGCTGGCCGCCCGCCGGCCCCGGGCGGCGCCGGCGGTGTTGGTGCACGGCGACTTCCGGATGGGCAATCTCATCGTCGACGGCGCCCAGCTTGCCGCGGTGCTGGATTGGGAGCTGGTGCATGTCGGCCAGGCGTATGAGGACCTGGCCTGGTTCTGCATCCGCGCCTGGCGATTCGGCGCCCCGGCCGGCCTCGGCGCCGGCGGCCTGGGCAGCATCGAGAGCTTCCTGCGTGCCTACGAGCAGGCCAGCGCGACGACCGTGGACCGGGCGGCGTTCCACTGGTGGCTGGTGCTGGCCACGCTGCGCTGGGGGGTGATCTGCCGCTACCAGGCGGAGCGGCACCTGAGCGGCCTGCACCGCTCGGTCGAGCTGGCCACCATCGGCCGGCGCGTCTGCGAGACCGAGTGGGATCTGCTCAACCTGCTCGAAGGGGCCGCCTGATGATCGGCCCCTATGGCCGCCCGCTGGCCGCCGAACTCGTCGCCGCCGTGGCCGAATTCCTGGAGACCGACGTGCGCGCGGCGACCGAGGGGCAGGTCAACTTCCACGCCCGGGTGGCCGCCAACGCGTTGCGCATCGTCGAGCGCGAACTGCTCGACGAGAGCGAAGCGGAATCGCGTGCCGCCCTGGCCGCCTTGGGTTTCGCCGAGGAGGAGCAGCTCGCCGCCGCGATACGCGCCGGGGAGATGGACGCGCGGGCCGACGACGTCATCGCCTGCCTGCGCGCGCTGGTGCGACGCCGGTTGGCCGTCGCCCATCCCGGCTACGACAACGAATAGCAAACAGATCGGAGGGGAGCGGGGGCCATGACCGCCAGCGGTGCGAAAACCGTCGTCGACACGGCCGACCGGCTGTTCGCCGCCATCGAGCGCGGTGACGTGACCGCGGTCGCGGCGATGTGGAGCGACGACATCGCGGTGTGGCGGGTCGGCTCCCGCCGCGACGACGACAAGGCCCGCGCCGTGCGGGTGATCGACTGGTTCATCGGCGCGACCGCCCGGCGCCGCTACCAGATCCTGGACCGGCAGCTGTTCGACGGCGGCTTCGTCCAGCAGCACGTCTTGCACGCCACCGGGCATGGCGGGCAAGCGATCTCGCTGCGGGTGTGCATCGTGATCAGGGTGGGCGCGCACGGCATGATCGAGCGCATCGACGAATACTTCGATCCCGCCGGGATCGCGCCGCTGATGTGATAGGCGCTAGATTCGCCACGACAGTTGGGGGTGATCGATGACGACCTTGGAGACACTGCTGCACGATCCGGAGATGGCCGGCGTGTGGAACCTGGTGCCGGACCGCTCGGCCATCACTTTCAGCATCAAGAACATGTGGGGGCTGCTGACCGTCCGGGGCCGCTTCACCGACTTCACCGGTGACGGCCAACTGACCGGCAAGGGAGCGGTTTTCGGGCGCGTCGACATCCGGGCCGCATCGCTGGACACCGGGATCGGCCGCCGCGACCAGCACCTGCGCTCGCCCGACTTCTTCGACGTCGAACGCTTCGAGAAGATCAGCGTGGTGGTCACCGGGCTGCAGCCTACCAAGGGCAAAAACGCCGACCTGCGCACCGACTTCACCGTCAAGGGCGTCAGCGCACAACTGCCGCTGCCCGTCACGATCCTCGAGCTCGACGACGGCTCGATCCGGATCACCGGCGAAACCACGCTCGATCGCGCCCGATTCGACCTGGGCTGGAACCGGTTCGGCATGATCGGCCGCACCGCGACGGCCGCGGCCGACGTCATCTTCGTCCGAGATTCGCAATAGATTCGCAATAGATTTGCGGGCACCCCGATAAACCCACTGCGGCACCAGTAGCATCTGCAGCGTGTCGGACTCCACGCCCCAATCCAGCGTCGCCCTGCGGATCCTCGTCTACAGCAGCAACGCCCAGACCCGGGAACGGGTGATGCGGGCACTGGGCAGGCACCTGCATCCCGACCTGCCCGAGCTGAGCTACGTGGAGGTGGCCACCGGCCCGATGGTGGTCAAGACGATGGACCAGGGCGGCATCGACCTGGCCATCCTGGACGGCGAGGCCACCCCGACCGGCGGCATGGGAATCGCCAAACAGCTCAAGGACGAACTCGACGCGTGCCCGCCGCTGGTGGTGCTGACCGGGCGGCCCGACGATGCCTGGCTGGCGTCCTGGTCGCGCGCCGAAGCCGCGGTGCCGCATCCGATCGACCCCATCCTGCTGGGCCGCACGGTGCTGAACCTGTTGCGCACCCCGGTTCGCTGACCGGATCCACGCGTCCTCGTTGCCGCCGGGGCAAGCTCCCGGCCGTCGCCCCCTGACTTTACGCTGGACAGCGCGAGCACGGCGGCGTCAATACTGCAAAACGCCCACCCCGGGCAAGCGCGCCGCGCGCCGCGACGCTATGTTGAAGATCACTGTGACGGTCCCGAAACCGGGTTCGTCACAGCAGCCCGGTTACCGCCTGGCCGCTGCAGGCGGCTCGCACGACGGATCATGGAGCGAGTTGAACGTCTACATACCCATCCTGGTGCTGGGGGCGATCGCCACCGCCTTTGCCGTGGGCTCGGTGGTGATCGCGAGCCTGGCCGGCCCGTCACGTTTCAACAAGTCGAAGATGGCGGCCTACGAGTGCGGCATCGAGCCCACCGAAACCTCGGTGAGCGGCCCGCGCGCCACGGCCGGACAGCGGTTTCCGGTGAAGTACTACCTGACCGCGATGCTGTTCATCGTCTTCGACATCGAAATCGTGTTCCTGTACCCGTGGGCGGTCAGCTACGACGCGCTGGGCACCTTTGCTCTGATCGAGATGGTGGTCTTCATGCTCACGGTTTTCGTGGCCTACGCCTACGTGTGGCGCCGCGGCGGCCTGACGTGGGACTGAGGGCCGAGAGGGGATTGAGGTAAGCGTGGGTCTTGAGGAACAGCTGCCCGGCGGGATCCTGTTGTCGACGGTCGAGAAGGTCGCCGGCTACGTCCGCAAGAACTCGCTGTGGCCGGCGACGTTCGGGTTGGCCTGCTGTGCCATCGAGATGATGGCAACCGCCGGGCCAAGATTCGACATCGCGCGGTTCGGCATGGAGCGGTTCTCGGCCACTCCCCGCCAGGCCGACCTGATGATCGTCGCCGGTCGGGTGAGCCAGAAGATGGCCCCGGTGCTGCGCCAGATCTACGACCAGATGGCCGAGCCGAAATGGGTGCTGGCCATGGGGGTGTGCGCGTCATCCGGCGGGATGTTCAACAACTACGCGATCGTGCAGGGCGTCGACCACGTCGTCCCGGTGGACATCTACCTGCCCGGCTGCCCCCCGCGCCCGGAAATGCTGTTGTACGCAATCCTCAAGCTGCACGAGAAGATTCAACAGATGCCGCTGGGCGTCAACCGGGAAACCGCCATCGCCGAAGCCGAGCAGGCGGCGCTGTCGGCCCGGCCCACCATCGAGATGCGCGGACTGCTGCGATGAGCTCGCCCGACCAGGACCCCCGCGAGGCGATAGCCCAGGGCGACGACGAGGTGATCGACGTTCGTCGCGGCATGTTCGGGGCCGCCGGCACCGGCGACACGTCCGGCTACGGGCGGCTGGTGCGCACGGTCACCCTGCCCGGCAGCAGCCCGCGACCCTACGGCAGCTACTTCGACGACGTCGTCGACACGTTGACCGAGTCGTTGCAGAGCAACGGCATCGAATTCCACCAGGCAATCGAGAAGGTCGTGGTGTACCGCGACGAGCTCACCCTGCACGTCGACCGGGCCGCACTGCCGCACGTGGCCCAGCACCTTCGCGACGACCCGCGGCTGCGTTTCGAGATGTGCCTGGGCGTCAGCGGCGTGCACTACCCGCACGAGACGGGTCGCGAACTGCACGCCGTCTATCCGCTGCAGTCCATCACGCACAACCGCCGCGTCCGCCTGGAAGTGGCTGTGCCCGACGGGGATCCGCACATCCCGTCGCTTTACCGGATCTATCCGACCACCGACTGGCACGAGCGCGAGACCTACGACTTCTTCGGCATCATCTTCGACGGGCACCCGTCGCTGACCCGCATCGAGATGCCGGACGACTGGCACGGGCATCCGCAGCGCAAGGACTACCCGCTCGGCGGGATCCCGGTCGAATACAAAGGCGCACAGATACCCCCGCCCGACGAGCGGAGAGCGTACAACTGATGAGCACCACCACCGAATCGACGCACGACGGCGCCGGCGAGACCCTCGTGGTCGCGGGCGGCCAGGACTGGGACAAGGTCGTCGAGGCCGCCCGCAGCGCCGACCCCGGCGAACGCATCGTCGTCAACATGGGACCCCAGCACCCGTCCACCCACGGGGTGCTGCGGCTGATCCTGGAGATCGAGGGCGAAACGGTCACCGAGGCGCGTTGCGGAATCGGCTACCTGCACACCGGCATCGAAAAGAACCTCGAATACCGGTACTGGACCCAGGGTGTCACGTTCGTGACCCGAATGGATTATCTCTCACCGTTTTTCAACGAGACCGCCTACTGCCTGGGCGTGGAGAAGCTGCTCGGCATCACCGACCAGATACCGGAGCGGGTCAACGTCATCCGGGTGATGATGATGGAGCTCAACCGGATCTCCTCGCATCTGGTGGCCCTGGCCACCGGCGGCATGGAGCTGGGCGCGATGACGCCGATGTTCGTCGGCTTCCGCGGCCGCGAAATCGTGCTCACCCTGTTCGAGTCGATCACCGGGCTGCGGATGAACAGCGCCTACATTCGGCCCGGCGGCGTGGCCCAGGACCTGCCGCCGAATGCGAAAACCGAAATCGCCCAGGCGCTCGACCAGTTGCGCCAACCGCTGCGCGAAATGGGCGACCTGCTCAACGAGAACGCCATCTGGAAGGCCCGCACCCAGGACATCGGCTACCTGGACCTGACCGGCTGCATGGCGCTGGGCATCACGGGGCCGATCCTGCGCGCCACCGGGCTGCCGCACGATCTGCGCAAGAGCGAACCGTACTGCGGTTATGAAAACTACGAATTCGACGTGATCACCGCCGACACGTGTGATGCTTACGGGCGCTACATGATTCGCGTCAAGGAGATGTGGGAGTCGATCAAGATCGTCGAGCAATGTCTGGACAAGTTGCAGCCGGGCCCCATCATGGTCGAGAACGGAAAGATCGCCTGGCCCGCCGATTTGAAGGTCGGCCCGGACGGCCTGGGTAACTCGCCGGAGCACATCGCCAAGATCATGGGCGGCTCGATGGAGGCCCTGATCCACCACTTCAAGCTGGTCACCGAGGGCATCCGGGTCCCGCCGGGCCAGGTGTACACGGCGGTCGAATCGCCGCGCGGCGAGCTCGGCGTGCACATGGTCAGCGACGGCGGCACCCGCCCCTACCGGGTGCACTACCGCGACCCGTCGTTCACCAATCTGCAGTCCGTCGCCGCGATGTGCGAGGGCGGCATGGTCGCCGACCTGATCACCGCGGTCGCCAGCATCGACCCGGTGATGGGCGGGGTGGACCGATGACCGGCCCACAGGGGCAGCCGGTGTTCCTCCGGCTCGGCCCGCCGCCCGACGAGCCCAACGCGTTCGTGGTCGAGGGCGCGCCCACGTCCTACCCGCCCGAGGTGCGGGCCCGGCTCGAGGTCGACGCCAAGGAGATCATGGGCCGCTACCCCGACAAACGCTCGGCGCTGCTGCCGCTGCTGCACCTGGTCCAGTCGCAGGACTCCTACCTGACCCCGGCGGGGCTGGAGTTCTGCGGCGAGCAGCTGGGTTTGACCGGGGCCGAGGTGTCGGCGGTGGCCAGCTTCTACACCATGTACCGGCGTGGGCCGACCGGTGACTACCTCGTCGGGGTGTGCACAAACACGTTGTGCGCCATCATGGGTGGCGACGCCATCTTCGATGCGCTGAAGGAACATCTGGGCATCGGCAACGACGAGACCACGCCCGACGGGTCGGTCACGCTGCAACACATCGAATGCAACGCGGCCTGCGACTACGCGCCGGTGGTGATGGTCAACTGGGAGTTCTTCGACAATCAGACACCCGAGTCGGCGCGCGAACTCGTCGACTCGCTGCGCGCCGGTAAGCCCCGGCACCCCACCCGCGGCGCGCCGCTGTGCGTCTTCCGGGAGACCTCGCGCATCCTGGCCGGGCTGCCCGACGAGCGCCCCGACCAGGGGCAGGGCGGCGCCGGCGCGGCGACCCTGGCCGGGCTGAAGGTCGCCAAGGAACACGGCATGCAGGCACCGTACCCGCCGGAAGGCCAGCAATGACAACGACTTCGGAGACTTCGGAGGCCTCCGGGGCCCCGCAGGCGACGCCGCTGACGCCGGTGATCAGCCGCTTCTGGGACGATCCCGAGTCGTGGACGCTGCAGACGTACCACCGGCACGGCGGGTACGCGGCGATGAAGAAGGCGCTGGCGATGGAGCCCGACGCGGTCATCGGGATGGTCAAGGACTCCGGGCTGCGCGGGCGCGGCGGCGCGGGCTTCTCGACCGGCACCAAGTGGTCGTTCATCCCGCAGGGCGACACCGGCGCGGCCGCCAAGCCGCACTACCTGGTGGTCAACGCCGACGAGTCGGAACCCGGTACGTGCAAAGACATTCCGTTGATGCTGGCCACCCCGCACGTCCTGATCGAGGGGGTGATCATCGCGGCGTATGCGATCCGGGCCAACCACGCGTTCATCTATGTGCGCGGCGAGGTGCTGCCGGTGCTGCGCCGGCTGCAGAACGCCGTCGCCGAGGCCTACGCCGCCGGCTATCTGGGCCGCGACATCGACGGCTCGGGCTTCGATCTGGAGCTGGTGGTGCACGCCGGCGCCGGCGCCTACATCTGCGGCGAGGAGACCGCGCTGCTGGACTCGCTGGAGGGCCGCCGCGGCCAGCCCCGGCTACGGCCGCCGTTCCCGGCGGTGGCCGGGCTGTACGGCTGCCCCACGGTGATCAACAACGTCGAGACCATCGCCAGCGTGCCGTCCATCATCGGCAACGGCGTGGACTGGTTCCGCTCGATGGGCAGCGAGAAATCGCCGGGTTTCACGCTGTATTCGCTGTCCGGCCACGTCACCCGGCCCGGCCAGTACGAGGCGCCGCTGGGAATCACGTTGCGCGAGTTGCTCGATTACGCCGGCGGGGTGCGGGCCGGGCACCGGCTCAAGTTCTGGACCCCCGGCGGCTCGTCGACCCCGCTGCTGACCGACGAACACCTCGACGTGCCACTGGATTACGAGGGCGTGGGCGGGGTCGGCTCGATGCTGGGCACCAAGGCGCTGGAGATCTTCGACGAGACCACCTGCGTGGTGCGTGCGGTGCGCCGCTGGACCTACTTCTACAAGCACGAGTCGTGCGGCAAGTGCACGCCGTGCCGCGAGGGCACGTTCTGGCTCGACCAGATCTACGAACGGCTGGAGACCGGTAAGGGCACGGCCGAGGACATCGACAAGCTGCTGGACATCTCCGACACCATCCTGGGAAAGTCGTTCTGCGCGTTGGGCGATGGCGCCGCCAGCCCGGTGATGTCGTCGATCAAGTACTTCCGCGACGAGTACGTCGCCCACGTCGAGAACGGCAGATGCCCGTTCGACCCGCGAGACTCCATGCTGACACCGAACGGGAGCGACTCGTGACCCAAACTGCGGACACCGAAGGCCGCGTGACCCAGCCGGAGATGGTGACGCTGAGCATCGACGGCAACGAGATCAGCGTCCCCAAGGGGACTCTGGTGATCCGCGCGGCCGAGTTGATGGGCATCCAGATCCCCCGGTTCTGCGACCACCCGCTGCTGGAGCCGGTCGGGGCGTGCCGGCAGTGCCTGGTCGAGGTCGAGGGGCAGCGCAAGCCGATGGCCTCGTGCACCACGGTCGCGACCGACGACATGGTGGTGCGCACCCAGCTCACCTCCGAGGCCGCCGACAAGGCCCAGCACGGCGTGATGGAGCTGCTGCTGATCAACCATCCGCTGGACTGCCCGATGTGCGACAAGGGCGGCGAATGCCCGCTGCAGAACCAGGCAATGTCCAACGGCCGCAGCGATTCTCGCTTCACCGACGTCAAGCGCACCTTCGCCAAGCCGATCAACATCTCCGCGCAGGTGCTGCTGGACCGGGAGCGCTGCATCCTGTGCGCCCGCTGCACCCGGTTCTCCGAGCAGATCGCCGGCGACCCGTTCATCGACATGCAGGAGCGCGGCGCGCTGCAGCAGGTCGGCATCTACGCCAACGAACCGTTCGACTCCTACTTCTCGGGCAACACCGTGCAGATCTGCCCGGTGGGGGCGCTCACCGGCACCGCCTACCGGTTCCGGGCCCGCCCCTTCGACCTGGTGTCCAGCCCCAGCGTCTGCGAGCACTGCGCGTCCGGGTGCGCCCAGCGCACCGACCACCGCCGCGGCAAGGTGCTGCGCCGACTGGCCGGCGACGACCCGGAGGTCAACGAGGAGTGGAACTGCGACAAGGGCCGGTGGGCGTTCAGCTACGCCACCCAGCCCGACGTGATCACCACTCCCCTGGTCCGCGACGCCGACGGTTCGCTGCAACCGGCCTCCTGGTCGCACGCGATCGCCGCCGCGACCCGGGGGTTGGAATCCGCGCTGGGCAACACCGGGGTGCTGGTCGGCGGTCGGGCCACCTGGGAGGACGCCTACGCGTACTCGAAATTCGCCCGAATCGTGTTGGGCAGCAACGACATCGACTTTCGGGCCCGGCCGAGCTCGGCCGAGGAGACCGACTTTCTGGCCGCCCGGATCGCCGGCCGGCCGATCACCGTCAGCTACTCCGACCTGGAGTCCGCACCGGTGGTGCTGCTGGCCGGGTTCGAGCCCGAAGACGAGTCGCCGATCGTGTTCCTGCGGCTGCGCAAGGCGGCCCGCAAGCACGGGGTGCCGGTGTACGCGGTGGCGCCGTTCGCCACCCGCTCGCTGACCAAGATGTCGGGTCGGCTGATCAAAACCGCGCCCGGCGCCGAGGCCTCGGCGTTGGACCGGCTGGCCACCGGCGAAGTGGGTGACCTGCTGTCCACCCCGGGCGCGGTCATCATGGTCGGCGAACGGCTGGCCACGGCGCCGGGCGGACTGTCCGCCGCCGCCCGGCTGGCCGACACCACCGGCGCCCGGCTGGTCTGGGTTCCGCGGCGCGCCGGCGATCGCGGCGCCCTGGAGGCCGGGGCGCTGCCCGGGCTGCTGCCGGGCGGCCGGCCCGTCGCTGACGACGACGCCCGCGCGCAGATCGCGTCGGCCTGGAACGTGTCCGAATTGCCTTGCGGCCCTGGGCGTGACGTGCAGGAGATGCTGGCTGCCGCCGCCGACGGCACGCTGGGCGCACTGCTGGTCGGCGGTGTGGACCCGGACGACTTCGCCGATCCGCAGGCGGTGCTGGCGGCGCTGGACGGGGTGGGCTTCGTGGTCAGCCTGGAGCTGCGGCACAGCGCCGTCACGCAGCGCGCCGACGTGGTGTTCCCGGTCGCGCCGACCACCCAGAAGGCGGGCGCCTTCGTCAACTGGGAGGGCCGATTCCGCCCGTTCCAGGCCGCGCTGCGCGGCAGCATGACGCAGGCCGGCCAATCCGATCACCAGGTGCTCGACACTTTGGCCGACGAGTTGGGCGTCTACCTGGGGACGGCGACCGTCGAGGAGATCCGCACCGAATACGCCGCGCTGCCCTACTGGGAGGGCAAACGCGCGGCCGGCCCGGACGTCGCGGCCGCCGAGCCGACGCCGCCCGGGGCGGGTGAAGCGGTGCTGACCGGTTGGCGGATGCTGCTGGACAACGGTCGCATGCAGGACGGCGAACCGCATCTGGCCGGCACGGCGCGCAAGCCCGTGCTGCGGCTGTCGGCCGACACCGCCGCCGAGATCGGCGCCGCCGACGGCGATGCGGTCACCGTGAGCACGCCGCGCGGATCGATCAGCCTGCCGCTGGTGATCACCGACATGCCCGACCGGGTGGTCTGGCTGCCGCTGAACTCCTCCGGCTCGGCGGTACACCGCCAGCTCGGCGTCACCGTCGGCGCCACGGTGCGGATTGGAGTTGGCTCGTGACGACCCCCCTGACCGCCTTCGGGCACGACCCCTGGTGGCTGGTGCTGGGCAAGGCGCTGGCCATCTTCGTGTTCCTCATGCTCAACGTGCTGGTCGCGATCCTGCTCGAACGCAAGATCCTCGGCTGGATGCAGCTGCGGCCCGGCCCCAACCGGGTGGGCCCGTGGGGTGTGCTGCAGAGCCTGGCCGACGGAATCAAGTTGGCGCTCAAGGAAACCATCACCCCGGGCGGCGTCGACAAATTCGTCTACTTCGCGGCGCCGGTCATCTCGACCATCCCCGCCTTCACCGCGTTCGCGTTCATCCCGTTCGGCCCGGTGGTGTCGGTGTTCGGCCACCGCACCCCGCTTCAGCTCACCGACCTGCCGGTCGCGGTGCTGTTCATCCTGGGCCTGTCGGCGATCGGGGTGTACGGAATCGTGTTGGGCGGCTGGGCATCCGGCTCCACCTACCCGCTGCTGGGCGGGGTGCGCTCCACCGCGCAGGTGATCTCCTACGAGGTGGCGATGGGATTGTCGTTCGCGGCGGTGTTCCTCTACGCCGGCTCCATGTCCACCTCGCAGATCGTGGCCGCCCAGGACCGGGTCTGGTTCGTGTTCCTGCTGCTGCCGTCGTTCGTGATCTACCTGATCTCGATGGTCGGTGAAACCAACCGGGCGCCTTTCGATTTGCCCGAGGCCGAGGGCGAGCTGGTCGCCGGGTTCCACACCGAGTACTCGTCGCTGAAGTTCGCCATGTTCATGCTGGCCGAGTACGTCAACATGATGACGGTGTCGTCACTGGCCACCGCGTTGTTCTTCGGCGGCTGGCATGCGCCGTGGCCGCTGAACATGTGGGCGGGCGCCAACACCGGCTGGTGGCCGGTGCTGTGGTTCACCGCGAAGATGTGGACCTTCCTGTTCATCTACTTCTGGCTGCGGGCCAGCCTGCCGCGGCTGCGCTACGACCAGTTCATGGGGCTGGGCTGGAAGCTGCTGATCCCCGCCTCGTTGGTGTGGGTGCTGATCGCGGCGGTGATCCGCACGCTGCAGAACCAGGGGTACGCGCACTGGACGCCGATCCTGGTGATCTCCAGCATCGTGTTCGCCGCCGCCCTGGTGCTCTCGCTGCGAAAACCGTTCACCACGCCGCATATTCGCGCGCTGCGACGGCAGCTGCGCCGCCAGGCCAAGCAGCTGCCCACCGCGCCGGATTCCACCCCGGTATTCCCGACACCGCCGCTGCCGGCGAAAGCGCTGGCGGCCGCGAGTAAGGAGAAAGCACGTGGCTAAATTCTTGGACGCGGTCGCCGGATTCGGCGTGACGTTCGCGTCGATGTTCAAAAAGCATGTCACCGAGGAGTATCCGGAGAAGCCGGGCCCGGTCGCGCCGCGCTACCACGGCCGTCACCAGCTCAACCGTTACCCCGACGGGCTGGAGAAGTGCATCGGCTGCGAGCTGTGCGCGTGGGCCTGCCCGGCCGACGCGATCTACGTCGAGGGCGCCGACAACACCGAGGAACTGCGGTATTCGCCCGGGGAACGCTACGGCCGGGTGTACCAGATCAACTACCTGCGCTGCATCGGCTGCGGGCTGTGCGTCGAGGCCTGCCCGACCCGGGCGCTGACGATGACCAACGACTACGAGATGGCCGACGACAACCGCGCCGACCTGATCTACGAGAAGGATCGGCTGCTGGCCCCGCTGCTGCCCGAGATGACCGCGCCGCCGCATCCCCGCGCCCCCGGCGCCACCGATAAGGACTACTACCTGGGCAATGTGACCGCGCACGGGCTGCGGGAGGCCCAGCGGGCCGGGGAGCCGCGGTGAGTGCCTTCGCCGGCCACGCCGTCGCCGCCACGCTGGCCTCCAGCTATTCCCAGGACACCATCGTCCGCACATCCACCGGCGAGGCGGTCACCTTCTGGGTGCTGGGCGCGCTGGCCGTGATCGGTGCGCTCGGGGTGGTGCTGGCCGTCAACGCCGTCTACTCGGCCATGTTCCTGGCCATGACGATGATCATCCTGGCGGTGTTCTACATGATCCAGGACGCGCTGTTTTTGGGAGTCGTCCAGGTCGTGGTGTACACCGGCGCGGTGATGATGCTGTTCCTGTTCGTGCTGATGCTCATCGGCGTCGACTCGGCCGAATCGCTCAAGGAGACGCTGCGCGGCCAGCGCGTCGCCGCGGTGGCCGCCGGTGTCGGGTTCGGCATCCTGCTCATCGCCGCGGTCGGCAACGTGGCCAGCGGCGGGTTCGCCGGGCTGACCACCGCCAACGCCAACGGCAACGTGGAAGGGCTTGCCGCCCTGATCTTTTCCCGCTACCTGTGGGCCTTCGAGCTGACCAGCGCGCTGCTGATCACCGCGGCCGTCGGGGCCATGGTGCTGGCGCACCGGGAGCGTTTCGAGCGCCGCAAGACCCAGCGCGAACTTTCCCAGGAGCGTTTCCGGGCCGGCGGGCACCCCACCCCGCTGCCCAACCCCGGTGTCTACGCCCGCCACAACGCCGTCGACGTGGCCGCCCTGTTGCCGGACGGCTCGTATTCGAAGCTGTCGGTGTCGCCCATCCTGCAAAGCCGCGGCGGCGACGGCAAGGACGTCGCCGCACCGGAGCCCAGCCCGAGTCTGTCGCAAGGCGGTGCGTCGTGAATCCCATCAACTACCTGTATCTCTCGGCGCTGCTGTTCACCATCGGGGCGGCCGGTGTGTTGTTGCGCCGCAACGCCATCGTGATGTTCATGTGCGTCGAGCTGATGCTCAACGCGGTCAACCTGGCGTTCGTCACGTTCGCCCGGATGCACGGCCACCTGGACGGGCAGATGATCGCGTTCTTCACGATGGTGGTCGCCGCCTGCGAGGTGGTCATCGGCCTGGCCATCATCATGACCATTTTCCGTACCCGCAAATCGGCGTCCGTCGATGACGCGAACCTACTCAAAGGCTGAGCACGCCAACATGACTCACTACACTCCGCTGCTGGTGGCGCTGCCGCTGGCGGGTGCCGCGATCCTGTTGTTCGGCGGGCGACGCACCGACCGGTGGGGGCATTGGCTGGGTTGCGCCACCGCCGTGGCGGCGTTCGTGGTCGGCGTCGGCCTGCTGGATGAGTTGCTCGGCCGTCCCGCCGACCAGCGCGCCATCCACGAAAGGGTGTTCAGCTGGATCCCGGTCGGCCAGCTGCAGGTGGACCTGGGGCTGCAGATCGACCAGCTGTCGGTGTGTTTCGTGTTGCTGATCACCGGCGTGGGGTCGCTGATCCACATCTACTCGGTGGCCTACATGGCCGAAGATGCCGACCGCCGAAGGTTTTTCGGCTACCTCAACCTGTTCCTGGCGTCCATGCTGCTGCTGGTGATCGCCGACAACTACGTGGTGCTCTACGTCGGCTGGGAGGGCGTGGGCCTGGCGTCCTACCTGCTGATCGGGTTCTGGTACCACAAGCCGACGGCGGCCACCGCGGCCAAGAAGGCGTTCGTGATGAACCGGGTCGGCGACGCCGGGCTGGCATTGGGAATGTTCTTGATGTTCAGCACTTTCGGGACGCTGTCCTACGCCGGGGTGTTCGCGGGGGCGCCGGCGGCCGGTCGGGGCGCGCTGACCGCGATGGGTCTGCTGTTGCTGCTGGGGGCCTGCGCCAAATCCGCACAGGTGCCGCTGCAGGCCTGGCTGGGCGACGCCATGGAGGGCCCCACCCCGGTGTCCGCGCTGATCCACGCCGCCACCATGGTGACCGCGGGCGTGTACCTGATCGTGCGGTCCAACCCGCTGTACAACCTGTCGCCGGATGCGCAACTGGCGGTGGTGATCGTGGGTGCGGTCACCTTGCTGCTGGGTGCCTTCATCGGCTGCGCCAAGGACGACATCAAGCGGGCGCTGGCGGCTTCGACCATGAGCCAGATCGGCTACATGGTGCTGGCCGCCGGGTTGGGCCCGGCCGGCTACGCGTTCGCGATCATGCATCTGCTGACCCACGGGTTCTTCAAAGCCGGCCTGTTCCTCGGCTCCGGCGCGGTGATCCACGCGATGCACGAGGAGCAGGACATGCGGCGCTACGGCGGGCTGCGGGCCGCGCTGCCGGTCACGTTCGTCACCTTCGGGTTGGGCTACCTGGCCATCATCGGGGTGCCGCCGTTCGCGGGCTTCTTCTCCAAGGACGCCATCATCGAGGCCGCGCTGGCCGCCGGCGGCGTCCGCGGGTACCTGCTCGGCGGGGCGGCGCTGCTGGGCGCCGGCGTCACCGCGTTCTACATGACCCGGGTGATGCTGATGACCTTCTTCGGCGAAAAGCGTTGGGCCCCAGGCAGCCATCCGCACGAGGCGCCGGGGCTGATGACCTGGCCGATGATCCTGCTGGCCGTCGGGTCGGTGTTCTCCGGCGGACTGTTCGCGGTGGGCGGCACGCTGCAGCGCTGGCTGGAGCCGGTGGTCGGCAGGCACGAAGAGGTGACTCACGCCGTCCCGGTGTGGATCAGCACCGCGCTGGCGCTGGGCGTCGTGGCCGTCGGCATCGCGGTGGCCTACCGGCTCTACGCCACCGCGCCCATCCCCAGGGTGGCGCCGTTGTCGGTGTCGCCGCTGACCACGGCGGTCCGTAACGACTTCTACGGCGATGCCTTCAACGAGGAGGTGTTCATGCGCCCCGGCGCGCAACTGACCCACGCGCTCGTCGAGGTCGACGACGCGGGCGTCGACGGCTCGGTCAACGCACTGGCGGCGTTGGTGAGCGCGACGTCGAATCGCTTGCGGGGCCTGCAAACCGGCTTCGCCCGCAACTATGCCCTGTCGATGCTGACCGGCGCCGTGCTGGTGATCGCGCTGATCCTGGCGGTGCGGCTGTGGTGAATCAGCTGCCCTGGCTGAGCATCCTGTGGCTGGTGCCGCTGGCCGGCTCGGTACTGATCATCCTGATGCCGCCCGGGCTGCGGCAGCTCGCCAAGTGGACCGGCCTGGTGTTCGGGGTGCTGACCCTGGCGGTGGCGATCGTGGTCACCGCCGGCTTCAAAACCGGCGGCGCCCCCTATCAGTTCGTCGAAAAACACCAGTGGATCCCGGCTTTCGGCGCCGGCTACACGCTGGGCGTGGACGGCATCGCGGTGGTGCTGGTGCTGCTGACCGCGGTGCTGATCCCGGTGCTGCAGGTGGCCGGCTGGAACGACGGCGGCGATAGGCAGCGCGGTGTGCACGCCTACGTCGCCCTGACGCTGGCCATCGAGTCGATGGTGCTGGTCTCGGTGATCGCCCTGGACGTGTTGCTGTTCTACGTGTTCTTCGAGGCGATGCTCATCCCGATGTACTTCCTGATCGGCGGCTTCGGCGCCGGATCGGGCAGGTCGCGGGCGGCGGTGAAGTTCTTGCTGTACAACCTGTTCGGCGGGCTCATCATGCTGGCCGCGGTGATCGGGCTGTACGTGGTGACTTCCCAGCACGGGGCCGGCACGTTCGACTTCCGCGACATCGTGGCCGGGGTGGCCTCCGGCCGCTACGGCGCCGACCCGGCGGTGTCCAAGGCGCTGTTCCTCGGCTTCATGTTCGCGTTCGCGATCAAGGCGCCGCTGTGGCCGTTCCACCGCTGGCTGCCCGACGCCGCGGTCGAGGCGACGCCGGCGACCGCGGTGCTGATGATGGCGGTGATGGACAAGGTCGGCACGTTCGGCATGCTGCGCTACTGCCTGCAGCTGTTCCCCGACGCCGCAACGTATTTCCGCCCGCTGATCGTGGTGCTGGCGGTCATCGGGGTGATCTACGGGGCGATCGTCGCCATCGGTCAGGCCGACGTCATGCGCCTGATCGCCTACACCTCGATCTCGCACTTCGGGTTCATCATCCTGGGCATCTTCGTGATGACCAGCCAGGGCCAGAGCGGCTCGACGCTCTACATGCTCAACCACGGCCTGTCCACCGCGGCGGTGTTCCTGATCGCCGGGTTCCTGATATCGCGGCACGGCGGCAGCCGGGCTATCGCCGACTACGGCGGCGTGCAGAAGGTGGCGCCGGTGCTGGCCGGCACCTTCCTGGTTTCGGCCATGGCCACCCTCTCGCTGCCCGGTCTGGCGCCGTTCGTCAGCGAATTCCTGGTCCTGCTGGGCACTTTCAACCGATATTGGCTGGCGGCCGCGTTCGGGGTCACCGCGCTGGTGCTCTCCGCGGTGTACATGTTGTGGCTCTACCAGCGCATGATGACCGGACCGGTGGCCGGCGGCAACGAGAAGATCGGCGATCTGCGGGCCCGGGAGTTGGTCGTGGTGGCGCCGCTGATCGCGCTGCTGCTGGTGCTCGGCATCTATCCCAAGCCGGTGCTCGACATCATCAACCCCGCCGTCGAGAACACCATGACCACCATCGGTCAGCACGACCCCGCTCCGAGCGTGCCGATGGGCACGCCGCGGACAGCCGAAGGACGGCGATGATGACCCTGCCCACCCCGAGCATCCAGTACTTCCTGCTGTGCCCGACGCTGATCGTGTTCGGCGTCGCCGTGGCCGGTGTTCTGGCGGAAGCGTTCCTGCCCAGGCGGATTCGCTACACCGCCCAGGTGACGCTGGCTCTGGGCGGTCTGGTCGCCGCACTGTTCGCCGTGATCGAGGTGGCCGAGTCCCTCCCGGCCTCCGGGCGGGCCGCGGTGCTGGGCGCCATGGCCATCGACCGCCCGACGCTGTACCTGCAGGGCACCGTGCTGCTGGTCGCGGTGATGGCGGTGATCTTCATCGCCGAACGCACCCAGACCAAGTCGGACAGCAAGGTTGCGGTGGTGGCGGGATCGGGCGGCCTGGACTCGTTCACCCCGCAGGCCTCGGCGGTGCCCGACAGCGACGCCGAGCGGGAGGCCGAGCGCGCCGGCGCGGCCCAGACCGAGCTGTTCCCGCTGGCCATGCTGTCGGTCGGCGGCATGATGGTCTTCCCCGCGTCCAACGATCTGCTGACCATGTTCGTCGCGCTGGAAGTGCTGTCGCTGCCGCTGTATCTGATGTGCGGCCTGGCCCGGCACCGGCGGCTGCTGTCGCAGGAAGCGGCCATGAAATACTTTCTGCTGGGCGCCTTTTCGTCCGCGTTCTTCCTCTACGGTGTGGCGCTGCTCTACGGTGCGACCGGCACCCTGCTGCTGACCGGTATCCGCGATGCGCTCATCACCCGCGGTGACACCTCGCTGGCCCTGGTGGGCGTCGCGCTGCTGTCGGTCGGACTGCTGTTCAAGGTCGGCGCCGTCCCGTTCCACTCCTGGATACCCGACGTGTATCAGGGTGCGCCCACGCCGATCACCGGGTTCATGGCGGCGGCCACCAAGGTCGCGGCTTTCGGTGCCTTGCTGCGGGTGGTCTACGTCGCGCTGCCGCCGCTGCACGATCAGTGGCGTCCGGTGCTGTGGACCATCTCGATCCTGACCATGGCGGTGGGCACCATCACCGCGGTGAATCAGAGCGACGTCAAACGGATGCTGGCGTATTCGTCGGTCGCCCACGTCGGGTTCATCCTGACCGGGGTGATCGCCGACAACCACACCGGCCTGTCGGCCACCCTGTTCTACCTGCTGGCCTACAGCTTCTCCACCGTCGGCGCGTTCGCCATCGTCGCCCTGATCCGCGACGCCGACGGGGTCGAGGACGCCACCCTGTCGCACTGGGCGGGGCTGGGTCAGCGCTCTCCCATTGTGGGCGTGATGTTTTCGATGTTCTTGCTGGCGTTCGCCGGGATCCCGTTGACCAGTGGCTTCGTCAGCAAGCTGGCCGTGTTCAAGGCCGCCGCCCAGGGCGGCGCCGTGCCCCTGGTGATCGTCGGTGTGGTCGCCAGCGGGGTCGCCGCCTACTTCTACGTGCGGGTGATCGTGTCGATGTTCTTCACCGAGGCCACCGAGGATACCCCGCACGTGGTGGCGCCGGGCATCTTGAGCAAGGCCGCGATCGCGGTGTGCGCCGCGGTCACCGTGGCGCTGGGCGTCTTCCCGCAGCCGCTGCTCGACCTGGCCGACCAGGCGGCCCAGCTGCTGCACTGAGTCGGCCGGCGAGGTCGTCGCGGGCAGACTTGGCCTGCTCGGGCGTCAACAACGGATTCGAATAGATGTCGACCAGGATGGCCGCGACCCGCAGATCGCCCTGCTCTGTGCTGATGTCCACGCCCAGGCCGCGCGAGACGTGTTGCCGCAGCAGCGGTATGGCAAGAGCCATCGCGGTGATGAGGGTGGCGCGCGACTTGGCGTCGACATCGGCGGGCTCGGCCCGATGTTCATCGGCCGAGGCAAGCCATTCCTCGGTCATCGACACCAGCGCGTCGAACAACTCACCGGCGCCGCCCTCAACCAGGGCGCGGGTGATGTAGTCCTGGTATTGGCCGAGGCGAATACGGGCTGAAACGTAGTGCACGTCACCACGTTTGGCGTTGTCCTGCACCTGGGCGTTGAGGTCGCGCATGGTTTTGACGAGGTAGTCGTCGCAGGCTTGACGAAGCTCCTGCTTGGAGCCGAAGTGGTGCCGCAGCAACCCGGACGACACCCCTGCCGCCGCGGCGATGCTGCGGATGGTCGCCCCTTCGTATCCCTTTTCGCCGAACTCGCGCAGCGCCGCGTGCCTGATGCGGGCGCGGGCGGTGAGATCGTCGGGATCTGTCGTGGTCATTGCGTCAGACTACACGATTGGACAATAAACTACACGGCTGTATAGTCGAGGAAGCCGGAGTTCAGGGAGGCACGGATATGGGCATTGACACCAGCGCCATCACCCCGGAGGAAGAGACCGCATTTTTGACGTTGCAGGCCCGCGCGATCAACAACGGGTGGGCACGCCCCATCCTGCCCGACCCGGGTGCCGCCGATGCCGTGACAAAGATCGACTACGACTTCGACGGCCTGGGGCTCGTGACGCCCGTCGTTTGTCAAACATCCCTGCGCGCAAAACTTCTCGACGACCGGGTGCGCGCGTTCATCGCCCAACACGCCGATGCCGTGGTGGTCGATCTGGGCGCCGGGCTCGACGACGGGTACGCCCGTGTCAATCCGCCGGACACCGTCGACTGGTACAGCGTCGAGCTGCCCGGGCTGGCGGCCCTGCGCGACAAAGTGATGCCACCGGGACCTCACGAACACACCATCGGAATCTCCGTGACCGACCCCGAGTGGATATCGGCGATTCCGGCGGACCGCCCCGCCATCGTCATCGCCGACGGATTGTTCCCCTTCCTCAACAAGGAGCAGATCATCGCGGTGATGCGCGCGATCACCGATCACTTCCCCGCCGGACAGCTGGCGTTCAACGACTACGGACGCATGGTGATTGGCGTATGGATCTCGAAGTTGTTCCCGCAGCGGATGTTCAAGAAGGTGAACCAGCTCCGTGCGTTCGAGGGTTACAACGACCCGCACACGCCGGAACGCTGGAACCCCAAACTCACCCTCGTCGAGGAGACCAGCCTGGCGAGTGTGCCCGAGGTGGACCTGTTTCCGACGTGGTTGCGGATCGCGACACGGATGGCGGGGTGGAGCAAGCGGACGGCACGGTCCGCGCGCATCCTGAGGTTCAGCTTTTAGCGCCTTCCGCGCGTCGGGGGTGCCGCTCCGGTCGCGTCGTGCGGCCGGCGCCGGCGGTCAGCTCAGGAACGGCCGAATGGCCAGCAGGTAGATCGCCAGCGCCCCCAGCGGGGCAAGCAGCGGCAGCCACGGCAGCTGCAGCGGAAACGACGTCGCCACCAGACCGGCGAAGCTAAACCCCACGGCCGCAACGGCGGTCGTGCGGCTGCCCAGGATCACCGGGACGGGGGTGCCGACCGCGTGTCGGCACACCAGGTAGGCGGTGGCGCACAACCCGGACAGCGCGACGCACGCCGGCGGAGGGTTCGACGTCACGACGGTCACGGCCGCCAGCAGCACGGCAATGGTTGCGGCGGGCCGCAATACGGTGCCCGCCGCGACCGCGATCAGGGCCGCGGCGACCGCGACGGCCGCCGATTCCGGCCGGCCGCCGGCGGCCAATCCCACCATGAGCAGACCGAATCCGGGCGCGCCCACCCGCACCGGCAGATTGGTTCGGCCGCTATCCACGCAGCCTCCCCCGGACCCGGCGGCGGCGATCGGGCAGTACACCCATCGACTGTTCCAAACCGCGGTCGCCCGGCCACCACACGATGTCCACGCCGACGGTGGCCATGTCGCGGTACATCGCCGAGCGCTGCAGCGCCCACATCCGATCCACCAGCGGATCCTGTTCGTCCTCGAACGGCGAACCCTCGAGGATGTCGACCGCCAGCACGACGTGGCCGCGCCGGCGCAGATCGATGAGGGCGAGGGCGAATTCGGTGTCGAGCAGGGTGGAGAATGCGATGACGATGGCCCCGGCGGGCACCGCCGCGCGCGGCGCCAACGTGCCGGTGGTGTGCTCGAATCCGTCGCCGGCGGCCAGCACGGTGTCGAGCACCCGGTAGAACTGGCGTTGCCCGATATCGGCGCCGAGCCAGCGCGGGCGGTTGCCGCCCAGGGCGACGATCCCGGCCCGATCACCGTGCCGCAGCGCGGTTTGCACCACCTGGGCCGCGCCCCGCACGATGCGCTCGGTGGCCTGCGTCGCCGGACCCGCCGGCTGCCGGTATCCGTCGATCAGCACCACCACGTCGGCCGCGCGGTCGGTCAGCCGCTGGGTCACGTGCAGCTGGCGGCGGCGCGCGCTCACCGCCCAATTCACTGCGCGCAGTTGGTCTCCGGGCACGTAGGGGCGAATGTCGGCGTATTCCACGCCGGGCCCGACATGCCGGGTCAGGTGGGCGCCCAACCGGTCCAGCAGCTCGGTGCGCGGGATCGGCGTCGGCTGCGGCGGCGTCAGCGGAAACACGATCACCTCGGCGGCGTCCACCAGCGCGGTCCCGCTCAACAACCCGCCGCGGGCCAGCACGTCCACCCGCGCCGCGACGTGGTAGCGGCCCCAGCGCTGCGCGGTGGCCCGCACGGTTTTGCCGCGGCGCGAACCGGATTCGCCGAACTGCAGTTCCATTCCCTCGACGGGCGGAACCGTCAGCCGGACCGCGCACGGGCCCTGCTCTTCGATCCCCCACACCGTCACGTGCGCCGGCTCGCCCTCGAAGCAGCGCTGCGTGTCGGGTTCGGCGTGCACGGCGACCGCCGGCACCCGTGGCTGCCAGCTGATCGTGCCCAGCACCCCGAGCAGCGGCGCGGCGAAGGCGATCAGCTGCCACCGGGCGCCGATCACGGCCGCGGCCAACGCGAACGCCGCGCAGGTGGCCATCGCCCGCGTCAATTCCGAAGCGCGCCAGCGGAACTCGGCTGCACGGGGTGCGGTCACGCCGCGCTCATCCGGTTTGCCCGGGCCCGGCGCCGGTACGGGGCACCGGGAGCCGGTGCAGCAGCTCGCCGATCACGTCGGCGCCCTGGATCTTGCGCACCCACATCTCCGGGCGCAGGGTGATCCGGTGCGCGACGGCCGCGGTGGCCAGCGCCTTGACGTCCTCGGGGATCACGTAGTCGCGGCCGAGCAGCAGCGCCCGGGCGCGGGCCAGCTGCACCAGGTCCAGTTCGGCGCGCGGGCTGGCGCCCACCGCGACCTGCGGGTGGTGCCGGGTGGCGTTGGCCAGCGAGACCACATAGTGCAGCACGTCCTCGTGCACGGTCACCTGCTCGACCGATTCGCGCATCGCCAGCAGGTCGTGCGCGTCGACGACCTGGTTGACCGCCGGTTCGGCCGATCCGCGTTCCAGGCGCCGGCGCAGCATCGACGTCTCGTCCCGTTCGGACAGGTAGCGCAGCTCCAGCCGGATCGCGAACCGGTCCAGCTGCGCCTCGGGCAGCGGGTAGGTGCCCTCGTACTCGATCGGGTTGTCGGTGGCCAGCACGATGAAAGGCTTTGGCAGCCGGTGTGTTTCGCCGTCGATGCTGACCTGGCCTTCGGCCATCGCCTCCAGCAGCGCCGCCTGCGTCTTCGGCGGGGTGCGGTTGATCTCGTCGGCCAGCAACAGGTTGGTGAAGATGGGCCCGGCCCGGAACGCGAAGCGGCCCGACTGCATGTCGTAGATCGTCGAGCCGAGCAGGTCGGCGGGTAGCAGGTCGGGGGTGAATTGCACGCGGGTGAATTGCAGGCCCAGCGCGGCGGCGAAGGACCGCGCGATCAGCGTCTTGCCCAGTCCCGGAAGGTCTTCGATGAGGATGTGGCCGCGGGCCAGAACCGCGGTGAGGATCAGCCGCAGCGCGTTGCGTTTCCCCACCACCACGCGTTCTATCTCGTCGAGAATCGCCTCGCAGTGTGCCGTCGTGGTTGCGGCCGGCAGAGTCATGGTCGGATCGCGCCCCCTGTCATACCTGCTCCAGCTTTCGCAGAATCTCTTCCAGCGCCGCGCGTCCCGGGCCGGGTTGACGCCCACCGGTGCGGGTGACGTTGTTGGGGTTGACCCACTCCCACAGTTCGGCGCCGAAGAGCATCTGCCCGGTCGCCTGGAAGGACGCCGGGTCCTTGGCTTGCCGTTGGCCGGTTGCGATCGCGTAGCGGCGGGCGAGCATCGGGCGCAGGTGCCGGTCCCAGTCGGCCCGGGTGGACTCCGACCACCGGATCGTCGTCTCGGTGGCCGCAAGCCAGCGGCGCAGTGAATCGCCGAGATCGTCGGCGTCGTGCTCGGATTCGCGTTCGGCGCCGCGGCCGAGCGCACGCCGCAGGCTGAGCAGCACCAGGGCCAGCCCGACGCCGGAGGCCGTCAGCACCAGCCGGCGGTCGTGCTGGGTCAGCGCCAGCAGCTCGATCCCGATGATCAAGCAAAGACCCAGGGCCACAGTCTTTTTCATGCGACACTCCGGCTCCCCAGTTCGTCGAGCACCAGCCGCAACACCCGCACCGCCACGTCGCGGTGGCCCTCGTTCATCACGTGCGGGCTGAACCGCGCCTCGGTGAACAGGTTCACCAGCTGGACGGCGTTGTCGGCGTGCAGCGCATGGTGTTCCACCGCGCGGGCCAGCACCTCGCTGGGGGTGTCGAAGTCCTGCGGCACGGCACCGGGAACGTGCGCCAGTTCGCGTTCCATCGCGGCGTAGCAGGCGATGATGGCCTCGCGGGGGTCGCGGCGCAGGTCGGCCATCTCGGCCAACCCGCGTTCGGCCGCACGCGCCAGCGACTCCGAATGTGGTTGCGGCGCCGGGTTTTCGGCCGGTTCGTCGGGGACAGCCGGCGCCGGCGACCGCCACCGGCGCCGCGCGCCGGCCACCGCTGAGGCGACGACCATCAACAGCATCGCGACGGTGCCGGCGAGCAGGATGCCCAGCGTGTCCTGCGACCCGTCGCGCGGACGCTGCGGGTGCTGCGGCGGCGGTGCCGGGGGTGCCGCCGGGTGCGGTGGCGGCGACGCACCGGTGCCGGGCGGCGGGGCGGGCGCGAGCCCGTGCGACGCGAACAGCCGGGCCAACAGCATCACGATCAGCAGCCAGGCCACGATCACGCCGAGCCCGATCAGCAACACCCGCCAGGTCGGGCGGCCCCTGCCGGCGCCCAGCGTCTCCGACAGCGCGCCGGCGGGCGGGGCCGGCGCCCGCGGGTCCTTCAACCGCGCGACGATCGCGACCGCGATCAGCGCCAGCGTCACCGCGAGGATGGCCACCACCAGGCCCAGCGCCGCCCGGCCGCCCGCCTCGCTGCGCGTCGCGTCGTGTTGGGCGGGCAGGTACCCGCGCAGGGCGGCGGCGACCACGAGCAACAGAACGATCAGGGCGACGACCCGCCCCGTCGGCTTGTCCATCCCGGGCATCGGCACACCACTCGACCGGTTGCCTGCCGCTGGTGCGGCACTGGCTTTGCTCATACTTGCACGTCAGGCGGTCCCGGGGCCAGAACCGCCCGCACCGCTTATGCACAGTTGGCGGTTCATCCACAGATTGGCCGCGGACCGGTTCTGTTCGAACGTTTGTTCTATACGGTGGTGGCGTGGCGTTTTCCTGTCATCGGAACAGGCGCGGCAGCGCATCGGCGCCGCGCTCGACGCGATCGACGCTGCCCACGACGTGCTGCGGCGGACCTCGTCGGATCTGGTCGGCACTGGCTTTCGGATCGACGTCGCCGAACGACTCGAAACCCAGGACCGCACCAATCGGGGGCTGATGTACCGCTTCTTCGGCGAAATCGCCGACCCGCCCGACGAGGCCGGGTCGTTGCCGGTGGCGCGCTCCATGCTGTGGGCGCGGCTGCGCGTCAGCCCCGGAGAACTCCGGCGCCGCTTCGCGCTCGCGGCCCGCATCCGACCGCGCCGTTCGCTGACCGGCCCGCCGCTGGACCCCGAGCTGCCGGCGTTGGCGGCGGCGGTCGCTGCGGGCGCGGTCGGCGAGGACCACATCCGGGCGGTGTGCTCCGCGGTCGATGCCTTGCCCTGTGCGGTCCCCCGCTCCGCCACGTCGGACGCTGAGCGCACGCTGGTACGGCATGCGGCCAAACTCGATGCCGCCGTGATCACCAAGCTGGGCCGGCGAATCGCCGACTATCTCAATCCCGACGGCGAGTTCAGCGACGTCGATCGCGCCCGCCGCCGCGGTCTGCACCTGGGGCCGCAGGGCGTCGACGGGATGTCGCGGCTGTCCGGGCTGCTGGATCCCGAGACCCGCGCCTACTTCGAGGCCGTCGCATCGGCGGTGCGGCCCGGCCGTCACCAACCCGAAGGCGGCGGCGATCCGCGGGCACGCGATGAGCGCACGCCGTCGCAGCGTTGCCACGACGCGCTCAAGCTCGGCCTGGAAGTCGCCATCGCCTCGGGCGGTCTCGGCGTGCATCGCGGCCATCCGGTCACCGTGATCGCCAGCACCACGCTGGCCGAGCTCGACCAGGCCGCGCGCGCGGTGGCCGACCCGTCGATTCCGATGCCGGCGCCGGCGCTGACGGGCGGCGGTTCACGATTGCCGATGCCGGACCTGATTCGCATGGCAACCAAGGCAATTCACTATCTGGCGGTGTTCGACGAGCACACCGGCCGGCCCTTGTATCTGGGGCGGCAGAAGCGCGTCGCGACCGCGGATCAGCGGCTCATCTGTTATGCCCGTGACCGCGGCTGCACCCGACCCAATTGCCTTGAGCCCGGTTACCACTGCGAAGTGCATCATGCGCCGGACTGGGCGGACGGCGGCCGGACCGACGCGGACAAGCTGTTTTTCGCCTGCGGTCCCGACCATGGCGCGGTCAGCCGGGGCGAGTGGCGCACCAGTGTCGGCGACGATGGGCGATTGGCCTGGACCGACGGCAACGGGCCACCTCAGACCAACCGGGCACACCATCCCGACGAGCTGCTGCGCGGCGATCCCGACCCGCCCGAAAACGATTGACGGACGCGGCGATCGGCCGTCAAGCCGGTGTCGGCCCCCGGGCGAAGGGATTGCCGGAGTTTTTCCGGTGGTCGTTTTGGTGCCGATCCGCCGGGTAGCCGACGGGAGTCCATCCAATCGACATTGGGGGAAACACATATGGACGACCGAAAGATTCACCTTGTGATCGCGCGCCGCCCACTGGCAGCGCTCGGCGCCGGTGTGGCTGCGCTGGCTGTCAGCGGAGCACTCGGCGCGGGGGTCGCGTCGGCAACCGTGTCCCACGCGATGCCGGGCACCGCAACCGGCCCCGCGGTGAGCTTCCTGCCGAACAACCCGCCGCCACCCGGGCCACCTGGACCGCCCGGTCCTCCCGGGCCGCCCGGACCTCCCGGAGCGCCGGGCGCTCCGGGCGCGGTGGGGCCACCCGGCGGGCCAGGGGCGGTAGGACCTCCCGGCGGGCCGGGGGCGGTAGGACCTCCCGGCGGGCCGGGCGCACCCGGCGCTCCGGGGCCGGTGGGTCCGCCCGGCGGACCGGGCGCACCTGGCGCACCTGGACCTGCCGGGCCTCCGGGTCGCTAAACCCGTGAGCCGCGGTGGGGGACGGTGCAACGCCTCCCCCACCGCGGTGATGCGGGCCAGAAGAACCTAGTCCAAGCTGCCAGAACCTAGTCCAAGCCGAAGGGACGGAAGCTGCCGTCCAGCACCTGCAGGTGACCGATGGTGCGGCCGGTGACCCTGCCGGGATCTACCAGCGCCAATTCCACTGCGGCCCGGGCGAATTCGTCCGCCGACGCGGTGTCGTCGAAATCGCGGGCGTAGTAGGAAAGCCCCGGCGTGAGGATCGGTTTGGACGGCGACAGCGCATTGACCGCGATGCGATGGTCGGCGAGATCGTATGCCACACACTGGGTCAGGTGTTCGAGCGCGGCCTTGGACCCGCCGTACCCGGGCAGCACCCCGCCGCTGCGATCGGCGTACGGGCAGTCACCCGGCAGCCGGGAGGCGACCGAGGTGATGTTGATGATCGCTCCGCCGCCCGCCCCGATCATGTCCGGGCACACCCTCTGCATCAGTTCGTAGGCGGCGAAGACGGCGATGTCGAAATGCCGCCGGTAGGCGTGCAGCGGCGTGCTGACGAAGCCCGGCCAGCCCGGTTTGGCGCCGCCGGACGCCGGTTTGGCGCGCGCCTCGCCGCCGGACGCCGGTTTGGCGCCGCCCGACGCTGGTTTGGCGCCGCCCGACGCCGGTTTGGCGCGCGCCTCGCCGCCGGGCGCCGGTTTGGCGCGCGCCTCACCACCGGGCGCCGGCGGCCTGCCGGGCGCGGTGAAGGCCGCATTATTGACCAGAATCGTGATGGGGCCCAACGCCTCTCGAGCCGAATCCACCAGCCGCGCGACGTCGTCGCGGTCGGTCAGATCGGCCCGCACCGGCACCGCGCGCCCACCGGCGGCCTCGATGTCGGCGACCGTGGACCCGATGGTGCCCGGCAACCGGTCGTCCCAGACTTGCTCGGTCCGCCCGGCGACCGCCACCGCGGCGCCCTCGCTCGCCAGGGCCAGCGCGATGGCCCGGCCCAGGCCACGGCTGGCGCCGGTGACGATCGCGGCGCGGCCGGCCAGCCGGCCCGTCACCGCCGCACCCCGTGCACCACGATCGCCGTCGTCTGCTCCACCCACGCGTCGTCGAGTTCCTCCTCCGGGCGCAGCAGCATCCGCAGCATCGTCGCTCCCCCGATCAACTCGATCAACCGGTCCGGATCCACGTCGGGATGCGCCTCGCCGCGGTCCACCGCCTCGCGCAACCGCACCCGCACCGCGGTGAACAGGTCCGCGAACCGCGACATCACCCGGGCGTTGAGCGCAGGATCGGCCGTCATGTCGGCCACCAGGCCGGGCAGCGCGGCGCGCACCACGGGCGTGGTGAACACGTCGCGCGTGGCCTCGATCATCATCCGCATGTCGGCGGCGATGTCGCCGGCCGGCGCCTCCAGCGCGGTCGGGGCCGTCGGGAAGGCCGCCTCGTGCACCAGTTCGGCCTTGCTCGACCAGCGCCGGTACAGCGCCGATTTGGTGGTGCCGGCACGCTCGGCGACCGCCGCCAGACTGATATTCGAATAGCCCGTTTGGACAAGCAGTTCCGCGGTCGCCGATAGGATGGCCGAGTCGATGCGCGGATCGCGGGGGCGGCCGGCGCCGGGGGCCTTGTCAAGGCCGGACGGGTCTGCTTTCATAACGCTACCTACCGTATCGTAATTGCCGCGAAAAAGTCTCAAGGAATGGAGGCACCCGTGGCTACAGAACCGGCGGTCGACAACGTCGACCGGCTGCAGCGCTCGAGCCGCGACGTCACCACCGTGCCGGCGGTGATGTCACGCTGGCTTTCCACCGTACTGCCGGAGGGCGCCGAACCCGAGGTGACCGTGGAAAGCGGCGTGGATTCGACGGGCATGTCGTCGGAGACCATCATCCTGACCGCCCGGTGGCGGCAGGACGAACGCCCGACCGAGCAGAAGCTGGTGGCGCGGGTGGCCCCGACCGCCGAGGACGTCCAGGTCTTCCCGACCTACCGGCTCGACCACCAATTCGAGGTGATCCGCAAGGTCGGTGAGCTGACCGACGTGCCGGTGCCCCGGGTGCGCTGGCTGGAGAACACCGGCGAGGTGCTCGGCACCCCATTCTTCGTGATGGACTACGTCGACGGGCTGGTGCCGCCCGACGTCATGCCCTACACGTTCGGCGGCAACTGGTTCGCCGACGCGCCCGCCGAGCGGCAACGCGAACTGCAGGACGCCACCGTCGGCGTGCTGGCCAAGCTGCACTCGATTCCCAACGCGGCGAACACCTTCGGCTTCCTCACCGAGGGGCAGACCGGCGACACGGCGCTGCGCCGGCACTTCAACTGGGTGCGGTCCTGGTATGACTTCGCGGTGCCCGACATCGGCCGGTCGCCGCTGCTGGAGCGCACCTTCGACTGGCTGGAGGCGCACTGGCCGGCCGCGGCGGACGCCGCCGAGCCGGTGCTGCTGTGGGGCGACGCCCGGGTGGGCAATGTGTTGTACCGCGACTTCGTCCCGGTTGCGGTGCTGGACTGGGAGATGGTGACCCTGGGGCCGCGCGAGCTCGACGTGGCGTGGATGATCTTCGCGCACATGGTTTTTCAGGAGCTCGCCGGTCTGGCCACGCTGCCCGGCCTGCCCGGGGTGATGCGCGAGGACGACGTGCGCGCCACCTATGAACGGCTGACCGGCGTCGAGATCGGGGACCTGCACTGGTTTTACGTGTACTCCGGGGTCATGTGGGCGTGCGTGTTCATGCGCACCGGCGCGCGCCGGGTGCATTTCGGCGAGACCGAAAAACCCGACGACGTCGAATCGCTGTTCTACCACGCGGGATTGATGAAAAGACTTATAGGAGAAGAGTGATGCTCGGACCGCTCGACGAATACCCGGTACATCAGATCCCGCAGCCCATCGCGTGGCCGGGCTCCTCGGACCGCAACTTCTACGACCGCTCCTACTTCAACGCCCATGACCGAACCGGGAACATCTTCGTCATCAGCGGCATCGGATACTACCCCAACCTCGGGGTCAAGGACGCGTTCTTCCTCGTCCGGCGCGGGGACACCCAGACCGCGGTGCACCTGTGCGACGCCATCGACCAGGACCGGCTCAACCAGCACGTCAACGGCTACCGGATCGAGGTGAAAGAGCCGCTGCGCAAGCTGCGTCTGGTGCTCGACGAAACCGAAGGCGTGGCAGCCGATCTCACCTGGGAGGGGCTGTTCGACGTGGTGCAGGAGCAGCCGCACATCCTGCGTTCGGGCAACCGGGTGACGCTGGACGCGCAGCGCTTCGCCCAGCTGGGCAGCTGGAGCGGGCGCATCGTCATCGACGGCCAGGAGATCGCGGTCGACCCCGCGACCTGGATCGGCAGCCGCGACCGGTCCTGGGGCATCCGGCCGATCGGGGAGCCCGAGCCGGCCGGCCGGCCCGCCGACCCGCCGTTCGAGGGCATGTGGTGGCTGTACGTCCCGATGGCGTTCGACGACTTCGCGATCGTGCTGATCATCCAGGAGCAGCCCGACGGGTTCCGCTCGCTCAACGACTGCACCCGGATCTGGCGCGACGGCCGGGTAGAGCAACTGGGCTGGCCGCGGGTCAAGATCCACTACCGCTCCGGCACCCGCATCCCAACCGGCGCGACCATCGACGCCAGCGCCCCCGACGGCACGCCGGTGCACTTCGACGTGGAGTCCAAGCTGCCGGTGCCGATCCACGTCGGCGGCGGCTACGGCGGCGACTCGGACTGGCTGCACGGCATGTGGAAGGGCGAGAAGTTCACCGAGCGGCTGACCTACGACATGACCGACCCGGCGATCATCGCGCGCTCGGGCTTCGGGGTGATCGACCACGTGGGCCGGGCGATCTGCCGCGACGGCGACAAGGCCCCGGTGGAGGGCTGGGGCCTCTACGAGCACGGCGCGCTGGGGCGCCACGACCCGTCCGGATTCTCCGACTGGTTAACGGTCGCGCCGTAACCGGTACGCCGCCCCGGGGTGGTCGTCGCCGAGCAGCGGCCCCGCGGCCCCCAGGCGTTCGCGCAGCGTCGAACCCGGCACCTGCTCGGGCACGTGCCCGCGCCGGCGTAGCTCGGGCACAACGAATTTCGCGAAATCGACGAAGGTGCCCGGGGTGGTCACGTAGGCCACGTTGAACCCGTCGACGTCGGCGTCGTCGACCCAACGCTCGAGTTCGTCGGCGACCTCGGTCGGTGACCCCACCAGCACCGGGCCGCGCCCGCCGATGCCGATCTCGGCGGCCAGCTCGGCCACCGTCCAGGCCCGCCCCGCGGTGGTGAACGACGCCAGCGCCGAGCGGTTGGCGTCGGTTTCGACGTAGGTCAGCGGTTCGTCGGGGTCCAGCTCGGCCAGATCCACCCCGGTCCAGCCGCCGAACAGGGCCAGCGCCCCGCGGGGGCTGACGAAGCGCCGGTATTCGGCCAGTTTGGCGACGGCCGCGTCGTGCGTCTCGGCGACCACCGGGGTCACCATGGTGAACACCTTGACCGCCCGCGGGTCCCGGCCCAGCTGCGCGGCGGCCGTCCGCAGCGCCCGCACGGGCTCGCGCACCACCTGCGCCGTCGGCCCGGAGACGAAGACCGCCTCGGCGTGAGCCGCGGCGAAGCGGATACCGCGCGGTGAGGCCCCGGCCTGGAACAGCACCGGGGTGCGTTGCGGCGACGGCTCGCACAGGAACGGCCCGGGCACCGAGAAGTAGCGGCCCTTGTGCTCGATGTCGTGCACCTTGGCGGGGTCGGTGAACACGCCGCGCTGCCGGTCGCGCAGCACGGCGCCGGCCTCCCACGAGCCCTCCCACAGCTTGTAGCAGACCTCCAGATATTCGTCGGCGATCTCGTAGCGCTGGTCGTGCGGGATCTGGGCGTCCAGGCCCAAATTGCGTGCGGCACTGTCCAAATAGGATGTGACGATGTTCCACGCCACCCGGCCGCCGGTGAGGTGGTCCAGCGTGGAGAGCCGGCGCGCCAGGGCATACGGCTGCTCGTAGGTCAGCGACAGGGTGATGCCGAATCCCAGCGTCTCGGTCACCGCCGCCATCGCCGAGACCGCGGCGCTCGGTTCGTTGACCGGGAACTGCGCGGCGTCGACGACGGCGGCGTCGCGGGAGGCGCCGTAGATGTCGTAGACGCCGAGCACGTCGGCCAAAAACAGCGCGTCGAACCCGCCCGCCTCCAGCGTGCGGGCCAGCTCCGTCCAGTAGCTCAGCTCGCGGTACCGGTGGCCCTGGTCGTCGGGGTGCCGCCACAGCCCGGCCGACTGATGCCCGACGCAAGCCATGTCGAAGGCGTTGAGGTAGATCCGGCGGGCCGCGCTCATCCGATCGGCTCCCCGCGCGTCTCCCGGGCCGCGCAGGCGGCGCCCACGGTGATCGCCGCCAGCACCGCGAAATAGCCGACGATCAACCACGGCCGGCCGCCCCCGGCGACCAGCAACGACGCCGCGATCAACGGCGCGAACCCGCCGGAGAGCACGGCGCCGATGTGATATCCCAGGCTCGATCCGCTGTAGCGCACCCGGGTGTCGAACAGTTCGGCGAACCAGGCGGCCTGCGGACCGTACATCGCATCGTGAACGACGTTGACGCCGAACACGATTGCCACGACCACCAGCACCGCCGAGCCGGTGCCGGCGGCGACGAAGAACAACACCAGCGCCACGACCGACGCCAGCGCGCCGAACAGATACGGCGGCCGCCGCCCGACCCGGTCCGACAGCAGCGCCCAGCCCGGCGTGCTGAGAAACCCCAGCGCCGACGAGATCAGCACCGCGACCAGCCCCACACCGCTGCCCTTTCCGAATGAATCCTGAAGGTAGCTAAGCGAATACGTGGTCAACAGCACGAACAGCCCGATCTGCGACAGGCGCAGGCCGGTGGTGATGACGACGTTGCGCGCGTCGGTGCGCAGCACCTGCACGATCGGCAGCCGGGCCAGCTCGTCGCGGCTTCTGAGCCGGTCGAAGACTTCGGCGTCGGTGAGCCGCAGCCGCACGAACAGACCGACCGCCACCAGAAAGATGCTGAGCAGGAACGGGATTCGCCATCCGAAGCCGAGGAAGGCGGCGGGCCCGGTGGCCTTGCGGACACCGAAGAACACCGACGTCGCCAGCAGCATGCCGGCCGGGGAGCCCAGCTGGGTGAAGCTGCCGAACAGGCCGCGGCGGCCCGGCGGCGCATGCTCCACCGACAGCACCGCGGCCCCACCCCATTCCGCGCCCACGGCCAGCCCCTGCACCACCCGCAGCGACGCCAGCAGGGCCGGCGCCGCCAGCCCGGCCTCGGCGTAGGTCGGCAGCGCCCCGATCGCGGTGGTGACCAAACCCATCACCAGCAGCGCGGCCACCAGCACGGTCTTGCGGCCCAGCCGGTCACCGAAGTGGCCGGACAGCACCGCACCGAGCGGGCGGGCCCCGAATCCGGCGGCGTAGGTGGCGAACGAGGCCAGCGTCCCGGCGGACGGCGAGATGTTGGGGAAGAACAGCGGTTTGAACACCAGCGCCGACGCGGTCGCGTACAGGTAGAAGTCGTACCACTCGATGGTGGTGCCGATCATGCTGCCCGCAGCGACGGTGCGCAGCCCCGGCCGGGCGGGAAGGTCGCCGGCCGAAGCGGCGGCCGGGCTGGTCAGAGTCACGCGGTTGCAGGGTAATGAACCCGTCGGCGCCGGCGAATGTTTGCCATCGCCGTGATGCGAACGCCGGGCGGATGCGCTGGGGCTTTGCCACAATTCGCCGACAAACCCCGCGAAATGCGGTTCACTAGAGCGCGTGTCAGGGCCGCCGCGGATCGTCGACGTCGTCGTGGTCGGCGCCGGCTTTGCCGGGCTGGCCGCCGCCCGCGAGCTCAACCGGCAGGGCCATGACGTGGTGGTCTTCGAGGGCCGCGACCGGGTGGGCGGGCGGTCGTTCACCGGCAGCGTCGCCGGGCTGCCGGCCGATCTGGGCGGGACGTTCGTCGGGCCCACCCAGGACGCGGTGCTGGCGTTGGCGGCCGAACTCGAGGTGCCGACCACCCCGACGCACCACGAGGGCAAGAACCTGATCCACTGGCGCGGCTGGACGCACGCCTACCACGGCACCATTCCCAAGCTGTCCCTGACCGGCCTGCTGGACATCGGCCGGCTGCGCTGGCAGTTCGACCGGATCGCCCGCAGCATTCCGCTGGCGGCGCCGTGGGAGGCCCGGCGGGCGGCCGAACTGGACGGCCTGTCGCTGGGCGGCTGGCTGCGCTCGGTGCGCGCCACCGCCTCGTCGCACGCGCTGCTAGCGATGGTGGCCCGGGTGACCTGGGGATGTGAGCCCGACGAGGTGTCGATGCTGCACGCCGCCCGGTACGCGCACGCGGCCGGCGGGCTGGACCGGCTGCTCGACGTCGAGGACGGCGCCCAACAGGACCGCTTCCCCGGCGGCACCCAGCAGATCGCCGCGGCCGCGGCCGCCGAACTGGGCGCACGGGTGGTGCTGGGCGCGCCGGTGCGCCGGATCGAGCGGCACGGCGCGGGCGTGACCGTGCGCACCGACCTCGGCGACACCGAGGCCGGGTTCGTCATCGTGGCCATCCCGCCGGCGCATCGCGCCGCGATCGAGTTCGCCCCGCCGCTGCCCGCCGAGTACGAGCAGCTGGCCCGGCACTGGCCGCAGGGCCGGCTCAGCAAGGCCTACGCGGCCTATTCCACCCCGTTTTGGCGGGCCGACGGCTTCTCCGGGCAGGCGCTGTCGGACGAGGGCCCGGTTTTCATCACCTTCGACGTCAGCCCGCACCCGGACGGCCCAGGCATCCTGATGGGTTTCGTGGACGCCCGCGCCTTCGACTCGCTGCCCGCCGACCAGCGCCGCCGCGACGCATTGCGTTGTTTCGCAACGCTTTTCGGCGACGACGCGCTCAAGCCCCTCGACTATGTCGATCACCGTTGGGGCGCTGAGGAATTCGCGCCCGGCGGACCCACCGCGGCGGTGCCGCCGGGCTCGTGGACCCGGTTCGGGCGGTGGCTGCGCGAACCCGTCGGGCCGATCCACTGGGCCGGCACCGAAACCGCCGACGAGTGGACCGGATTCCTCGACGGCGCCATCCGCTCCGGCCGGCGCGCCGCCGCCGAGGTGACCGCCCTGCTATGAGCTGATCCGGTGGGTGGGCAGGTTGCGGGTCGCAGATTCGGCGAGCGCCCGCAGCCGCCGGTTCACCTCCCGCGGGTGTTCCAGCATCGAGCAGTGCCCGCCGGGCAGCTCCACCAGCTCGATCAGGTTCGGCAGGCCCTCGGCGATCCTGCGGGACTGGCGGATGGGTGTCAGCCGGTCCCGTTCGCTGCCGATGACCAGCGTCGGCACCGTCAGCCCGGCCAGGTCCAGGTAGCGCGACCCCAGGGCGGAGACCAGCGCCCGCGCGCAGCCGGCCCGCCCCGCCGGCGCGGTGTTCTCGAACAGCTCGTAGACCAGCCGGGCGATGGCCGGGTCGGCGTCGCGGCCGGTGGCCAGCAGCGCGACCAGATGGCGGCTCGGGACGCGGGCCGCCCGCGGGACCGCGAACCCGGCGAACGCGCCGATCAGCACGCGCCCGGCCAGCACCCGGGCCGGCGACAGGCCCGGCGGCACCGAGAGCAGCTGCACCTGCCGGATCAGCTCACCGCTGGTGGTGTTGATCAGTGCGACGGCGTCCGCGCGCCGGGAAACCTTGTGCCGGTAGCGGTTTGACCATGCGGCGATGGTGATGCCGCCCATCGAGTGCCCGGCCAACACCGCCCGCTCGTGCGGCGCTAGCGTCGCCTCCAGCACCGAATCCAGATCGGCGGCAAGGTGTTTGAGGCTGTAGCCGGTGGCCTTCGGCACGCCGCTGCGGCCGTGGCCGCGATGGTCGTAGGCGATCACCCGGTAGTCACGGGCCAGGTCGTCGATCTGGTATGCCCAGGCGCGGATGGCGCAGGTGATGCCGTGGGTCAGCACGATCGGATACCCGTCCGGCGGACCGAACACCTGCGCGTGCAGCCGGGTGCCGTCGACCGCCCGGACCGTGACGGTGCGACTCGGCGGCAACCGGTCGGGGAACGGGTCCGTTCGAGCCCTCATCGCCGCTCCCCCTTCGAACGCGGCCCCGTCGCCGCAGCTAAAGGATCAGACGATCTTATCGCCAAGTTCGGTTCGCTTTTGGTAAATCGGGCAAACGATTCTTCTCTCGCGCTTCCGTCACACCGCCGTCTGCTGCCGCAGCGTGGTGTGCGGGCTCTGGCCGTAGGTCTGCCGGTAGAGCACCGCGAACCGTCCGGTGTGCGCGAACCCCCAGCGCTGGGCGATCTCGGTGACCGTCGAGGAGGCGGTCGTCGCGGCCACCAGCTCCTGGTGCGCGCGGCTGAGCCGGACCCGGCGCATGTACTCGGTCGGGGTGGTGTCGAGCTGGCGGCGGAACAGGTACTGCACCGCGCGCGGCGTCAGGTGCACCGCGGCCGCGACATCGTTGATGCCGATGTCCTCGGCGGCGTGGCGGTGGATGAAAGACACCGCCTCCTTGAGGGTTTCGGGCAGGGCGAGATCGCTGACCGGATCCTGCTCGGTCAGGTTGGACGGATAGCACTCGAGCAGCGCGCCGGCCAGCAGGCCGGCCATCCCGGCGGCGATCAGCGGTTGCCGGGCGGTGTCGGGCGAGGCGAGCGTCAACATCGCGTAGTCCAGCGCGCGATGCCAGGCCCGCACCGCGGCCCGCGAGCGCGGCCGCCAGTTCAGGAACTGGGTCTGTTGCGACAACGCGGTGTGCCATTCCGCGGCGACTTTCTGCAGCACCTCCGCCGCGATGGTCACCACATCGAAACGCGCTCCGTGGCAATGCAATACGCAGGCCATGCCGTGGGCGACGAGGAGCGGGAAGTCCGGGGTGGCCAGCGGGCCGCCGGCCACGTTGAGCGCACCGGCCCGCGGCTGGATCACGACGACGGTGTCGCCCGCCGGGATCTCGAGGGTCATCCTGCCCTGGATGGCCACCTCGTCGACCGTCATCGATCCGGTGTCGCTGCGCCGATGCGACACGACGCAGTGGTTGGTCACCCCGGCGATCCGCCAGCCCGGGTCATAGGCCGTGGCGAAGAACCGGCGCGCCGACTGCGCGTCGGCGCCGCGAAACTGCTTGTATTCCACCGCAACGGGGCGGGCCCGGCGCTCGCCGTTGACCGCGAGCACCGGATCGACCGGACCGTAATCGGACCGGGCCGCCTCGGCCGGCGCACCGACCGGCGCGCCGTCGTCGCGGACCGTCATGGTGGTCAGGCCCATGACCGGCCCGGGGGGAAGACCGTGGGCGGGCGCGTCATCGCAGCACCGCGTCGCCGTCGAGGGGCGCGGCCGGCTCGTGCACCCCGAGGCTTTGGTAGATGTTCAGCGCGTCCAGCGCGATCCGCTGCCAGGCGAAGCGCGACTGCGCGCGGCTGCGTCCGGCCGCACCCATGCTTTCGCATTGAAACTTCTGGGCCAGCAGCCTTCTCAGCGCGGCGGCCAATCGCGCGGGATTCTCCGGCGACACCACGATGCCGGTGATGTCGTCGAGCACCACGTCGGACAGCACCCCCACGGTGGCCACGACCACCACCACCCCGCTGGCCATCGCCTGCAGCACCGGGGTGGGGCGCGGCGGCCGGCGCGGCGTGCACACCAGCACGTCGGCCGAACGGAGCAACCGGGGCAGCTCGTCGCCGCCGACCGGTCCGGCGAAGCGGACCCGGTCCGCCACCCCGAGGTGCACCGAAAGGCGCAGCAACCGGGCTCGCGCGCCGTCGTGCCCGTCGCCGCCGGGGTCGGTCTCGGCGATCACCAGCTCCGCACCGCGAACCTTGGGCAGTGCCCGGATGGCGAGATCGATACCGTTGTGCCACAACGGGTTTGGCGCCACATACAGGATGCGCTGCAGGGCCCCACGGGAGTCCGCCGGGCCGGTCGGGGTGTAGCGCTCGGCGTCCACCCCGCAGGTCAGGGCGGATACCCGCACCCGGCGCCGGCGCAGCCGGGCCAGCGCGTCGACGTCGGCGCTGCTCTCCCCGGTCACCCAGTTCGCGCTGCGGGCCAGCAGCGGCTCGATGCGTTGGCGTTCGGTGCCGCGTTCGCCGTCGTGGCCGCGCGCCGTCGCGGCCAGGCCCAAAAACGACTGCACGGTCGGAATGTGGCGCCGCCGGGCGGCCAATTGGGCGGCCAGCCCGCCCAGCCAGCCGTAGGCGTGCACCACGTCGGGCCGGTCCTTGGACCAGATCCGCTCGAGGGCGCCCGCCCAGTCCCCGACGTAGGGCAGCACGTCGACCGGCGCGGCCGCGTCGCGCGGGCCCACCGGCACCGACACCCGCCGGTAGCCGTCCGGGGCGCTGCCCCCGCGTCGCCGCCCGGCCCGCCGCAGGCAGGTGGTGACGTCATTGCCCTGGGCCGCCAGCGCGGCACCCAACTGTTCGGGGTCCTCCCCGACGACGTCATCGCCGCTGACAATTGCAATTCTCAACTGCAATTCCCTCCGCGCGCCATCGTCCGTCCGCCAACATCGGGTGGCATACCCCGGCCCGGGACGGACAAACGGCCCGGATCACCTCTTCGGCGCGCACCCGTCACGGCCAGCGCCGCCGGAAATGCGCCGACGGGTGGAGACTGAACGGGTGACGACTGAGGCGGATCGGCCCGGAGTCGAGCTGGTGGCGCTGGTGGCGTCGGCGGGCGGCTTGGAGGCGCTGACCACCGTGCTGCGGGATCTGCCGCGCGATTTTCCCGCCGCCGTCGTCGTCCAGCAGCACCTGGCCGGTCATGACAGCCTGCTGGCCACCATCCTGACCCGGCAATCGGGGCGGCCGGTCGGCTGGGCGGCCAACGGGCGAGCCGTCACGCCCGGGGAGGTGGTCATCTGTCCGCCGGGCAAGGCGCTGGAGCTGACGCCGCAGGGCCGCTGGCGGCTGCACGGCGCACAGCAGCACGGGGCGCGGGGCGCCGACGTGTTGTTGACCTCGATCGCCGGCTCCTACGGACCGCGAGGCGTCGCCGTCGTGCTGTCGGGGTCCGGGCGCGACGGCGCGGCGGGCACCGTCGCGATGCGCCGGGCCGGCGGCGTGGTGATCGCCGAGAGCCCGGCCACCGCCCTGTACCCGTCGATGCCGATCGCGGCCGCGCAGGCCGGTGCCGATCTGGTGCTCGGGATCGGCGAGATCGCCCCCGTGCTGGCCGACCTGGTCCACGGGTTGCCGCTGCCGCGACGATCGCCGCCGGCAGACGCGCCGGACGAGGCCTACCTGAATGGCGGCGTCGACCCGGACGGCATCTTCGCCCGGCTGGCGGCCCGGTTCGGCGCCAACACCCCGGCAGCGCGCGCCGAACTCGCCCGGCTGCGCGCGGCCGAACTGCGCCGCCGCCGCCAGGAGCTGTCCGCCGGGGTCGGCGCCACCCGGGAGACGGTGGCCACGGCGCGGCGCCGGGCCGAGGAGTCGCGCCGGCGCGCCCTGCTGGCCCACCGGGCCGCCGACGAGGCGTGGGCGCGCTCCGAACAGGAGCACCGCGACCGGGACGGCTAGCCCACCACGTCCATCAGCAGCAGCGCCCCGCCGACGGTTCCCTCGTTGCCGCGAAACGACGTGCAGGTGACCCGCACCCGGGCCGGGCGGCCGCGCCGGTTGACCGCATCCACCACGACCTCACCGGAGCCGTCCGGGTCGACGAACGCGTTGCCGATCAGCGGACGCACCGCGTCCAGCGGCAGCCCGATGTCCAGCGCGGTCAGCATGGTGCCCGTCGTCTCGTCGGCCCGCAGCCCCCACAGCTCTTCGCAGCCCCGGTTCCACAGGATCACCTTCATCTCGCGGTCCACCACCACCATGCCCATCCGCACCGAGTCGACCAACGAATCCAGGAAGCTCTTCGCGTCGTCGAGTTCCAGGCTGCGTTCGCGCAGCATGTCGTTGATGGTGTGCAGTTCGTCGTTGGTGGACTGCAGCTCCTCGTTCATCGTCTCGAGTTCTTCGTTGGTGGACTGCAGCTCCTCGTTGGTGGTCTCGAGCTCCTCGACCGTGGACTGCAGTTCCTCGTTGGTGGTTTCGAGTTCCTCGTTGGTGGACTGCAGCTCCTCGTAGGCCGCCTCCAGCTGGCGGTTGGTCTGCACCACCTTGTCCAGCAGCGCGCGCGTCGCGGTCACGTCGAAGAACACGATGGACACGCCGAGCAGGCCGTTCTCGGCGTCGACGAGCGGGTTGACGTGGATCTCGAACCACACCGTCTCGGCGCCGGGCCGCTGCCATTTGACGTCCTGGATGCGCGCCGAGCGCCGCTCCACCTTCGCCTGCTCCAGGTAGGCGCGCAGCTCGACGGGACGGTAGGACACCTCGAGATCGCGCAGCAGCCGGCCGATGTCGCGCGCCGAGAGCCCGAAGACCGTCTCGGCCTGCTGGTTGATCATCGCGACGGTGTCCTCGCCGGTCACCACGATCTGGGCCACCGGGCTGGCCCGGAACGCCAGATCGCGCACCGTCGCCAGCCCCGGCAGGTCAGCGTGGCGTTCGTAGAACGCGCCCGCCGGGTCGTAGTGGTCCAGGCCGCTGTGGCTGCCGACCGCCTTGCGGAAGATCCGGTGCTTGAGGCTCAGCGGGGTGAACCGGTCACCGTGGCTGAGCAGCATCTCGGCGTGCCCCAGAAACAGCGTGCCCTGCGGGGCAAGCGCAAAATGCAAGCGCCCCAACACATTTCGCTGGGTCTCGGCGTTCAGATACATCAGCGTGTTGCGGCACACCAGCAGGTCCACCCGGGAGATCGGCGCATCCTTGACCAGGTCGTTGCGGCCGAAGATCACCGCCCGGCGCAGATCCTTGTGAAAAACGTAGCGGCCGTTGACCTGTTCGAAGTAGCGGGCCAGCAGATCCGCCGGCACCGACTCGACCGCCCGGGCGTCGTAGGAGGCGCCGCGCGCCTCGGTCAGCGCGTCCTCGTCGACGTCGGTGGCATAGATCTTCACCCGCTGCCGGAACGCGTCGAAGCCCAGCGCCTCGGCCAGCAGCATCGCCAGCGTGTAGGCCTCCTGGCCCGAGGCGCACCCCGCACTCCACACCCGGATCGGATCGTTGGGCCCGCGTTCGGCCAGCAGCCGCGGAATGACTTCGGCGGCGACGAACTCCCAGGCGTCCGGGTCGCGGAAGAACGAGGTGACGTTGATCAGGATGGTGTTGAACAGCGCGGTGAACTCGTCGGAGCTGGCCTGCAGGAAGTCCAGGTACTCGTCGAAGGCGGTGTAGCCCGCCTGGTCCATCCGGTGCCGGACGCGGCGCATCAGCGAGGTGCGCTTGTAGCCGGTGAAGTCGAAGCCGCGCGAATCCCGCATGTACCGCAACAAGGCCTCGAATGCCTCGTCGGCCTCGTCAGTCGTGGAATTCATCCAAGTCCCGTCTGATAAGGGTGCCGAAGGACTTGAACACTACTCGCGGGACTCAGATCCGGTCTTCCCTGCCGACCGATCCCCACACGGTCTTGCCGGACGACGTGGGGGTGGCTCCCCACACCCGGCACAGCGCCGACACGATGGCCAGCCCGGAGACGATGTCGGCGCCGCGGTCGGCGTCCTCGTGCCGGCCGGGCAGCGCAAAGCTGTTGTCCTCGACCGCGACCGTGACGGTGTCGCGATGGCTCTCGACGATCAGCACCGGCGCGCTCTCGGTGTGGTCGAGGACGTTTTCGACGAACACGGTCGCCACCGTCGCCGCGACGGGGATGACCTCCCGGATGTCCCACTGGGTGAGCCAATCGGTGAGCACGGCGCGGGCCAGGTGCAGGCTGGTGTCGGAGCGCGGCAGTTCGGTGCGGGCCCGCCGCCGCACCTGCAGGGTCCGGCCGTGCACGGCCCGCACGGCCAGCTCGCGGGTGGGATGCACCGGCACGTAGCGGGTCACGCCGGCGGTGGTGATCTCGCGCCGCGTCTGCGGGTGCGCGCACACCAGCAGGATCGGGACGTCGGGCCAAATGCTGACGTGCCAGCGCGCGCTGGTGAACACCGTCCAGGCGGAGGCGGACGGGGCGCGCACCCGGTCGACGTCGACGACGACGGCGCGGGGTTCGTCGATCGCGGCCTTGATGACGGTGTCGCGCACGGTGCGGTAGGTCGAACTGTCGAGCACGCCGTCGACCGTCAGGACCGGCACGTCCCGGTCCTGTTCGGACGCGATCTGCACCGCGGACCGCTGCTCGTTCACCGGGTTTCACCCTCGGCGGCGCCGGCCAGCCGGTGGCTGAGCACGTGCAGCGCGCGTTCGCTTTCCTCGGCGATCTGGGTGTAGCGCCGCGAGAGCAGGCCCGCCCCGGCCTTGCCGGCCATGTCACGGGCCAGCCGGGCCTTCTCCTGCAGGCTGCGCACCGCCACCCACAGGGCGCCCTCGAGCTCGTTGTCCCGCGCGCTCAGCAGGGCCTCGGCCGTCCAGGCATGACCGACCCGGCAGCGGTAGTTGCCCTCGCTGAGCGAGACCAGCGAGCCGTTGCAGTCGGGACAGGTGTAGCCGGACGGCGGGCCCAGCTTTTCGGTGTCGAAGTCGGTGGCGAACCGCGACATCATGGCGATGCGGTTCTCCAGCTCCATCCCGGGGTCGCGTTGCATGTCGGGATCCTCTATCTCTCGGTGCGCCAGCTCCTTGAGCACCACGCCGATGTCGGCCGCGGCGGCCTGCCGGTCCACCACACCGGCGTCCAGGGCGTTGGCCGGCATCGCCGGGAACAGTGCGTCGTCGGGTGATTGGCAGACGGTGACCCCGCCGCGGGAGCGGATGGCCGCCATCCCCAGCACGCCGTCGTCGAGCACACCGGAGAGCAGCACGCCGATCGCGCGCGGCCCGAACGTCAGCGCCACCGACCGGAACAACGCGTTGATGGCGGGCCGGTGGCCGTTCTCGGTCGGCCCCTGCGACAGCAGCACGTGCGCGCCGTCGACCAGCAGATGCCGGTCCGGGACGCCGACGTAGATGTGCCCGGGTTGCAGCGGCGCGCCGTCCTGCGCGGCGGAGGCGGGCAGCGGACCGCTGCGGTCGATGATGCGGGCCAGGATGCTGGGCGCTCCCGCGGGCACGTGCAGCACCATCAGATACGCGAACGGCACGTCCGGCGACAACCCGGCGGCGAGGTTCGACAGCGCCTCGACGCCGCCGGCCGACGCACCGATCGCTACCGCGCCACGAAGGTCGCTCTGAAGGTCGCCGTCTGCCGCCGCAATCACCACTTTCGACTACCCCTATCGATCGTAGGCAACCCACCCACCGATGGATAGGGGCACAGCCGCGCCGTTTGCGCGGGTGAGCCGGTGGTACTCCCCCACGGTCGAAAGGGTCGAAAGGAGAGGCAACACATGGCCACCGACCACACTTCGGGTGCGCCCGATCCCAAGCAGCGCGATCTGGAGTCCGCGCGGTTCCGCCGCGACACCGGATACCTGACCACGCAGCAGGGCGTGCGCGTCGACCACACCGACGATGCGCTCACCGTCGGCGAGCGGGGTCCGACGCTGCTCGAGGATTTCCACGCCCGGGAGAAGATCACCCACTTCGACCACGAGCGCATCCCGGAGCGTGTGGTGCATGCGCGCGGGGCCGGCGCCTACGGCTATTTCGAACCGTACGACGACCGGTTGGCGCAGTACACGGCGGCGAAGTTCCTGACCTCGCCGGGCACCAGGACGCCGGTGTTCGTGCGTTTCTCGACGGTCGCCGGATCGCGCGGTTCGGCCGACACCGTCCGCGACGTGCGCGGGTTCGCCACCAAGTTCTATACCGAACAAGGCAATTACGACTTGGTGGGCAACAACTTCCCGGTGTTCTTCATCCAGGACGGCATCAAGTTCCCCGACTTCGTGCACGCGGTGAAACCCGAGCCGCACAACGAGATTCCGCAGGCGCAGTCGGCGCACGACACGCTGTGGGACTTCGTGTCGCTGCAGCCCGAGACGTTGCACGCCATCATGTGGCTGATGTCGGACCGGGCGCTGCCGCGCAGCTACCGCATGATGCAGGGGTTCGGGGTGCACACCTTCCGGCTGGTGAACGCCCGCGGCGAGGGGACTTTCGTGAAGTTCCACTGGAAGCCCCGACTCGGCGTGCACTCGCTGATCTGGGACGAATGCCAGAAGATCGCCGGCAAAGACCCCGATTACAACCGCCGCGACCTGTGGGAGGCCATCGAATCCGGCCAGTACCCGGAGTGGGAGCTGGGCGTGCAGCTGGTCGCCGAGGACGACGAGTTCAGCTTCGACTTCGATCTGCTGGACGCGACGAAAATCATTCCGGAAGAACAGGTTCCGGTATTGCCGGTGGGCAAGATGGTGTTGAACCGCAACCCCGACAACTTTTTCGCCGAGACCGAGCAGGTCGCGTTCCACACCGCCAACGTGGTGCCGGGCATCGATTTCACCAACGACCCGTTGCTGCAGTTCCGCAACTTCTCCTATCTGGACACGCAGCTGATCCGGTTGGGCGGCCCCAACTTCGCGCAGCTGCCGGTCAACCGCCCGGTGGCGCAGGTGCGGACCAACCAGCACGACGGTTACGGGCAGCACGCGATTCCGCAGGGCCGGTCCAGTTACTTCAAGAACAGCATCGGCGGCGGTTGTCCCGCACTGGCCGACGAGGACGTGTTCCGGCACTACACCCAGCGGGTGGACGGGCAGACGATGCGCAAGCGCGCCGAGGCGTTCCAGAACCACTACGGCCAGGCGCGGATGTTCTTCAAGAGCATGTCGCCGGTGGAGGCCGAACACATCGTGGCCGCCTTCGCCTTCGAACTCGGCAAGGTGGAGATGCCCGAAATCCGTTCCGCGGTGGTGGCACAACTCGCCCGCGTCGATGACCAGCTGGCCGCCCAGGTCGCGGCGAAACTGGGGCTGCCCGAGCCGCCCGAGGAGCAGGTGGACGAGTCGGCACCAGTTTCCCCGGCGCTTTCGCAGGTCACCGACGGCGGCGACACCATCGCGTCGCGCCGGATCGCGGTGCTGGCCGCCGACGGCGTCGACGTGGTGGGCACGCAACGCTTCACCGAGCTGATGGAGCAGCGCGGCGCGGTGGTCGAGGTGCTGGCCCCGGTGGCCGGCGGCACGCTGGCGGGTGGGTCCGGCGGCGAGCTGCGGGTGGACCGGTCCTTCACGACGATGGCGTCGGTGCTCTACGACGCGGTGGTGGTGGCGTGCGGACCGCGGTCGGTGTCGACGCTGTCCGACGACGGCTACGCCGTGCACTTCGTCACCGAGGCCTACAAACACCTCAAGCCGATCGGCGCCTACGGGGCCGGTGTCGACCTGCTCCGCAAGGCCGGCATCGACAACCGGCTCGCCGAGGACACCGACGTGCTCAACGACCAAGCGGTGGTCACCACCAAGGCCGCCGCCGACGAGCTGCCCGAGCGCTTCGCCGAGGAATTCGCCGCCGCGCTCGCGCAGCACCGGTGCTGGCAGCGGCGCACCGACGCGGTGCCGGCCTGAAAGCCGGCCGAAGACCGCCAAAAGGTTTTCCCGGCCGCCGGGACGGGCATCCGGCTCAGAAGGCGTCATCGTGGACAGGAGGACAAGTCATGCCGCGCTCGTCGATCAAGAACGAAAAGATGTATCAGGATCTGCGCAAGAAGGGCGAATCCAAGGAGAAGGCCGCGCGCATCTCCAATGCGGCCGCCGGCCAAGGCAAGTCGTCGGTGGGCCGCCGCGGCGGCAAGTCCGGGTCCTATCAGGACTGGACCGTGCCGGAATTGAAGAAGCGGGCCAAAGAGCTTGGCATTTCCGGCTATTCGGGCCTGACCAAGGACAAGCTGGTCGCCAAACTGCGCAACCACTGATCCGTCATCTCGTCAACCGCAGTCGTTCGGCCAGCACCAGGAAGGCGACCGCGTAGTCGTTGTCGGCGGTCTGAGCCCGGATTTCGTCCCAGTCCAGCCGTTCGCGCACGGCGCGCACCGCGGGCAGCAGCTTGGCGAAGTCGCAGTGGTGCTCGCCCAGCGAGCGCAGCTGCTGGACGAGCACCATGGTGGGTGGCAGCACCGGCATGCCGATCGCCAGCACGTCGTGGTGCTCGGCGCGGTCCAGGGTCTGCGCATCGACGGGCACGCCGTTGAGGCGGTGCAGCACATCGACCCGCATGTCGCCGGTGCGGGCCTTGAAGAGCCAGTCCTCCGGCGGGCGTTCGATTTCGAACCCGGCGCTGGCCAGGGTGGTCACCGCGGTCTCCACGTCCGCCTCGGCCACCACCAGGTCGGCGTCGTGGCTGGGTTCCGGTGCGCCGTAAGCCCATAACGCGTAGCTGCCGGCCAGGGCGAAACGCGGGCCCTTCTCCTTGAGCGCCGATGCCGCCGCGCGCAGCGCCTCCCGCAGCCGCGGGGCGGCCGCGGCGGTGTCGGCGCGCGCGTCGCCTCGTACCACGGCGTGCAGGCCACCACGTCGGCCGAGCGCAGCAACGCCGGCATCTGCGCGCGGGTGACCCCGCCCAGCAGCCGCACCCGGTCGGCGACGCCGAGCTCGCCGGCCAGTCGTTGCAGCCGCCGCGCCTGCTCGTCGCCGGCCAGTTCGGCCGCCGGCGGCCCGCCCACGATCACCAACTCGGCGTCCGGGATGCGGGGCAGGGCGCGCACGATGGTGTCAAAACCCTTGCGCGGCACCAGCCGTCCCACCGTGACAATGCGCGGCCGCGCACCGCGGGCAGCGACCGGGCCGTCGGGGGTGAACGCATCGAGGTCCACTCCGCACGGCACCACCGAGGTGCGGGATCGGGCCCGGCCCATGCGCACCAGCTCGAAGACCTCGTCGGTGCTGGTGGCCGCCACCCAGTCGGCTTCCCGGGCGACCCGGGCTTCGACGTCGATCCGGCAGTCCGGGCTGGTGTCGTCGCTGCCCTGGTGCAGCCGCTTGGTCAGCCCGAGCGCGTGGAAGGTCTGCACGGTCGGTATCGAATGCGCGCGGGCGGCCCGCTGGGTGGCCACCCCCGACATCCAGAAGTGCGCATGGGCCACATCGGGCCCGTCCGAGCACCACTGCTGGCGCAGGAACTGCGCGAAGCCGTACATGTATTGCAGCAACTCGTCTTTGGGCAGCACCCGCGCCGGTCCCGCCGGCACGTGCACCACGCTGTAGCCGTGCGGGGTTTCGACCGAGTCGGGAAGCCGCGGGTCGTCGCGGCGCGTGTAGACCACCACGTCGTGGCCGCGCCGCGCCAGCGCGCAGGACAGCTCGGCGACGTGGACGTTCTGTCCGCCCGCGTCCACGCCGCCCAAATGTGCCAGCGGGCTGGCGTGTTCGGAGATCATCGCGATTCTCATGCGGGTTCCTTCCCTGCTCATCTGCACAGCTCCCCGATCACTCGGTCCCAGTCGGCCAGAAAGCGTTTGAGTCCGAACCGGGCGGTGGCGAAGTCCCGGGCGGCCTTGCCGGCGGCCACCGCCCTCGCCCGGTCGTCCAGGAAGCCCCGCAACCCCTCACCCAGTCTGGCTGGGTCGGCGCTGACAACTCCTGCCTCGCAAGGGATTACGAACGGCGCCATGGTCGAGCCGACGGCCACCACCGGCATGCCCAGCAGCATGGCCTCGATCAGGGACAGCCCGAGTGAGGTCCAGCGGGCGGTGTGCAGGTAGACCCGCCGGCGCGCGACGTCTCCGAACAGCCGCGGGGTGGGCACGTCGCCGCGGCCGCGCACCGCGCCGCGGTTGGCGCACAACCCCTCGGTGCCGATGCCCCATACGTCGATCTGGGCGTAGGCCGACAACGGTTCCAGCAGATCGGCGCCGACGATGCGGCCGCGGCGCCCCGGCTCGTTGATCATGGTGGCCACCCGGGGAATCTCGCCGCTGTACAGCGGCCCCGGATCGGCCACCCCGTGGTCGATGACCCGGGTCGGCGCAATCCCGTTGTCCCACATCAACCGGTTGAAGTCGGTGACGTGCACCAGGGGGATGTCGGCGCGGTCGGCCAGCGGATGCCGGGTCTGTGCCGCGCTGGGGCGCGGGGTGTTGTGCTCGACGTAGACCGCCGGCACGTCGACCCCGACCCGGCGGCCCGCCCAGCGGGCGACCAGCTCGGCCTCGTGCGGGCGTTGCAGCACCACCAGGTCGATATCGCGGTCGGCCAGGTCCTCGAATGCCACCTCGCGGGCGTTGGGCCAGCACCGGCCGGCCAGTCCGATGCCGTCCGGGCCGCGGTCGGGGGCCACCGGGATCAGGTAGCGGTGCCGGCCCGCGACGAAGGACTGCGTCCACGACCCGTGCACATGCCACACCAGGACGCTCTTTGCTCGGACAGGATCCAACATGGCGGGCCAAATACCCTGTAGGTACTGGCATAAACAGCGCCGGGCCCGACGTTTTCCCCGGGCGCACGGTCCCGGCGAGGCGCAGCGAACCTCTGTAAACCGTTAGTGGGCAAGTGATTCCACGCGTAGGGAACCGATTCTCCGGCGCCCGCGGCGCGCGCCGGTTCTGTCCAGTAAGCGAATCGCCGGGGACATTTGACGAACGGTTGTCGGTGTCGAACCGGTTTGCCCGGCCGCCGGCCCCGCGCGGGTGCCGGGCCGCGCGGACAAACCTGCCGGGCGGCGCTAGGCCGATTTCGGCAGCGCGGATGCTCCGGAGGCGCTGTGGCCCTTGGCCACTCGCCGGATCAGCATCCGGGTGGCCTTGTCCAGGATCTCCTGGGCGGCGTCGGGGTCGCGGGCGCGGCCCGCGCGCCGCGTCGCCGCGCCGATGGTCAGTCCCCGCTCATACCCGGTGATCACCCGCGGGTCCACATAGGAGCCGCGCGCCACCGCCGGGGTGTTGCCCAGCTCCTCGGCCACCTCTTTCATCACCGCCGCCTCGACCCGCCTGGCGACCCGCCGCGACACCGCGGGATCGGCCTCGGCGAACGCCGCCGCCGCCAGCACCGTGCCGTGCCAGGTGCGCAAGTCCTTGACCGTGTACTGGTCGCCGACCAGCTCCTTGAACCGGTCGTTGAGGTCGTCGGCGCGCACCTCCGACCATCCGGATGCGGTGCGGCACACCAACAACCGGTCTCCGCGGTGCCGCCGTCGCATCAGCGCACGCACCGCCCTGACCACTTCGCGATCCTCGACCCGCACGGTGCGCCGGACCCCGCTCTTGGCCGGGAAGTCGAACTCCACCGCGTCACGCCGGACCGTCACGTGCTCGCACAGCAGGGTGGACAACCCGTAGGACTCGTTCTCCTCGGCGTACTGCTCGCCGCCGGAACGGAAGTAGCCGCGATCGAGCAGCCGCAGCCCCAGCGCCAGCACCCGCTCGCGGGTCAAACCCCGGGCGGCCAGGTCCTCGGCGATTCGGGCCCGCCAGGCCGGCAGCTCGGTGGACAGCTCCAGCACCCGGTCGAACTTCTCCTCCGCGCGTTCCTGCTGCCACGCGCAGTGGTACAGGTACTGGCGGCGACCGGCCGCGTCGACGCCGACGGCCTGGATGTGGCCGTTGGGGTGGGGCGAGATCCACACTTTCTTCCACGCCGGCGGAATGACCAGATCCTTGATGCGCTGCAGGGTTTCGGGATCGCGCACCGTGGTGCCGTCCGGCGCGTGATAAGAAAATCCCTTACCGCGCCGTTTGCGGGTGATCCCCGGTTTGCTCAGCACGCTGCGACGGAGCCGCATTCGGAACCCTCCAGTTTTCTTGGCTGTCCGCAACGGCCGGCCGCAACGCAATTGCGGGCCGGGGCCATTCGCCTCAGATACCCACCCGAGAAGTCGTTCACACCGCGGCGGCGCCGGCAGGCGAATGCGAAAACGACCCGCCACGGCGTTGTGGCGGGTCGTCTCCGATGGCGTCAGCCGGCCATGAACTCCTGGTACGCCGACTCCAGATACGGCGGCAGCGCGGTGACATTGCACTGCCGTTCGGTGTCGCCGATCGGCGCCAGGATGCCGCGCAGGTCGTTGTACTCCTGCGGGTGACCGGTGAAATAGCTGCGCAGGCTGGATTCGGCCTGCGGCCTCGGCTGGCCGTAGGCGGCGGTCACCACCTGGTTGGCGTCCGGGTGTGCCGCCAGGTACTGCTGGGCCGAGCCCTCCACCGCGGACACGGTGGAGTTCACACCGCTGGGACTGCAGTCGGGTGCGGCGGCCGCCGACGGTGCGCCGACGATGCCCATGGCCATTCCCCCGAGCAGACAGCCGGCGCTGACCCCGGCCACTTTCCGGCGCGCGACGATACTGCTGATTTTCATGTGCTTTGTTGTCCTTCGAATTCGAAGCGAAATGTTCTCGACTGAGGCTCCCGATCCTCGAAATCCAAAGTAGCGGAGGCCAACAGTGGCCGTGTTCGCTGACAACGAACCCACCGTGCCGGTAAGGGCCGTGGGACGGGTGTTTGCTAAGCGAATGATCAACCGAGCCGCGAATCTTTAAGAAATGGCGCCGCGCTCTTAGGCAATGGTGAGGGTGATTGTGACGGAATCGTTATCCGCGCCGGGGCTTTCCGTCCCCGTCGGGGCCCCGATGTCCGTCCCCGCCAGCGCCCCGATGGCCGTCGCCGCCGGGCGGCGCCAGGGTCTGCAGCCAGGTGTCGACGTCGGGCCCGACGACCACCGCGTGCCCGGAGGCCAGCAGCGCCCCGGCGCCGAGCGCGGACACCGCGGGCTCGACACTGCGCACTGCTCGGCGATCACCTTGCCGCACAAGCAGTTTCGAGGTCAGTTCGGGAAGCCGGATGGCGTCCGGGCCGGTGATGGTGCGCGGCGTGTGGGTCTGCGCCAGGGCGGTTTCGACCAACACGTCGGCGACGGTGTCGGCGGCGATGGGCTGGATCAGCCAGTCCTCGACGATCACCTCGTTGTCGTCACAGCTCACCGCGTCGTGGTTGGTGGCGAATTCGTACCACTGCGTCGACTTCACGACGGTGGTCGGGACCGGGCCGTCGAGCAGGATCTCCTTCGCCTCCCGTTTGGCCTGGTAGTAGGGGAATCCGTCGAACACCGGGTCCTCGATGCCGGCGATCGTCAACACAACCAGGCGCTGTACTTCCTGGGTGGCGCACGCCCCCATGATGTTGCGGGCGGCGGTGGCCAGCGTCTGCCGGATGTCGGATCGCCCGTCGGGCGGCACCGGATTGGAGACGTCGATGACGACGTCGACCCCCTCGAGCGCCCGGGTGAGCCCGGGTGCGTCGAACACGTCGACACCCTGCGCCCGGGAGATCTCGACCACCGCGACGTCACGCGGCCTCAGCCGGGCGACGACGCGGGAGCCGGCCGTGCCGGTTGCCCCTATCACGGCGATGGTGGTCAGTGCGCTCACCTGCCTTCTGCTCCGTGCCGCGGGGGAGCTACCCAGTAACGGCCCGTTCAAACCCGCCGACCGTCGGTCCGCGGCGTGACCTGCGCCGGCGGCCGGGCCCGCGGTGACGACCCGCACATCCCGGGCGCGATACCGGGCGAACCGTTTGACACCGCCCGCGGCGGGAACGCCTTGGATGCCATCGAGCGCAAGCTCACTCACCACCTACCAGAGAGGTCGAACCCATGGGGGACCAGCAGAGCGGGCCGCAGGAAGCGGTCAAGGGCGCCGTCGAGGGCGTGAAGGGCAAGGCCAAGGAGGTCGGCGGGACCATCCTCGGCCGCGACGACCTGACCGAAGAGGGTCAGGCCCAGCAGGACAAGGCCGACGCCCAGCGCGACGCGGGCAAGAAGGAAGCCGAGGCCGAGTCGGCGCGGGCCGGCGCGGATGCCGCCGAGGAGCGCCAGAAGAAGAACCAATAGGCTGCCCGCCAAGGGGAGGGGCCCGGTCCGATCGGCGGACCGGGCCCTTTCCGTGCGCGTGGGTTTCAACCGATCGGGTCCGGCTATTCGGGGTGCAACGGCGTTGGCGGCGTGCGGCGTGCGGTGAGGTAGCGAGGTGAGACATGGGCCTGGGGCAGCTGGTGGGCGGCGTGGTCGGGTTTTTGCGCGCGGGCTATCCCCGGCAGGCGCCCGCTGTCGGCTACGCGCCGGCGCTGGCGCTGCTGCCGCGGCGCACCCCCGACGACGACATCGCCACCGTCGCGAGAATTCTTGCGCCGCAAGGTATCACGGGCACAGCGCGGATCGACGCGGCCGAGATCGGCGCGCAGATCGTCCGCATCGCCGACGAGCTACCCGCCCCAGGCGACGTCGAGCGGGTGCTGGCGGCGATGAGCCGTCACACCCGCTGCAGGTCCACCACCAACGGGCGGTGATCCGAGATCGGCATCAGGTCGGCCTGCACGGCGGCGCAGCGCAGCCGGCGATCATCGGTCAGGATGTGGTCGAGCTGGCGGTTGGGGTTGTCCGCCGGAAAGGTTTTGGCGTTGCCCAGCGCCCGCATCCCCGACCAGCGGCGCACCGTCTGCGGCGTCATGTTCAGGTCCCCGGTCAGCAGCCGCGGCCCGGGCAAGCCGCGCAGGTCGCGAATCAGCCGGCGCAGCTGGCGCCGGTTCCAGCCGGGAACGAAGGACAGGTGGGTGTTGGCCACCGTGAGTTCGCCGATCGGGGTGCGCAGCTGCGCGATGACGGCGGCGCGCGGTTCCTCGTCGACGATCATCACCCGGTTGGGGCCGGGCAGGTACATCGGAAATCGCATCGGAATGCGGGGTAACCGCAGCACCTGCCAGCTGGCCACCGGATACCGGGACAGCAGCGCGATCCCGTAGGCGGCGGTGCCGGGTTGCTCGTCGCCGGTGGCCGCCATCCAGGTGGCCCCCGGCGTGCCCGAAATCGCGGCCACGAAGCGGTGTTCCACCGCGCCCATGGCCTCGGCCGCCGCGCCGGTCAGATCGGCGTGTTCGGACCGGGGTTGGTCGCAGTCCACCTCCTGCAGGCTGAGCACGTCCGGATCGAGCCGGCGTATGCAGTCCCGCAGCCGCTCCACGATGACGCCGTCGCCGACGGTGCGACCGTGCAGGATGTTGAAGGTCGCCACACGCATAGCTTTTCGGCTGCTCACTTTCCCCTCGTACGGTCACCCCCCGCGCCGTGCGCCCGAGCGGGTTACCGAAAAACCACCTCGCCCACCGCCAGCAACCGCGCCAGCACGAACCCCGGCAGCGCGGGGGCCGAGCCGCCGGTGGGCTCGAATCGGCTGCGATACCGTTGCGCGGCAAGGCGTTTGCGACTCACCGCCCAGGCCGGCGCGGGCACCGCATGGGCCCGGTCCCACGGTACCGCCGGGTCGCCCGGAACGGCCCAGTGCCACATCCACACCGGATATTCCAGCAGCGCGGCCCCGGTGTGCGCGCAGGCGGCCCACGCGGCGTGTCCCACGGCCTCGTGATCGGGATGCCCGTCGCCGCGCCACGGCGCCGCACACCAGGCGCCGGGCGCGGCGGCGCGCAGGATCTCGGTCAACGCCCCGGTGAGACGGTCCTCGTGAGCGGTCAACTCGCCGCCCGGAAGGCCCAGCGACAGCGGGGGAGGAGCGTTCAATGTGTTTGTCGCCGACCGTAATTCGAATCTGCGGATGGTCTGGGCGCGGAGCCGCTCCGAGGCCGCGGCGCCGGGCCGCGCCCCGCCGTCGCTGACGCAGACCACCTGCACGCGAACGCCGATCGCCACCAGCTGGGTGATCATCGCGCCCACACCGAGTGTTTCGTCGTCGGGGTGGGCGGCGACGACGACCAGGCCGGGACAGCCGGCCAGGTCCAGGGCGGGCAGCGGCGCCTCTTGAAAAGCGGCCAGCCACAACGGGACCGGGGTGCCGCTGTGGGTCAGCGGCTTGGCGGCGAACCTGGCCCGGTTGCCCGCCGGCACGGTCGTCACGGCGCCCGCACCGCCCGCCGTCCGGCCAGCCGGCCGAGTTCGGCCAGGTCGCGCTCGGCGTGGCTTTGCCGGATGTAGATGCTCAGGTCGGCGACGCGCTGGGCGTGCCGGCCGTCCTGGCACAGCGGGCCGGGCCCCAGGGCCCGGCCGGTGCGGGTGATCGCCTCGTCCACGGCGTGTTCCACCACCGTGCGCACCCGGCGGGCCAGCAGCTGTGCGGTACCGGCCCGGTCGAACGGGTCGGCGTCGACCTGCGCCGCGGCCGCGGCCAGCATCGCGTCCCCCGCGGCCAGCGCGGCGTCCACGGCGCCCAGGTGCGCCAGCGAATACGCGTCAGCGGATTGGCTTGCCGCGCAACGATACAGCGGATCGGCGACCCGGCGCGCGCCGCCCAGCCAGCAGGCGGCCACGCCGATGGCGCCGTGCCAGAAGCCGGGCCGGATCAGATAGTCGCCCGGGTCGCCGACGGCGACGGCGTGGGTGTTGGTGAACTGCACCGGCCTGGTGTCGCTGCCGGCCATCCCCGCGTTCCACCAGGTGCTGGGCAACGCCTTGACGGTCGGGTCGGTCACGGTCACCGCGAACAGGCCCGGTGTTCCGTCGTCGCGGCGCGCGGTCACCAGCGCATGCGTGCAGAACCCGGCGCCCGGGCACCACACCTTGGTGCCGTTCAACAGGTACGCGCCGCGGATGTCGGTGGCGGTCAGCACCGCGTCCGGGGCCTCGGCCGCCCACACGCTCCACAACTGCCCCGGTTCCGGGGGCTTGCCGCCCAGTTCGTGCAGGATCGCGACGGCGTCGACGTGCGCCTCGGCCACCCTGGCCGCCACGATGTTCTCCGCGGCCAGCTCGGCCAGGCGTTGCCAGCGTTCGGCGGTGCGCCCCGAGGCGGGTAGCGGCAACTCGAGCCGCCCCGACTCCAGCCAGTGCTTGACCAACCCCGCCGTCACGCGCAATCACCCGCCACCGATCCCCCCAATTGGCCAAAGCGACAGACGATTCCGTCGAGCCGGCCGGCGCCGGGCCGACCGGCCAGCCAGCCCGCATCCACCCGGCTCCCGGCGCCGGTGCACGTCGCCGGCTTGGCTGCCTCGTTGTGCGCGGGAATCACCACGGCGACAGCATCATAGGCGCATGGCACAGGAGTTGACATAACCCACGATTTCCCAATCGGCCGCAAGTTAAACGGTCTTGACAACCGCGCGGCGCCGTGACCAGGGGTCAACGGGTTGGCCGCCCTGCGGGCGGGGTATGACTATGCACCATGACATCCGCCGTTCGGCATCGTGCCGCTGGAAGCCATGGCGTGCGGGGTCCCGGTGGTGGCCACCGCGGTGGGCGGGATCCGCGACACCGTCGTCGACGGCGCCACCGGCCGGCTGGTGCCGCCCAAGGACCCGGACGCTCTGGGTGAGGCCGTCGCCGCCCTGCTGCGCGACGGCCGCCGCGGCCGGACGCTGGGCGAGGCCGGGCGGGAGCGGGCCCGGGCCCGCTACAGCTGGGACCGGGTGGCGGCCGACACCGAACGCATCTACGAACGGCTGTCCCCCGCCCGGCGCGGGGTCGGCACCCCGAGCACGCGATCCGGGTGATCTTGTGGCTCAACCACTTTCCAGCATCCGCAGCGAACGCTCGACGGCATCGGGCAGCCGCCGGCGTTCCCGCAGTGCGGCCGGCAACGCCGCCGTCGCCTCGAGCAACGCCTTGGCGTGGGCCGCGTCGTGCAGCGCCGCCCAGGCCAGCGCCGCACCCGCCCGGGCGCACCGGTCGACGGGGCGGCGCAGGCAGGCCGTGAGCAGCGCGTTGCGCAGGATCCGGGCACGCTGCGCCCGGCTCGCCGAGCGGATCTGCGACGGCCGGTGGTATGCCACCAGCTCGGGGCAGAAGCACAGGTCCCAGCCGTCGGCGGCCAGATCGCAGGCCAGCAGGGTTTCCTCACCGCGGAAGTGCAGGATCGGGCTGAACCCGCCGACGCGTCGGAACGCCCACGCGCGCACCAGTGCCGAGCAGGCCTGGAACCCGAGAATGGACGGCCCGGGCAGGCCCGCGCGGTGCCCGAGTGGGCTGTGGGCGAGCTGCTCGGTGAACTCGTCGTCGCGGCGCGCCGGCAGTAACACGGTGCGCGCGGCCAACAGCGCGACGGTGCCGAACGTGTCGAAGATCCGCTCGGCCCGCGCGATCGCGTCCGGCGCCCACCACGAGTCGTCGTCGCAGAACGCCACGTACGGTGTGCCGCACCGCGCCACACCGATGTTGCGCGCCGCTGCGCCGGCGTTGCGGCTCAGCGGTATGACGGTCACCCGGCCGGCGGCGGCGATGCGGCTGGCGGCGGCGACCGAGTCGTCGCGGGATGCGTTGTCCACCACGATGATCGGGCACCCGGTGGTGTCCAGCAGGCGGGTCAGCGTGCCGGTCAGCTCCGCCGAGCGGTCCCGGGTGGCGATGACGAAGGAGGTGCGCGGCATGGTCGACATGACCGGGGCGACTACCCCGAAGGGCAACGGTGAAACGGGGTTTCACCCCAGACCTGACGGGTACCAGAGCCCGATGCGATCACTGACCCGGGTGCTGATCACCGGCGGCGCCGGCTTTTTGGGCGCGCACCTGTGCGCGCGGCTACTCGACGACGGCGTCGAGGTGGTCAGCGTGGACGACCTGTCCACCAGCGGGCCTGCGGTCCGATTCGGCGACCGGCCCGGATACCGGTTCGTGCAGCGCGACGTCTGCGACCCCGGGTTGATCGACGAGGTCGGCAGCGGCTTCGACGCCGTATTCCATTTGGCCTCAGCGGCTTCCCCGGTCGACTACCAGCGCCGCCCGATCCAGACGCTGCGCACCGGCTCGGCGGGCACCGCGACCGCGCTGGAGATCGCCGAGCGCGCCGGCGCCCGGTTCGTGTTGGCGTCCACCAGCGAGGTGTACGGCGACCCCGAGTCGCATCCGCAGCGCGAAAGCTATTGGGGCAACGTCAATCCGGTGGGCCCGCGCAGCGTATACGACGAAGCCAAGCGGTACGCCGAAGCGTTGACGTTCGCCTATCACCGCCTCGGCCGCGCCGATGTCGGGGTGGCCCGGATCTTCAACACGTACGGGCCCGGCATGCGGGCGGACGACGGCCGGATGGTGCCGACGTTCTGCTTGCAGGCGCTGCGCGGCGATCCGCTGACGGTGTCCGGCACCGGGCTGCAGACCCGGTCGCTGTGCTACGTCGACGACACCATCACCGGGCTGATCGCGTTGGCGCACAGCGACTTCGCGGGCCCGGTGAACATCGGCAATCCGACCGAGCTGACCGTGCTGTCCGCCGCCGAGTTGATCCGGGAGCTGGCCGGCAGCACGTCGACCATCCAGTTCACCCCGCCGGCCACCGACGACCCGCAGCGCCGCTGCCCGGACATCCGGCTGGCCCGCCAAAGGCTGGGCTGGCGGCCGCGGGTCGACTATCGCACCGGCTTGAGCACCACCCTGGCGTGGTTCGCCGAGCGGGCCGGGCGCACCGGTGAGTCGGCGCAACAGCTCGTCGCGACCACTGACCGGCGGACCCGGTAGGAGGCAGCAGAGTGCGAATACTCGGAGTCAATGCGGTATTTCACGATCCGGCCGCCGCGCTGGTGATCGACGGCCGGGTGGTGGCGGCCGCCGAGGAAGAGCGGTTCTCCCGCCGCAAGCACGGCAAACCGGCGGTCCCCTTCGCCACCTGGGAGCTGCCCGTCGCGGCCATCCGCTGGTGCCTGGATCACGCCGGCGTGCGGGCCGAGGACATCGACGCGGTCGGCTATTCCTACGACCCGGCACTGATGTACGAGGAACCGCTCGACCCCGCCGGGCTGGACCGGGACTGGGAGCACCTGCGCACCCTGTATGCCGAACGGGCGCCGGGCTTTCTGAAGACCGCGCTGCCCGGCCTCAACCCCGCGGTGGTGCATCACGTGCGCCACCACGTCGCGCACGCGGCGTCGACGGCGCTGGCCTCCCCGCATCCCGAGACCGCGGTGCTGGTGGTCGACGGGCGCGGTGAGCGCGCCTCCATGCTGGCCGGGGTGTATCGGGAGCACAAGCTCGACGTGCTGGCCGTCCAGCAGCTGCCGCACTCGCTGGGGCTGCTGTACGAAAGCCTCACCGAGCACCTGGGTTTCACCCGCTCCAGCGACGAATACAAGGTGATGGCGATGGCCTCCTACGGCCGGCCCCGCTTCGCCGACCGGCTGCGCGGGCGGGTGTACGCGCGCGGCGACGGCGGGTTCTGCACCGAGCCCATCGACTGGGAGCGACTCGCCCCGCCCCGGCCGCCGCACGCGGCGACGCTCGACCCGGTGCACGCCGACCTGGCCTGCAGCGTGCAGCGCGTCGTCGAGGACGTGTTGCTCGAGCTGGTCGGCTGGCTGCGCGACCGCACCGACGGCGACGCGCTGTGCCTGGCCGGCGGGGTGGCGCTGAATTGCGTTGCCAACACCCGCATCCACGCCGAGGGCGGTTTCGACCGGGTGTGGGTGCAGCCGGCCGCCGGCGACGCGGGCACCGCGCTCGGCGCGGCGCTGCACCTGGCCGCATCCTTCGACGAGCCGATCGCACCGATGCCCGGCGCGCAGCTGGGCCGCGGCTGGTCCGACGCGGCGGTCAGGGCGGCACTCGACGACGCGGCGGTCAGTTACGAACGCCCGCACGACCTTCCGTCGGCCGTCGGCGACGCGCTGGCCGAGAACCAGTTGATCGGCTGGTTCCAGGGCCGCGCCGAGTTCGGGCCGCGCGCACTCGGCGGCCGCTCGCTGCTGGCCGATCCGCGCTATCCGGCCAACACCGAACGGCTCAACGCCGTCAAGGGCCGCGAACAGTTCCGGCCGGTCGCCCCCATGGTGCTGGCCGAGCGCGCCGCCGAGATCTTTTCCCGCGGACCGCTTCCCAGCCCGTACATGCTGTTCGTGCACGACGTCGCCGAGCACTGGCGCAGCCGGATTCCCGCGGTCACCCACGTCGACGGCACGGCGCGGATCCAGACCGTGGACGCGGATGCGGACCCGCTGCTGCACGCCACCATCAACCGGTTCGCGCAGCACACCGGGGTGCCGGTGGTCGTCAACACCAGCTTCAACACCGCCGGACGGCCCATGGTGGACACCCCGCGCGACGCCCTCGAGGTGTTCGGCAGCTCCCCGATCGACGTGCTGGCCGTCGGCCCCTACCTGGTCAGGCGGTATCTGTGAGGCACGACGACTACACGCTGGTGATACCCACGGTGGGGCGGGAATCGTTGCGCCGCTTGCTGATTGCGCTGCGCGAGAGCATGGGTCCGCAGCCGCCGGAGGTTGTGGTGGTCGACGACCGGCCCCGCCCGGGCGACGGTCTGCCGCTGCCGGACGACCCGCCGGTGCGGGTGTTGCGCAGCGGCGGGCGCGGACCGGCGGCCGCCCGCAACGTCGGCTGGCGCGCCAGCCGCAGCCGCTGGGTGTGCTTCCTGGACGACGACGTGCTGCCCGACCGCGACTGGATATCGGCGTTGTGCCTCGACCTGAAGGCCGCCGACGCGTGCGGCGCCGCCGGCTCCCAGGCGGTGCTCGAGGTGCCGACACCGCGGCGGCCCAGCGACGACCAACGCCGGACCGCGCGGCTGGCCACCGCGCAATGGATCACCGCGGACATGGCCTATCGCCGCGACATACTGGTCGCCGCAGGCGGTTTCGACGAGCGGTTCCCCCGCGCCTACCGGGAGGACTCCGACCTGGCGCTGCGGATCGTGTCGGCCGGCGGAACCATCCTACGCGGCGAGCGTCGCTGCACCCACCCGGTGGCGCCGGCGACCTGGCGCTCGAGCGTGCGGGCCCAGATCGGCAACCGCGACAACGCGCTGATGCGGCGCAAGCACGGCCGCCGCTGGCGGACCCGAATCGGCGAGGGACCAGGCCGGATGCCGGCGCACGCCGCCACCACCGCGGCCGGCACCGCCGCGCTGCTGGCCGGGCTGCTGGGCCGGCGCGCCACCGCCCGCCGCGCCGCCGCGCTGTGGCTGCTGTGCACGATCGAGTTCGCGGCGCGGCGCTGGCTCAGCGGGCCGCGCAATGTGCGTGAGGCACTTGGCCTTTCGGCCACCAGCGTGCTCATCCCGCCGGTCGCGGTGGCTCACCGGCTGGCCGGGGAATGGACCTTTCGGCGCGCGCGTCCCGAGCCGCCGCTGGCCGTGCTGCTGGACCGCGACGACACCCTGATCGTCGACCGGCCCTACCTCAACGACCCCGCGGGCGTGCGGCCCACCTACGACGCCGCCAAGGCGCTGACCCGGCTGCGCCGCCGCGGCCTGCTGCTGGCGGTGGTGACCAACCAGTCCGGCGTGGCGCGCGGGCTGATCAGCGCCGGCCAGCTGGCCGCCGTCAACGACCGGGTCGACGAGGTGCTCGGCCCGTTCGATTCCTGGCAGGTGTGCGTGCACGGCGCGGCCGACGGCTGCGGCTGCCGCAAGCCGCGGCCCGGCCTGATCCTGGCGGCCGCCGAGGCGCTGGGGGTGCCGGCCCGGCGCTGCGTGATGATCGGCGACACCGGCGCCGACGTGCGCGCCGCCCTGGCCGCCGGCGCCGCGGCCGTGCTGGTGCCCACCGACCGCACCCTGCCCGCCGAGGTCGAGCACGCGCGCGCCCACGCCCGGGTGGCCGCGACGCTGAACGACGCTGTCTCCCTTGTGCTTTCGGAGTGCCGATGAGTACCGCGGTGGTGGCCCGCCTGGACAGCGCCGGTGACGTGCTGATCACCGGGCCGGCGGTGCGCGCGGTGGCCGCCCGGCACGACCGGGTGACCATGCTGGTCGGCCCGCGCGGGCGGGCCGCCGCCGAGCTACTGCCCGGTGTGGACGAGCTGATCGAATGGCAGGCGCCGTGGGTGGACTTCGAGGCGCCCGAGCTGACCGCCGCGCACGCCGAGGCGCTGATCAAACAGCTGCGCGACCTCGCGCCCGACCGGGTCTACATCTGCACGTCGTTTCACCAGTCGCCACTGCCGCTGGCGCTGCTGTGCCGGATGGCCGCGGTGCCCTGGGTGGGAGCGGTCAGCGTCGACTACCCCGGCGCGCTGCTGAACCTGCGGCATCGGGTGCCGGACGGGATTCCCGAGCCGCAGCGGGCGCTGTCGCTGGCCGAGGCCGCCGGCTGCGCCCTGCCCGCCGGCGACGACGGCGCGCTGCGGATCCGGGCCGTCGACCCGCTGCCGGCGCGGCTGGCCGAGCAACTCGCGCCCCGGCCGTTCGTGGTGTTCCACCCCGGCGCCGCGGTACCGGCCCGCCGGCCCAGCCCGTCCCGCAGCGCGGCGATGGTGGCCGCGCTGGCCGGCGCCGGCCACCGGGTCGTCGTCACCGGAAGCCCCGACGAGGCCGCGCTGACCGCGGCGGTGGCGGGCGACGTCGCCGTCGATCTGGGCGGGCGCACCAGCTTCGCCGAACTCGCGGCGGTGTTCGCGGCGGCCCGCGTCGTGGTCGTCCCCAACACCGGACCCGCACACCTGGCCGCCGCGGTGGGCACACCGGTGGTGTCGCTGTTCGCCCCGGTGGTGCCCGCCGGCCAGTGGCGCCCCTACGGGCGGCGGGTCCGCGTGCTCGGCGACCAGTTCGCGCCCTGCCGGGCCAGCCGCGCCCGGGTGTGCCCGGTGCCGGGTCACCCCTGCCTGGACCGCATCACCGACGCGGAGTTGCTCGCCGCCGTGGCAGAAGGCGCCGTGGCAGAAGGAGGGAAGCCATGATCGAGGTCCACTTCGACGCGCTGCGGGAAGCGGTGCGGCGCACCAGCATCCAGGCCCCCCGGTTGCGCGGGTGGGGCGGACGGCTGGCCACGGTGCTGCCCGCCGGAGGCCGGTTGTTGGCCTGCGGGAACGGGGGCAGCGCCGCCGAGGCCCAGCACCTCACCGCCGAACTGGTGGGCCGATTCCGCGAGGAGCGAATTCCCATGTCCGCCATAGCCTTACACGCCGACACCTCGGCGCTGACCGCGATCGCCAACGACTACGGCGATGACGAGGTGTTCGCCCGCGGGGTGCGGTCGCACGGCCGGCCGGGCGACGTGCTGGTGGCGCTGTCCACCAGCGGCGCCAGCCGCAACGTGATCGCGGCGGTCAAGGCCGCGCACGACGTCGGCATGGTGACCTGGGCGCTGACCGGACCGGCCCCCAACGAGCTGGCCGGCATGTGCGACGAGGCGATCTGCGTGGACGCCGCCGGCACCGCGACGGTGCAGGAGGTCCATCTGCTGCTGATCCACGGGCTGTGCATGGCGCTCGACGACCACCTTTTACGACGGGAAGCATCATGAGCACATCGAAACCTCTTGTCGTCGTGGGTGATTCGATGCTGGACGTCGACATCCTGGGTTCGGCGACCAGGCTCAGCCCGGAGGCGCCGGTGCCGGTGGTGGACGCCGAACGGCACGTGCAACGGCCGGGCGGGGCGGGGCTGGCCGCCCTGCTCGCGGCCCGGACCGAGGCGCCGGTGGTGTTGATCACCGGCATCGCCGACGACGACGCCGGCCGGGCGCTGCACGATCTGCTGAGCTGCTCGGGGGTTCGGGTGCTGGCGCTGCCGGTGAGCGGAACGACGGTGTGCAAGATCAGGATCCGGGCCCGCGGCCAGTCGGTGCTGCGGCTCGATCGCGGCGACGCGACCCCGGTCGACGGGCCGCTGCCGGCCGCGGCGGCCGACGCCCTGGCCGATGCCCGGGCGATCTGCGTCGCCGACTACGGCGCGGGGGTGACCGCGCTGCCGGCGGTCCGGGCGGCGCTGACCGAGTCGGCCCGTCGCGTCCCGGTGGTCTGGGACCCGCATCCGCGCGGCGCGCCGCCGGTGCCGGGATGCGCGCTGGTGACACCGAATCACGAAGAGGCGCGGGGCTTTTGCCACGACGACGGCTCGGGTGACGGCGGTGAGGCGCTGCTGCGGACCTGGGCCGCCGACGCGGTGTGCATCACCCGCGGCGCCCAGGGGGCCCGGGTGTACGAGCCGCGGGCCGGCGTGCACCGGGTCGCGATCCCGCAGCGGGCCGCGCCCGCCGCCGGCGATGTCTGCGGCGCCGGCGATCGGTTCGCCGTCGCCGCGGCGGTGGCGCTGGCCGCGGGCAACGACGCCGTCGCCGCGGTGCGGGCCGCGGTCGGCGACGCGGCGCGTTTCGTCGCCGCCGGCGGCGCGGCCGCGGTCTCGATCCCGGTGTCCGACACCGGATCCGACCCGCTGACCAGCCGGTCGCGGCCCGCGGACGCCAGCGCGGTGGACGCGCTGGGCCTGGCCGCGCGGCTGCGCCGGCAGGGCCGCACCGTGGTGGCCACCGGCGGCTGCTTCGACCTGCTGCACACCGGGCACATCCGGCTGCTCCGGCAGGCCCGCGAGCTGGGCGACGCCCTGATCGTGCTGGTCAATTCCGACGCGTCGGTGCGCGCGCTGAAGGGCAGCGGGCGTCCGGTGATGCGCGATGCGGACCGGGCCCGCGTCCTGGCCGCGCTGGCCTGCGTCGACGCGGTGGCCGTCTTCGACGGCCTGACCCCCGAACGCATGCTGGAGGATTTGCGTCCCGACATCTGGGTCAAGGGCGGCGACTACGTGGCCGCCGAGCTGCCGGAGGCCGACGTGGTGTACCGGCACGGCGGCGAGGTGGTGATCCTGCCCACGGTGGCCGGTTATTCGTCGTCCCGCTTGATCGCCGCGGCGGCCACCGGCCGCCCAGAGTAGCGAAAGGTGTTGATATGAAAGCACAATCACTGGAAGGCGTATTGATCTCCGGCGGTTCTTCCGGCCTGGGCGCGGCCACCGTGGCCGCGGTGGCCGACCGCGGCGGGGTGCCGCTGGTGATCGACCGGAAACCGCCGGCCGCCGACGTGCCCTACGTCGGTTGCGATCTGGCCGACACCGACGCGGTGGCCGGCGCCGTCGAGTCGCTGGCCGGCAAGGTGGGCGGCCGCATCACCGGGGTGTTCACCCCGGCCGGCATCGACTCGTGCGGCACCCTGGAACAGGTCCCGGCCAAGGACTGGGAGCAGGTGATCGCCGTCAATCTGGTCGGGACCGCCGCGGTGATCCGGGCCGCCCTGCCGTACCTGAAGGCCACCGGGGGCCGGATCGTCACCTGCGCGTCGACGCTGGGCATCAAGGCGGTCAGCGACGCCACCGCCTACTGCGCATCCAAGTTCGGGGTGGTCGGCTTCACCCGCGCGCTGGCGGCCGAGCTGGCGGGCCAGGTCGGCGTGACGCTGCTCATCCCCGGCGGAATGCACACCCCGTTCTTCGACGGGCGGCCCGAACAGTACAAGCCGCCGGCCGACGCCAAACTCAACCAGCCCGAGGACGTCGCCCAAACGGTGCTCTTCGCGCTCTGCCAACCGGCCGGCTGCGAGGTGCGCGAGATGGTGGTGTGCGCCTCGACGGAGTCGTCGTGGCCCTAGCGGCCGGCGCCACCCGGGCCGGGCCGCGGGAGCGCATCGTGGTGTTGCGCGCCCTGGGACTCGGCGACCTGCTGACCGCGGTGCCCGCGCTGCGCGGGCTGCGCCGGCACTACCCCGACGCGCGGGTGATGCTGGCCGCTCCGGACCGCTACCGCGAGCTGGCCATGCTCACCGGCGCCGTGGACGAGCTGCTGCCCACCGCCGGACTCGGCGACGTGCAGCCGCTCACCGACGCGCCGGCGCTGGCGGTCAACCTGCACGGCTGCGGCCCGCAGAGCATCGACCACCTGCTGGCCTGGGAACCCCGGTCGGTGATCAGCCATTGCCACGACTGCCATCCCGGCCTGCCCGGGCCGCGCTGGCGCGCCGACCTGCACGAGGTGCAGCGCTGGTGCGCCCTGTTGGAGTGGGCCGGAATCCCTTGCGACTCAACCGATATCCTCCTTGAACGCCCGTCCATCCCGCGGGACGAGACCGGTGCCGTGCTGATCCACCCCGGGGCGTCCGCGCCGGCCCGGCAGTGGCCGCCGGACCGGTTCGCGGCGGTGGCCGCGGCGCTGCGCGACGACGGCCACGAGATCCTGATCACCGGATCACCGAGCGAATTCGACCTCGCGCACGCCGTCGCCCGCGCCGCCCGGTTGCCGCGCACCGCCGTGGTGTCCGGAGTCCTCGACCTGCCGGCGCTGACCGCGCTGGTCGCCGACAGCCGGATGGTGATCTGCGGCGACACCGGTGTGGCGCACTTGGCCGCCGCGACCGGCACCGCCTCGGTGGTGCTGTTCGGCCCCACCTCCCCGCGGCGGTGGGGACCGCGCGGGCCGGCGCCGCACGCCGCGCTGTGGGCCGGCCGCAGCGGCGACCCGCACGCCGCGACGCCGCACCCCGGACTGCTCGAGCTGACCGTCGCGCAGGTGCTGTCGGCCTGCCGCGGGGTGCTGGGGGAGACGGCATGAGCACCGAGCCGCTGGTCGGGGTGGTCGGTGTCGGCTACGTGGGTCTGACCACCGCGGTCTGCGTGGCCGCTGCGGGGCGCAAGACCGTTGCGGTGGACATCAACCCGGACCGGGTGGGCAGGCTGCGCGCCGGGGTGGCGGTGATCGACGAACCCGGGCTGTCCGAGCTGCTGGGTGACGGGCTGGCCGGCGGCGTGCTGCGCTTCAGCGCCGATTTCGCCGAGCTGGCCGACCGCGACGTCGTCTTCGTGTGCGTGCCCACGCCCAGCGCCCCGGACGGACACGCGGACCTGGCCGCGGTGGAGTCGGTGATCGACCGGCTCGGCCGCGTGCTGCGCCGCGGTGCCGTGGTGGCGCTGAAATCGACCGTCCCGGTCGGCACCACGTCGACCATGGCACAGCGGCTGTGCCACAAGGGGATTCGTGTCGTCTCCACCCCCGAGTTCCTGCGCGAGGGACGCGCGGTCGACGACTTCCGCAACCCGGACCGGCTGGTGATCGGCAGCCACGACGAACTGGCGGCCCAGCTGGTGCACCAGGCCTACGGCCTGGCCGGACACCGGGTGCTGCGGATGAGCCCGGAAAGCGCCGAGCTGGCCAAGTACGCCAGCAATGCCTTTCTGGCCGTCAAGCTGTCCTACACGAATTCGCTGGCGGCGCTGTGCGCGCGGGTGGGCGCCGACATCGACGACGTCACCTGCTGCATGGGCGCCGACCGGCGGATCGGCGCGGAGTTCTTGCGCCCGGGCCCGGGTTGGGGCGGTTCCTGCCTGCCCAAGGACACCGCGGCGCTGCTGGACATCGCGCACCGGCACCGGGTGTCCTTCGCCGAAGTGGAGGCCGCCCGCCAGACCAACACCGCGCAGGCGCGACGGATCGTCACCGCGCTGCGGCACACCCTCGGCCGGCCGTTGTCGGGTTGCCGGATCACCGCGCTGGGGCTCACCTTCAAGGCCGCCACCAGTGACACCCGGGAGTCGCCGGCGCTGGCGGCATGCCGAAAGCTGGCCGCGGCCGGCGCCCAGGTGGCCGGCTACGACCCGCAGTTGCCCAACATCGACCCCGCCGTCCTGCAGCAAAACCGGGTGACCGCGGTCGACGACCCGTACCGGGCGGCCAAGGCCGCCGACGCGGTCGTGGTGCTGACCGAATGGCCGCAGTTCCGCAGCCTCGACTGGCGGGCGGTCGCACAGGACGCGCCGCTGGCGGTGGTGCTGGACGCCAGGAATTCGCTGGACCCGGCCACCGTGCGGGAAGCCGGCCTGCGCTATCTGGGAAACGGTGTGCGACAAGGGTTTTGACTATTCGTGGCGGGCGCCGGCGGCCGTCGGCGCCGCGCCGGCGACTGGCAGGTGGCTGGGAGTCGGCTGACCGGGGCGGGCGGCAGCGCATAACACCGGCGAATCCGGGTAACCCGGCTCGTGTGGGACGTGCCGAGGCCGCCGCCGCGGCGGCAGCCTGCCTGGTTCAACCACCAGCCACACACCCACCCGCCAGCACGGTCGGCCGTTTGCCGAGGAGGAAAGACATGTCCAAACAAGAGGTTTCCGACTATCTGCTCGAGCGTTTACGGGCGTGGGGCGTCGAGCATGTATTCGGGTACCCCGGCGACGGCATCAACGGGCTGCTCGCCGCATGGGGCCGCGCCGACAACAAGCCGCAGTTCATCCAGTCGCGGCACGAGGAGATGAGCGCCTTCCAGGCGGTCGGCTACGCGAAGTTCACCGGCCGGGTGGGCGTGTGCGCGGCGACCTCCGGCCCCGGCGCCATCCATCTGCTCAACGGCCTCTACGACGCCAAACTCGACCACGTCCCGGTGGTGGCCATCGTCGGCCAGACCAACCGCACCGCGATGGGCGGCAACTACCAGCAAGAGGTCGACCTGCTCAGCCTTTTCAAGGACGTCGCCAGCGACTACGTCCAAATGGTCACCGTGCCCGAGCAACTGCCCAACGTGCTGGACCGCGCGATCCGCATCGCGATGACCCAGCGGGCCCCGACGGCGCTGATCATCCCGGCCGACGTGCAGGAGCTGCCGTACTCGCCGCCCGAGCACGCGTTCAAGATGGTGCCCTCCAGCCTGGGCATCGAATACCCGGCCATCGCCCCGGAGGACGCCGCCATCGCCCGTGCGGCCGAGATCCTCAACGCGGGCAAGAAGGTGGCCATGCTGGTCGGCACCGGCGCCCGCGGGGCGCACCAGGAGCTGGCCGAGGTCGCCGACCTGCTCGGCGCCGGTGCGGCCAAGGCGCTGTTGGGCAAGGACGTGCTGTCCGACGAATTGCCTTGGGTCACCGGCTCTATCGGGCTTTTGGGCACGCGGCCCAGCTATGAGCTGATGCGCGACTGCGATACGTTGCTCACGGTCGGATCCGGCTTTCCCTACACGCAGTTCCTGCCGGAGTTCGGGCAGTGTCGGGCGGTGCAGATCGACATCGACGGCCGGCTCATCGGGATGCGCTACCCCTACGAGGTGAACCTGGTCGCCGACGCGAAGGCCGCACTGCGCGCGCTGATTCCGCACCTGAAGCGCAAGGAGGACCGGTCCTGGCGGGAAGGCATCGAGAAGAACGTGGCCCGCTGGTGGGAGACCATGGACAAGGAGGCGATGGTCGGTGCGGACCCGATCAACCCGCTGCGGCTGTTCTCCGAGCTGTCCCCGCTGCTGCCCGACAACGCCATCGTGACAGCCGATTCCGGCTCGTCGGCCAACTGGTACGCCCGCAATCTGCGCTTCCGCGGCAACATGCGCGGCTCGCTGTCGGGCACGCTGGCGACGATGGGCCCCGGGGTCCCGTACGGCATCGGCGCCAAGTTCGGCCAGCCGGACCGGCCCGTCATCGTGTTCAGCGGTGACGGCGCCATGCAGATGAACGGCATGGCCGAACTGATCACCGTCAAGCGGTACTGGAACGAATGGAAAGATCCGCGGCTGATCATCGCGGTGCTGCACAACAACGACCTCAACCAGGTCACCTGGGAGATGAGGGCGATGGCCGGAGCGCCGAAATTCGCTGAGTCGCAAAGCCTTCCGGATGTCGACTTCGCCGCGTTCGCGGCCGGGCTGGGGTTGAACGCGATGGCCATCAAGGATCCCGACGAGTTGTCCGACGCGTGGCGCAGCGCCCTGTCGGCCGACCGTCCCACCGTGCTGGACGTCTACACCGATCCCGACATGCCGCCGATCCCGCCGCACGCCACCTGGGAGCAGTTCAAGTCGGCGACCGCGGCGGTGCTCTCCGGCGACGAGGACCGCACCGGCTTCGTCAAGGTCGGCCTGAAAACCAAGATGCAGGAGTTCTTGCCGCACAAGAAAAGCTGACCGCGCCCGTTCAGCCCAGCGCGGAGCGGGCGCTGCGCAGGTCGTCGACGAACAACCGGTAGACCTCGTCGTGTCGTTCGCTGCGGTCGCGCAGCACCGACGACGGGTGCACCGTCGCCACCAGCACCGGCTCGGGCGCCACGTCGGGTATCACCTCGGGCGAGGCCGGCAGCTTGAGCGGTTGGCCGCGTTGGGCGGAAACCCGAAAGCTGGTGCCCAGCAACGATTGTGCGGCGGTGGCCCCCAGACACACGATGACCCGGGGGTGCACCGCCTCGATCTCGGCGATCAGCCAGGGCCGGCAGGCGACGATCTCGGTGCGGCCCGGCTTCTGATGGATCCGCCGCTTGCCGTCCTTGCGGGTGAACTTGAAATGCTTGACCGCGTTGGTCTGATAGGTCAGCCCGGGATCGATGCCGGCGTCGTGCAGCGCCCGGGCCAGCAGCCGCCCGGCCGGGCCGACGAAGGGTGCACCGGCGCGGTCCTCCTGGTCGCCGGGCTGCTCACCCACCAGCATGATCGGGGCACCCGGATGTCCGTTGCCGAACACCGTCTGGGTGGCGTCGGCGAAAAGTGAACAGCCGCGACATGTTTCGGCCGCATGCTTGAGCGCCTCGATGTCCCGCTGCTCGGGGAGGTAGCGGTCGGCGCCCGGGGCCTTCGAAGTCGCGGTCATGGTAGGGGGCGGCGAGGTGCCCCCACTCCCCCACCGAGCGGGGGTACCTCGCCTGGGATGGCCGTCAGCCCTTGCCGACGATGACGTCGCGGGCTCGGTCGAGCATCGCGGCGAACGGGCCGGCGGCCAGGTTGGCCAGTTGCGATTCCACTCCGGCGTGCGGCCGGGTGGGCGCGATCGCTTCGGCCAGTTTGGCGGCGCGGCCCATCCGTTCCAGCTCGTCGCCGCTCAATTCCTGGCCCAGCTTGGCGAACTCGTCGTGCTCCTCGTGCTCGGCGTGGTCGATCACCGCGTCCCGCAGCTTGGTGAGCTCGCGGGTGAACTCCTCGCTGTCGACGTCGAGCTTTTCCAGCTTCTGCAGCGCGGTCTTGGCCTCGTGCTCTTCGTGCAGGCGTTCCTCGACCACGCCTGCCCCGCCAGCGATCTTGCGCTTGGCGCGCGGATGCACGATCTCCTCTTCGGCGGTCTCGTGCACGGCGAGCAGGCGCCGCAGTTCGATGAAGGCCTCCTCGCGGGCCTTTCCGGACGCCGCCAACGTGTTGGCGAACATCGCCTTGATCTGCTGGTGCTGGCTGACCAGAAAGTCGACCACATCGGTGGGCGACTTGATGGCGGTCGGTGCCATGCTGTCCCTCCCATCTGCTCTGGTTCGGCGCGCAGGGCTGTTGCGCGCTCTGGTTGCGGCTACCCGAGCCACCCGAGGGTCAAACGGGTGTGGCGGTGGCCAGGCGGGGTATGCCCTGGAAAAACAGGGCGGGAGGCAAAAGTTGCGCGCGGGAGTAGGTTCCGGTGTGGTGCTACGCCGCGGCGCGCTGACGGGCGTGCTGGCGGTGAGCGTCGGCGCGCTGGTCATGAGCGTGGCCTGCTCGCGGCCCGGCGCGGCGACCGAAAGCGCGCCCGAGCTGACGGTCTGGCCGGTCGGCACGGCGCTGCACCAGCCGGTGTGGTCGTATCGCGGGCGCGCCCTGGTGGCCGTCACCGAGGACCAGCGGGTGGCCGAGGTTGCCGAAGACCGCGCCGCGGCGGCGACCACCCGGCTGTCGGCGCCGCTGGCGGCGGGACGCAATCTGCAGATCAGCACCAAGGATCCGGCGGTGGTTTTCGTGCCGCAGCCCACGCGCGGCCGGGTGGCCGTCGTCGATCTGCAAAGTCTGCGCCAGGTGGGCGATTTCGACGCCGGGCCCGCCCCGGCCTACCTGTCCGAGGACGCCGGGTTGCGGATGCTGCTGGCGCTGTCGTCGGACGGCCGGTCGGTGACCCCGGTCGATCAGTACGGCTACCGCAAGCTGGCGACCGCGCCGATCGGCGGCGCCCCCGCCGAGGTCATCGACGGCGCCAACCGCGGCCGCGAAATCGACTACCACGTCTACGCGCCGTCCGGGATCCGGCATTACCAGGGCCCCGATTCCCCGGCGCCGCAACGCGGTTCGCTGGACATCGACGTCGCGGTCTCCGCCGGCGACGGCACCGCGGTGACCCGCAGCTATGTGGCCGGCCACGACGACGCCGTGCTGTACGCGGTGGACTCGCGCCGCGGCGGGCAAGGGATAGAGGTGCTGGCCAGCACCCGGCTGCCCGCCCCGATCCGGGCGCTGGGCACCGACGACACCCGCATCTACGCGGCCACCGACCGGCAGCTGGTGACCCTGGAAACGGCGAGCTTCACCGGGTTTCCGGCCCGGCACATTCCGGTGCTGCGCACCGTCGACTACCGCTCGGCGCTGCCCGAGTCCGCGCGCCGAGCCCCACTCTCCGGCATGGCCGTCGGGCCGCATCGGGTCTACCTGACCTTGGCCCAGGCGCCCTTTGTGCTCGGCATCGCCAAGCCGCGGCTGTGACGGGTTCGGTTTGGGCACCGGGCCCGCTCGGCTACATTTCGGGCAGGTTCGGCCGCCGAGGAGGCCCCTAAGGAGGCGCTGCGTGACCAACCAGCAGGATCCGTATTGGCGCAACCCGCTGAGTTACGACCCGCTCGGCCGGGTCCCGCCGCCCGAACCCGAGCCCGTCGGCCCGCCGCCGACGCAACCAGCCACTCTCGCACCGCCGTACCGCCCGGGCGTCAACACGTTGGCGACGCTGTCGCTGGTCTTCGCGTTCCTGTTCGCGCCCGCGGGCGCGGTGCTGGGTCACCTCGGGCTGGCGCAGATCCGCCGCACCGGCGAACTCGGCCGGGACCGCGCCCTGGTGGGCGTCACCCTGTCGTACGTGTTCATCCTGCTGGCGGTGCTCGCGCTGGCCGGGTGGGCCACGCTGGGCGGTTCCACCGCCGCCCACCGCGCCGCGCACGAGGCCACCACGTCGGCCGGGCCGCCGCCGCCCACGGTGCCGCCGGACACCATCACCACCCTGCTGCCCGGGCTGGACGCGCTGCGCAACATCACCGCCGACGCCAACCTCGACGTCGGCCCGACCTGGAACAGCCCGGGCCGCTCGGCGCAGGACGGCAGCATCGACCGCCCGGAATGCTGGGGCAGCATCGCCGCCAGCAGCCCGGACGCCTACACCCCCGGCGCCTTCACCGGCTATCACGCCGGCGAATTCACCGACACCCGCAGCATGCTGAAGTCGATCCAGGTCATCCAGGGCGTGGCGGCGTTCCGCGACGCGCCCGGCGCGCAGGCGCAACTGGACGCGCTGCTGGCCGGGTGGCGCCAGTGCGGCGGCTCGACGGTCACCGTGACGGCGCCGGGCGGGCAGCCGATCGCGATGGCGTTGAGCACACCGGCCGACGCCGGCAACGGCATCACCACGTTGGACCTGACGCCCAAGGGAATTCAGGTGCGCTCCGCGCGGGCGGTCGCCGCCAAGGCCAACGTCGTCGTCGACCTGAACGTGTCGGCCAGCGGCACGACCGACAGCGAGCGGCCCCGGCTGGCCGCGGTCAGCATCGCCAACTACATTCTCGGCAAGATTCCCGGCTGAGCGGCCCGCCCACCGATCAGTAGGCTGGGCGGATGAAATACGTTGACGTCGACGGGGTCGGCCGCCTCAGCCGGATCGGGTTGGGCACCTGGCAGTTCGGCTCCCGCGAGTGGGGCTACGGGGACAGCTACGCCGCCGGTGCCGCGGGCGACATCGTGCGCCGCGCGCTGGCGTTGGGTGTGACGCTGTTCGACACCGCCGAGATCTACGGGTTCGGCAAGAGCGAGCGGATCCTGGGCGACGCGCTCGGCGAGCAGCGCGCCGAGGTGGCGGTGGCCAGCAAGATCATGCCGGTGGCCCCCTTCCCCGCGGTGGTCAGGCAACGCGCGCGGGCCAGCGCCCGGCGGCTCGGACTGGACCGCATCCCGCTCTACCAGGTGCACCAGCCCAACCCGGTGTTCCCCGATTCGGTGATCATGCCCGGCATGCGCGACCTGCTGGACAGCGGCGAGATCGGCGCCGCCGGGGTCTCCAACTATTCGCTGCAGCGCTGGCGGAAGGCCGACGCGGCGCTGGGCCGGCCGGTGATCAGCAACCAGGTGCACTTCTCGCTCGCCTACCCCAAGGCGCTGAAGAACCTGGTGCCGTTCGCCGAACGGGAGAACCGCATCGTCATCGCCTACAGCCCGCTGGAACAGGGTCTGCTGGGCGGCAAGTACGGCGTCGACAACCGGCCGGGCGGCGTGCGCGCGGTCAACGCGCTGTTCGGCACCGAGAACCTGCGCCGCATCGAGCCGCTGCTGCAGCTACTGCGCGACGTCGCGGCCCAGGTCGACGCCAAGCCCGCCCAGGTGGCGCTGGCCTGGCTGATCAGCTACCCGGGGGTGGTCGCCATTCCCGGCGCCTCCAGCGTCGAGCAGCTGGAATTCAACGTGGCCGCCGCCGACATCGAGCTGCCCGCCGAGTCGCGGGACGCGCTCACCGACGCGGCGCTGGCCTTCCGGCCCACGTCGGCCGCGCGGTTCCTGACCGACCTGGCCCGGGAGCGGATCCCCGGCCGGGGCTAGGTCTGGCTTACGACTGGCTCAGGACTGATTGGCCTCGGCGAACGCGGCCTGGCTGGCGGGCGCGCCACGCGCCACCACCAGCGGCATCGAGGTCGAGGCGTTGGTGCGCAGGATGGTGTGCACCACGTCGATGAGGTCCTCCACCGGCATCAGCTTGCCGGGCATGCAGCCGCGCGACGACCACAGCGGAACCGCCTTCATCGCCAGATCCATGTCCCAGCCCTGGTTCATGCCGGTCTGCCCGTCGCCCTCGCCGCCCGCGCACTCCCCGACGATCAGGCAGGTGAAGCCGATGTCGGGGTGTTCGGCCCGCCACGCTTCGACCAGGCGCTCCAGCGCGGCCTTGCTGACGCCGTAGGCGCCCAGCCCCGGCCACGGCGGCCCGAACGCGCCGGCGTCCGACGACAGGTACACCGCCTTGCCGGCCGAGGCGCTCAGGTGCGGCACCGCGGCGGCGGTGACCAGCGACGCGCCGATGACGTTGGTGTCGAAGATGCGCCGCCAGGTGTCGGCGTCGGTGTCCACCATGCGCACCAGCGGGCCCACCGCGGGGGTGTAGACGATGTTGTCGATCCCACCCAGCGCGTCGACGGCCTCCCCGATCGCCGAGGCGCAGGACGCCTGGTCGGTGACGTCGCACTCGATGGCGACCGCACCCGGGCCGGCGTCCTTGGCCGCGGCCTCGATGCGCTGCCGGCGCCGGGCCAGCAGCGCCACCCGGTCGCCGCGCTGCGCCAGACCGACCCCGATGCAGCGCCCCAACCCGCTGGAGGCGCCGACCACCACTGTCCTTGACATATTCGCCCTCTCTTGTAACGAGCCCGCTGCAGCCACAGCGTATCGGGCGGCGGCGCGCTACGTGACGTTCGGGCGGATTCGTGTCAAGGTGCTCAGCCGCCGTCAGGTGCCCGCAGCACCACCGCGGTGTGGGCGTCGACGTTGAGCACGCCGGCACCGGGCACCTCGTCGGCTGGCGTGGTCTCCTCCGGCCCGGTGTACACCACGACCTGCCATGATGCACCGAACTCCTTTGGCGGAAGGGTGAATTCGATGGACTCGTGGTGGGCGTTGAAGCACAGCAGGAACGAGTCGTCCAGCAGCCGTTGACCGCGCGCGTCGCGGTCGGGGATGCCGTGGCCGTTGAGGAACACCGTGACGGACTTGGCGAAATTGGCGCCCCAATCCTCGTCGGTCATCTCGGTGCCGTCGGGGGTGAACCAGGCGATGTCGCGCAGCCCGTCCTGGCCGCGCCGGCCCACCGGCTTGCCGGAGAAGAACCGGCGCCGGCGGAACACCGCGTGCTCGGCGCGCAGCGCCGACACCACCCGGGTGAAGGCCAGCAGGTCCACGTCCGCGTTGGCCCAGTCGATCCAGGTGAGCTCGTTGTCCTGGCAGTAGCCGTTGTTGTTGCCGTTCTGGGTGCGGCCCAGCTCGTCGCCGTGGCAGATCATCGGCACGCCCTGCGACAGCAGCAGCGTGGTCAGGAAATTGCGCTGCTGGCGGGCCCGCAGCGCGTTGACCTGCTCGTCGTCGGTCGGTCCCTCGGCGCCGCAGTTCCAGGACCGGTTGTGGCTCTCGCCGTCGTTGTTGTCCTCGCCGTTGGCCTCGTTGTGCTTCTCGTTGTAGGACACCAGGTCACGCAGCGTGAACCCGTCGTGGGCGGTGACGAAGTTGATCGAGGCGACCGGCCGGCGCCCGGTGTGTTCGTACAGGTCGGCCGAACCGGACAGCCGGTAGGCGAACTCGTCGAGGGTGGCGGGTTCGCCGCGCCAGAAGTCGCGGACGGTGTCGCGGTACTTGCCGTTCCACTCCGTCCACTGCGGCGGGAAGTTGCCCACCTGGTAGCCGCCCGGCCCGACGTCCCACGGTTCGGCGATCAGCTTGACCTGGCTGACCGTCGGATCCTGTTGCACCAGTTCGAAAAACGTCGCCAGCCGGTCGACGTCGTAGAACTCGCGGGCCAGGGTGGCGGCCAGGTCGAAGCGGAATCCGTCGACGTGCATCTCGGTCACCCAGTAGCGCAGCGAGTCCATGATCAGCTGCAGGGCGTGCGGGTGCCCGACGTTGAGGCTGTTGCCGGTGCCGGTGTAGTCCATGTAGTACCGCTTGTCGTCGTCGACCAGCCGGTAGTAGGCGGCGTTGTCGATGCCGCGCATCGACAGGGTGGGGCCCAGGTGATTGCCCTCGGCGGTGTGGTTGTAGACCACGTCGAGGATGACCTCGATGCCGGCCTCGTGCAGCGAGCGCACCATGGCCTTGAACTCCTGCACCTGCCCGCCCGGCGTGGCGGCGCTGGAGTATTTTGTGTCCGGGGCGAAGAAGCCGATGGTGTTGTAGCCCCAGTAGTTGGACAGGCCCTTGTCGATCAGGGTGGAGTCGTTGGCGAAGTGATGCACCGGCATCAGTTCGATCGCGGTGACCCCGATGCTCTGCAGGTGCTCGATGATCACCGGGTGCGCCACCGCGCCGTAGCTGCCGCGCATCTGTTCGGGGATGTCGGGGTGGGTCTGGGTGAGGCCCTTGACGTGCGCCTCGTAGACGACGGTGTCGGCGTAGTGGTGGTCCGGCGGGCGGTCGTTGCCCCAGTCGAAGTACGGGTTGATCACCACCGACTTGGGCATGCTGGGCGCCGAGTCGTCGTCGTTGCGGCTGTCCGGGTCACCGAAGTTGTAGCCGAACAGCGACTGGTTCCACTCGAAGGTGCCGTCGATGGCCTTCGAATACGGGTCCAGCAGCAGCTTGTTCGGGTTGCACCGCTGCCCGGCCGCTGGGTCGTAGGGGCCGTGTACCCGATACCCGTAGCGCTGCCCCGGTTCGATGCCGGGGATGTAGGCGTGCCAGACGAAGCCGTCGACCTCGGGCAGCGCCACCCGGCTCTCGGTGCCGTCGCCGTCGAACAGGCACAACTCGACCCGCTCGGCCACCTCGCTGAACACCGCGAAGTTGGTGCCGGCGCCGTCGTAGCTGGCGCCCAGCGGGTAGGCCTTGCCAGGCCACACCTCTCCGGTGGGCGTGGGAGCGGCAGCCTTTGCAGAGGTCATGGCGCATCCAATACCCTGCCGGTGCGCCCGTCAAACTCGGGCGCCCGTGGCGGCGTTGCCGGTGGGAAGCGGAATGCGTTGCCGTAGAAGCGATCACGGCTTGAGTATGACTTTGACCGCTCCGTCCTGCTTCTTCTGGAAGATCTCATAGGCGTGCGGGGCCCGCTCCAGCGGCAGCACGTGGGTGGCGAAGTCGTCCACGCCCAGCGGATCGTCGTCGGTGAGCAGCGGCATGATGTCGTCGACCCAGCGCTTGACGTTGGCCTGCCCCATCCGCAGCGTCACCTGCTTGTCGAACAGGGTGAGCATCGGCAGCGGGTCGGCCATCCCGCCGTACACCCCGATCAGCGAGATCGTCCCGCCGCGCCGCACGGCATCGATCGCCGAGTACAGCGCCGACAGCCGGTCCACGCCCGCGGTCTGCATCAGCCGCTTGCCGAGCGCATCCGGCAGCACGCCGGCCACCTGCTGGGCCAGCTTGGCCGCCGGCGAGCCGTGCGCCTCCATGCCCACCGCGTCGATCACCGAGTCGGCGCCGCGGCCGTCGGTCAGGTCCCGGATCGCGTCACCGAGCCCGGCGTCCAGCCGCGCCAGGTCGATGGTGTGGATTCCGCGTTGCGCGGCCCGGCCCAGCCGCTCGGGCACCAGGTCGACCGCGATGACCCGGTAGCCGAGGTGATCGGCGATGCGGGAGGCCATGTCGCCGATCGGCCCCAGGCCGAGCACCGCGACCGTGCCGCCATCGGGGATGTCGGCGTAGGCCACCGCCTGCCACGCGGTGGGCAGCACGTCAGACAGATACACGAACCGCGAATCCGGCGGTCCCACAGGCACTTTGATGTGGGTGAACTGGGCCTGCGGCACCCGCAGCAGCTCGGCCTGCCCGCCGGGGACTTCACCGTAGAGCTCGGAATAGCCGAACAGCGCCGCCCCCATGCCCTGGTCGCGCACCTGGGTGGTCTCGCACTGGGTGTACAGCTGCTGGCCGCACATGTAGCAACTGCCGCAACAGATTTGGAAGGGGATGACCACGCGGTCGCCGACGCGCAGGTCGCCGGTTTCGGTGCCGACCTCGCGCACGACGCCCATCGGTTCGTGCCCCAGGATGTCCCCGGGCTTCATGAAAGCCCCGAGGATCTCGTAGAGGTGCAGATCCGAACCGCAGATGTTGGTCGAGGTGACCTCGATGATCGCGTCGGTGGGCTGCTCGATCTTGGGATCGGGCACCGAGTCCACCCGCACATCGCGTTTGCCGTGCCACGTGACAGCCTTCATGCCGGGGGCGCATACCCGCCCGCTCAGCGCCGAAACGGCAGCCGCGGTTGAGCCCGCGCAGCGCGGGTACCACCCGTCGTCGCGGTGCTGACCCACAACGCCTACGACGACTACGAGCTGGGCGAGCGGCTGATCGCACAGCACCGGCCTGCGCCGGTGGCGATGGGCTAGCGCCGGCGCTGCTTGAGCGGGTGTTCGCTGTCGATGAGTGCGGCCGCGATGTCGACCACCCGGGTGTTGGACTGCTGCGAGAGCCGGGTGAGCAGTTCGAAGGCTTCCACCGCGTCGAGATCGAAGCGCTCCATGATCACGCCCTTGGCCTGCCCGATGATGTCGCGGGAGGCCAGGGCGCTGCGGAACTGGTCCTGGCGGCGCATCATCGACCAGGCCAGGGCGATGTGGGTGGCGTAGACGGTGCCGAGCTCGACCGACTCCTCGGTGAACGCGTGCGGCGGGTCGGCGTAGAAGTTGAGGGCGGCCATGCTGGTGCGGTCGACGAACAGCTCGAACGACAGGATGGAGCGGATCGGGGTCTGCTCGAGCGCGTGCCGCCGGTAGCGCTGCCAGCGCTGTTCGGCGGCCAGGTCGGCGATGTGCATGACGTGGTGTTCCCAGGCCGCGGCCAGGCACGGCCCCTCGCCGTATTTGTTCTGGATGGCGTCCAGCACCATCGGGTAGCGATGCGTGGCCGCCACGCTGTTGACCGATTTGCTCTTCTCGGCCAGGGTGATCCCCGCGTACTGGGAGCCGGTGACGTGGTGGACGCCGTTGTCGATGAGTTCGTGCAGCCCGGCCGCGGTGTCGCTGTTCTCCCGCTCCAAACTGGTCACCAGCTCCACCAGCTGAGTGACGATCGTGGTGCTGGCCTCGCGCATCACATCACCCCCGGAGCCGTCTGGCGGCAAGGCCCTTCCCTGCCGGCATCACGGGAGGCATTGACATTTTCGCGGCTGCCAACACCCACCCAGAAGTCTATGAGCCAGACAACGAAGCGCAAGGCCGGATAACGAAACGGGCGGCCGGGCGGCGCCCCGGAAACGACGGCCCAGCCGGGCCGGGCCGGGCCGCGCGGCCGCGCCCGACGGCGACCTCCGCCCCGGCCGCCGGTCCGAAATCATTGCTAGTCAACGGGTTTCAGCGGGGGCCGGTCGCGGCCCGATCGCGCATGGGCTCCCCCGGCCGGCCGGCGCCTACACTCGGGGCGGTGACCTCCATTGTGATCGTGGGAAGCGGCTTCACCGGATTCACCTGCGCCCGCCGGCTGGCCAAAACGCTGCGCCGGGCGCCGGTGGACATCACGATGATCTCCCCCGTCGACTACATGCTGTACACACCGTTGCTGCCCGACGTCGCCGGCGGGGTGGTCGACGCGCGGTTCGTCGCTGTGCCGCTGGCCAATTCGCTGCGCGGCATGCACGCCGTGCGCGGCCGGGTGGACGCGGTCGACTTCACCGGGCGCACGCTGACCTACCGCGACCCCGAGGAACGCAGCCATTCCATGTCCTGGGACCGGCTGGTGCTCACGCCGGGATCGGTCACCAAGCTGTTCGACGTCCCGGGGCTGGCCCGGCACGCCCGCGGGTTGAAAACCACCGCCGAGGCGCTGTATCTGCGGGACCACTTCGTCGAACAACTGGAGCTGGCCAACATCGAGGACGACCCCCGAGTAGCGGCGGCCCGGCGCACCGTCGTGGTGGTCGGCGCGTCGTATTCGGGCACCGAACTGGTGGCGCAGCTGCGGGCGCTGGCCGACGCGGCGGCCCGGCAGATGGGCTTTGATCCCGGCGCGGTGCGGTTCCTGCTGCTGGACCTGGCCGAGCAGGTGATGCCCGAGGTGGGCAAGAAGCTGGGCGACGCCGCGCTGAAGGTGCTGCGCCGCCGCGGCATCGACGTCCGGCTCGGCACCACCCTCAAGGAGGCGCACGCGGATCACGTTGTGCTCAGCGATGGTTCGCGGATCGACACGCACACCATCGCCTGGGTGACCGGGGTGACCGGCGCGCCGCTGATCCAGGACCTGGGGCTGCCGACCGAGAAGGGCCGGCTGAAGGTGCAGCCCGATCTGCAGGTCCCCGGCCATCCCGGCGTGTTCGCGGCCGGGGACGCCGCCGCGGTTCCCGACCTCACCCAGCCCGGCAAGATCACCCCGCCGACCGCCCAGCACGCGACCCGGCAGGGCAAGGTGCTGGCCCGCAACGTGGCCGCCAGCCTGGGTCACGGCAGCGCCAAGGAATACAAGCACCGCAACCTGGGTCTGGTGGTCGACCTCGGACCGCGCTACGCGGTGGCCAACCCGCTCAACATTCACTTGTCGGGGCTGCCCGCCAAGGCCGTCACCCGGGGCTATCACCTGTATGCGATTCCGCGCGGCGTGAACCGGTGGGCGGTGTCGCTGGCCTACCTCACCGACGCGCTGTTCGCCCGCTCCGTCGTATCCATCGGGCTGTCCTCCGAGGACGACGCGCAATTCACCGCCAGCGAGGGCATTCCGATGCCGAAGACGGGCTGAGCGCGCGACGGCTCAGCCCTGCGCCGCCTGCTGCGCGATCGCGTAGCCGAGCTGAAGAAAGTCCGCACCGGTCAGCGCGCTGAACACGCCCGCGACCAGCCGGGTGTAGCGCGGCGCGAACACCAGGCCGATGGCGAACCCGGTGGCAACCCACATGTCCAGGCAGAACGGGCAGGTCAGCAGCTCGCCCAGGCTGTGCCGCAGCTGGCTCTGTTCGCGGACCTCCTCCTGCACCTCGGCCGGGCCGCCGGTGCCCGCGTAGTGGGTGAACGGCGCGCGCAGCGGGCTGGTCACCGCGTCCTTGGTCAGGGTGCGCGACAGCTTGTGGGTGCCCAGGGTGAGGATCAGCAGGTCCTGGGCGCGCCATCGGGTCGGCAGGCTGCGGCCACTGGCCAGGGCGGCCAGCGTCGCGGCCGTCACCACCAGGCCGTAGACGACCAGCACCGCCAGGTAGCCGCCCAGCGGGCGGGGATTGTCGCCGCGGTAGGCCTGCGCTTCGCGCCGCGCGCCGTCGACCACCTGGGCGCCGGTGTCGGCCAACTCACCCATCGCTTCACCTCGAGGCTTGGAAGGCATAGCCCGTCGGGTACCCGGACTCGACCGGCGCAACCCGGGACGGCGGCTCAGCCGGTGGCCGCGTCGCCGTCGGCGGTCTTCGCGGCTTCCCGCAACGCCCGGTTGGTCGACCGCAGGTCGGTGTTGGCCGCCGACAGCGTGGCGTTGTCGTCCTCCAGGGCGAGGATGCGGGCCACGCCGGCCAGGTTGACCCCGGCGTCGACCAGCTTGCTGATCCGCTTGAGCCGGGCCAGGTCGTCGGCGCTGTACCGGCGGGTTCCGCCCTGGCTTCGGGCCGGTGTGACCAGGCCGTGGCGTTCGTAGAGCCGCAGCGACTGCACCGCGATCCCGGACAGCTCGGCGGCCACCGAGATGCCGTAAACACCCTGGTCGGACGCCGGAGCACCCGCGTTGCCGCGGCGGTCGGCCATCGCGCATCTCCCTCGCTCATGCCCTGATAACGCCCAGAAAATCTGTTTAGCACAGTTGCGTCATATTGTCGAGGATGATATATCAAATCTATATTGTTAGACATAGAAAACCACATACACGTCACCTAGATCACACTGAGGGGTGAACATCATGCTGATGCGTTCGGACCCGTTCCGCGAACTCGACCGACTGACCAACCAGGTCCTGGGCACCGCCACCCGGCCGGCGGTGATGCCGATGGACGCCTGGCGGGAAGGCGAGCACTTCGTAGTCGAATTCGACCTGCCCGGTATCGATGCCGATTCGCTCGACATCGACATCGAGCGCAATGTGTTGACCGTGCGCGCCGAACGGCCGGCCCTCGACCCCAACCGCGAGATGCTGGCCTCCGAGCGGCCGCGCGGCGTGTTCAGCCGTGAGCTGGTGCTCGGCGACAACCTCGACACCGACAAGATCGAGGCCTCGTACCGCGACGGCGTGCTGAGCCTGCACATCCCGGTGGCCGAGAAGGCCAAGCCGCGCAAGATCGCCGTCGGCCGCGGCGAGGCACCCCGGGCCGTCACCGAAACCGCGCGAGAGGTCGTCAACGCCTGACCGCCCGGAGGCGGGCGGCGGCCGCACGCGCCAGGCGCTTTCGCGCGCCCGTCGCCCGCCTGCGGCTCCAGGGCTCGGGCGTGCACCTCTCGCCCGGTGAGCCCAGTGAGAGGGAGGGATTGACGATGACTTGGAATCTCGACGGCCAGACCGCCAACGTCGAGCAGGCGCTGGCCGGCGGCCACACACAGCCCGCGGGCTGGTTTCGGTTCTACTTCGCCGACCAGCGGTGGGAATGGTCGGAGCAGGTGCAGCGCATGCACGGATACGAACCGGGCAGCATCACTCCGACCACCGAGCTGGTGCTCTCGCACAAGCACCCCGACGACCGGGCACGGGTCGCCGCCACGATCGATGAGATCGTCACCAACCATCAGGCGTTCAGCACCCGGCACCGGATCATCGACGCCGCCGGAAACGTCCGTCACGTCGTCGTCGTCGGTGATCGGCTGACCGACGAACAGGGCGAGGTGATCGGGGCGCAGGGCTTCTACATCGACGTCTCCATCCCGCACCAGCAGGTGCAGGAGGAGATGATGAGCGCGAGACTGGCTGAGATCAGCCGGAATCGGGCCCGCATCGAACAAACCAAGGGCATGCTGATGCTGATCTACGGCATCAGCGACAGCGCGGCCTTCGAGTTGCTCAAATGGCTTTCGCAGGAAGGAAACGTCAAGCTGCGACCGCTGGCCGAGCAGATCGCCGAGGACTTCCGCGGCGCCGACGTGCCGCTGCCCACGCGGTCGGAATTCGACCACCTGCTGCTGACCGCGCACCAACGCCTGAAGGCCTCCGACACCCGCAGCTGATCGGTTGCGGGCCAAGGCTTTTGGTGCTCAGTGGTCGAGCAGCGGGGCGGTCCAATGCACCCGGGTGCCGCCGCCGGGCGGGCTGCTGATCTCGCAGCTGCCGCCGAGTTGCTCGGCCCGCCGTGTCATGTTGGCCAGCCCGCTGCGACGGGTGTTGCCGGCCGCGATGCCGCGGCCGTTGTCGATCACGTCCAGGGTGAACATGTCGGCGACACCGATCTGCACCGTCAGCCGCGACGCGCCCGAGTGGCGGACGGCGTTGCTGACGGCTTCGGCGGTCACCGCCTCGGCGTGCTCGGCGAGCTCGGCGCCGACCGCCGTCATCGGACCGTCCATGCGCACCGTGGTGACCAGGTCGCGGTTCTCGGTCAGCTCGGCGATGACCCGCTGGATGCGGTGCCGGAAGTCGCCGGCGACGGCCGCCGGGGAGCGCAGCGCGAAGATCGTGGTGCGGATCTCCTCGATGATCGTCTGCAGGTCGTCGAGCGTCCGGTTGAGCCGGTCGGCCACCTCCGGCGACCGCGCCCGGGCCAGCGTGCCCTGCAGATCCATGCCGGCGGCGAACAGCCGCTGGATGACGTGGTCGTGCAGGTCGTGCGCGATGCGCTCCCGCTCGGCCAAAACGGCCAGCTGCCGCGCGTCCTCGCGCGCCGCGGCGAGCACCAGCGCGATGGCGGCGTGGGTGGCGAAGTCGCGCACCAGGTCCAGATAGCTCTCGTCGAACGGCGGCTGCTCGGTGCCGCGGGCGATCGCGATCACCCCGACCACTTCGTCGCGGGCGCGCAGCGGCATCACGATCGCCGGTCGCCGCCCGGCATCGGTGAAAGCCTGGATGGGATAACGGAATTCGTCGGTGATCAGCGGTTCGCCGGACTTGAAGACCGCGCCGCTGGTGGAGCCGCGCACCGGGACCCGCTGCCCGAGCACGTCGGCGGCGGGCAGGCCCACCGCCGCCGAGACCACCAGGGTGTCCACCTCCGGGTTGCCGGGCTGCTCGGGGTCGGCGGGCACCAGCACGATGGCCTGTTCGGCGTCGGTCAACGCGCAGGCGCGTTCGGCGATCAGCTGCATCGGGCGCCGGTGCGGCTCGGTGCGCGACAGCAGCGCGGTGGTGATCTCGCGGCTGGCTTCGATCCATTTCACCGACATCCGCTCGCGCTCGAAGACCTGCGCGTTGTCGATGGCGACCGCCGCCGCGAAAGCCAGGGCGCGCGCGGCCATCTCGTCGGCGTCGGAGAACACCCGCGCCTCATCGACGTGGGTCAGATACAGGTTGCCGAACACCGCGCCGCGGATGGTGATCGGCACCGCGAGAAAGGCCCGCATCGCCGGATGGTGCTCGGGGAATCCGGCGGCGGCGGGGTGGGCGGTCAGGTCGTCCATCCGCAGCGCCGGGGTGTCCAGCAGGGACAGACTGAGCAGCCCCTTGCCGACCGGGTGGTGCCCGATGCGCCGCACCGTCTCGGCGTCCATGCCTTCGTGCACAAAGGAGATCAGGTTGGCATGCCGGTCGCGCACGGCCAGGGCACCGTACGGGGCCGACGTCAATTCCCTTGCCGCGCTGATGATCCGGTGCAGCGTCGCGTCGAGATCCAGGCCCGCGCCGATCTCGGCGATCACCCGCAGCAGTTTCTCGGTTTGATCGCGCGCGGCCGCCAGTTCGTCGAACCGGTTCCCGGTCACCCCGGCCAGTCCGGTGGGGTCGGCGGACGGCCGGCCTGCTGGTTGAGTTTCGACGCGAACACCGCCGCCTGGGTCCGGCGCTCCATGCCGAGTTTGGCCAGCAGCCGGGACACGTAGTTCTTGACCGTCTTCTCCGCGAGGAACATTCGCGCGGCGATCTGCCGGTTGGTCAGGCCCTCGCTGAGCAGCCCGAGCAGCGTTCGTTCCTGTTCGGTCAGGCCCGACAGCGGGTCCGCCTGCGCGGCGCTGCCGCGCAGCTTGGCCATCAACGCTGCGGCGGCCCGGTTGTCCAGCAGCGATTTCCCGGCGCCCACGTCTTTGATCGCCCGGGCCAGCTCCATGCCCTTGATGTCCTTGATGACGAACCCGCTGGCGCCGGCCAGGATGGCCTCCAGCATCGCCTCGTCGGAGGTGAACGACGTCAGCATCAGGCAGCGCAGGTCGGGATGCTCGGAGAGCAGGTCGCGGCACAACTCGATGCCGTTGCCGTCGGGCAGCCGCACGTCGAGCACGGCCACGTCGGGCCGCGCCGCCGGTATCCGCGCCTTGGCCTCGGCCACCGTGCCGGCCTCGCCGACGATCCGCAGATCGGGATCCGAGGAGAGCAGATCGCACAGTCCGCGGCGGACGACTTCGTGGTCGTCGACCAGGAACACCTTGACCATGGCGAGCCTTCCTGTCGGCAGACCAGTCCAATATCCCACATTCTCGGCTCCCTGCGGGTCGGGGCGTAACTGGTTCAACGACTTTGGTCCCGACCGCAGAGGACCTTCGGCCGCCGCGTCGACCCGGGGCCGGCCAATAGCGTTGCGGCAGTGACCCATTGCGGCAGTGATTCATTGCGGCTCAACACCGCGGGCGCGGAAAGGGACGACGCGATGCCGGTGACCGATGACGGGGTGGAGATCCTGCCGGTGCACGAGTGCTGGGATCTGCTGCGCGGCCTGACGCTGGGCCGGCTGGTCACCCACGCCGACGGTCAGCCCGACATCTTCCCGGTCAACTACGTCGTGCAGCGCCGCACCGTGCTGTTCCGCACCGCGGAGGGCACCAAGCTGATCAGCGCGGCGATCAACAACCGGGTGCTGTTCGAGGTCGACGACCACAACGTCGCCGGGGCGTGGACCGTGATCATCCGGGGCATCGCCCGCTCGCTGCGCACTACCGAGGAGATCGAGGAGGCCGAGCGCGCGCAGGTGCTGCCGTGGACCAGGTCGGAGAAGACGCACTATGTACGCATCGTTCCCGAGAGCGTCACCGGCCGCCGCTTCCGGTTCGGGTCACCGGCGGGCTGATCAGCCGACCCACTCGACGAAGTCGGCGAGGTCGCGGCGCGGGGTCGCCGGCAACGGGTCCGCGTTGATCGGCGCCCAACCCACCCGCAGCAGCATCTGCGGATGGTGGCCGTCACCGAAGATGTCGGCGCGCACCGCCGCGCGCGTCTGCGGCGTCTCCAGCGGTTCGGTGACCGGGCAGCTGGCAAGCCCCGCCGAGGTGGCGGTGAGCAGCACCACCCCGGTGGCCTCGCCGGCGCGCAGCCGCGCCAGCCGGTCGTCGTGACGGGTGCCCAGCGCGAGCACCACGGCGTTGTCGTCGCCGGCCGACGAGCCCGGCGCCATCGGCAGCGCCGCGCCGGCGAACAACCGGGTCGGGATCTTGGCGGCCGGATCCGGGAACGGGGTGTTGCGGGCGGGCACCCCGGACACCGAGAAGTAGCGCCCGCTCCAGGTGGTCAGCTCGGCCAGATAGTCCTTGGTCAGGTGGTCGCGGATCGATTGCGCGACGATGTCGTGCAGGCCGCCGACGTCCTGCACCTGGTACAGCGTCACCCCGGCGCGGGCCGCCCGGGCCGCCATCAGCGCGATGTCGCCGACCGGCACCGGCCAACAGCTGTAGTGGCGCCGGTCGGTGCGCCGGCGCGGGATCGCGGCGGCGAGCGCGACGTCGACGTAGTCGGCGGTCTGGGGCGAAAACTCAAGCGTCGCAAGGTGATCCGGGTCGTCGGGATCCGGCAGCCTGCGCACCCTGGACCGCCAGCCGACGGCGGCGAACGCGGTGACGCAGTGCTGCAGGGCGATGCCGCAACTCAGGATCAAGTCGCGACCGTCGGGGTCGGTGTGGGGCAGTTGCCGGGCGGGGTCGGCGTACAGGTGCAGGCCGGCCGGATCGATGCGCCACCGCCACGGTTGGGTGTTGTGCACCGAGGGGGCTCGAGACGCCAGCGCCAGTGCCGTGCGGACCGTTTCCGGATCCGGGAAGCCGGTGTTCATGAGATTCCCCTCTTCTCGCCTGGCGCCCTGCGGTATCCACGATCACGCGTTCTCGGCGGCACCGCGAGGGCCCGACGGCTCTAGCGGGAGGGACTTTCGGCCGATATCCGTGGCCGGCCCGCCGCCGGCCGATCCGCCCTTATGCTGACCACGATGGCGAATCACGGCCCCGATCCCACCACGCCGCTGTGGCGCGCGGCGCAAGTGTTCCGCCTGCTGAGCTGCCTCTACGCCACCGGCTTCCAGATCGCCATCAACCCGGATCTGCTTCGCCCCGTGCTGGGTTGGGTGCTTTTCGCCGGGCTCATCGGCTGGAGCGCGGCCTGCGCGCTGGCCTATCTGCGGGGCTTCGGCCGCAAGCCGGCGTGGGTGCTGGCCGAGCTGGTGGTCGTCGTCTTGCTGATGTGGTCGAACCACCTCGTCGCGAGCCCGCACTGGGCGGCCGACAACCAGACCTGGCCGACGACGTTGTGGGCCAGCAATCCCACCATCTCGGCCGCCATCCAGTTCGGTCCAGTGGGCGGCATGCTGACGGGCCTGGCGGTGATGACCGCCAATTTCGCCGTCAAGAACTACTTCGCGCTCAACCTCGGGCACAACGCCACCGTCATCATCGAACTGGCGATCGGCATGGCGATCGGGATGGCCGCGCAGACCGCGCGGCGCGCCCACGACGAGCTGCAACGCGCGGCCCGATTGACCGCCGCGGCGCAAGAGCGCGACCGGCTGGCCCGCCAGGTGCACGACGGGGCCATCCAGGTGCTGGCGCTGGTCGCGAAGAAGGGGCACGAAATCGGCGGCGCCACAACCGAACTCGCCGACCTGGCGAGCGAGCAGGAACGCGCGCTGCGGCGCTGGCTGGCGTGTACGGATATCGATCGGGACGCCGACGGCGATACCGTCGACCTGCGCACGCTGCTGCGGCGCCGGGAATCCGATCGGGTGTCGATCAGCCTGCCCGGCACCCCGGTGAGGTTGGGGCGTTGGGCCGCAACCGAACTCGACGCCGCGGTGGGCAACGCGTTGGACAACGTGGTCGCCCACGCCGGCCCGGGGGCGCACGCGTTCGTGCTCGTGGAGGACCTCGGCGATTCCGTGTTGGTCAGTGTCCGCGACGACGGTGTGGGGATCGCCGCCGGCCGGGTCGAGGAAGCGGCGCGCCAGGGGCGCCTGGGCATCTCCCAATCGATCGTGGGACGGTTGGCGTCGCTGGGCGGCACCGCCGAACTGCACAGCGAGCCCGGGGCGGGCACCGAATGGGAGTTGTGCGTGCCGCGCCGGGAGGGACGCGATGACGGATGACGCGACGCCCACGACGGTGATGGTGGTCGACGACCATCCGATCTGGCGTGACGCGGTGGCTCGCGACCTGGCCGAAAGCGGCTTCGCGGTGGTCGCCACCGCCGACGGGGTGGCCACCGCCCAGCGGCGGGCGGGCGTGGTCAGGCCCGATGTGGTGGTGATGGACATGCAGCTGCCCGACGGCGACGGTGCGCAGGCCACCGCCGCGGTGCTGGCGGTCTCGCCCTCGTCGCGCGTGCTGGTGCTGTCGGCCTCCGACGAACGCGACGACGTCCTGCAGGCGGTCAAGGCAGGTGCGGCCGGCTACCTGGTGAAGAGCGCCTCGAAAGCCGAACTGGCGCAGGCGGTGACGGACACCGCCGCCGGGCGGGCCGTGTTCACCCCGAGCCTGGCCGGGCTGGTGCTGGGCGAATACCGGCGCATCGCGCAGAGCAAGGACGACGGCCCCACCCGCCCCCGGCTCACCGACCGCGAGACGGAGGTGTTGCGGTATGTCGCAAAAGGGCTGTCCGCCAAGCAGATCGCCGAGAAGCTCTCGCTGAGCCACCGCACGGTGGAAAACCATGTGCAGGCGACGTTTCGCAAACTGCAGGTCGCCAACCGGGTGGAATTGGCCCGCTACGCCATCGAACACGGCCTCGACGAAGAGCCGTGACCCGCGGGGCCGGCGTGCTGGGCCACGATCCGCGCGGCCACCAGCGCGGCCACCACCACGGCCATGCAGACCAGCCCGTCGTCCTTGAGCCCCCACCTGATCGCGGCGAGCAGCGCGACGCCGGCCACGCACAGCAGGGCACCGACGGCCGCACCCCACCCGCGCGACATCACCGCGGGCGCGCCGTCCCAGCCGGACAGCGGGTTGTTTTCCAGCGGCCGCAGCGCGACGAACAGCACCGCCACGGCGACGACCACCAGGAGCACCTGCGCGACGCTGATGGCGAGGAAGTCCGGCGCGCCCGGAAAGCGCGGGCAGCCGAGGTAATCGAAGGCCAGGTGCACGCCGAGCAGCACCGGCATGTGCCACAGGTACAGGGTCATCGCGCCGGAGTTGCCGATGGCGGTCCACCACCACACCCGCGGCCGCTGCGCCCAGCGCGCGATCGCCGGTGCGGCCGCGATCGCCAACGCGCTCAAGATGATTGCGTGCCCGGCCAGCAGCAGCGACGGCGGGCTGGTGTTGGACAGGTGGTGGTCGCCGGTGCCGACCATGCTGAGCTGATACGGGCCCCAGCGCACCAGGGCGACATCCGCGGCGAAGAAGGCGGCGGCGACGGCCAGCGCGGCACGCCCACCGAGCAGGCCGCGACGGTAGGCCGCCCCGAACATGGCCGGAATCAGCCAGACGGCCAGGTTGAGGTAACCCAGCGGCATCAGCGCCGGCCAGTGCAACCGGATCACGTCGATCAACGCGATGGCCCCGTAGACCGCCGCCACGCCGGCGGCAAGGCGCCCGGTGGTGGTGATGCGGTACAGCACGGGCATGGCGGCCAGCACCAGGACGTAGGCCCCCAGGAACCACAGCAGCTGTGTGCTGACGCCGGCGATCGGCTCGTAGATGTGTTGCGGCAGAGCCTGATACAGCACCGTCAGCGTCACCGCCCAGAACGCCAGATAGTAGAACACCGGGCGGAACAGCCGGGTGCAGCGCCTCATCAACCAGCCTCCCCAGTCGGTGCCGGGTGTCCAGGAGGACACGCACGCCGCCGCGCCGGCGAAGAAGAACAGCGGCATGATCTGGAGCAACCAGGTCATCGCCTGGAACAGCGCCGAGGTGGTGAGCAGGTTGTCCCAGATCAAGACGTGGTCGCGAATGATGCTGGCCGCCATCACGGTATGGCCGAGCACCACGCCGCCCAGGGAGACGATGCGGATGACATCCAGCACGCGATCGCGGTCGGCCGGTGTGCGCGCGGCCACCTCGGCCGCGTCGGGAAATCTCACAGGAGTTGTCATGGAAGCGAAATGCCCTTCTGCTGATGCGGATGCGTTGTGGTGGAGCACAAGTCGTGCAATGAGGGAAGCGTCGCCGATGGCGCGGGCGCGGACCTGCGCGTTACGGCGCAGTGGTACTACTCAGTTCGCGGTGTTGAGCGGGTCGTAATCGGCGAGCAGCCGTTCGATGCGGGCCTCGTCGAGTCGTACCCGCACGGTGGCGGCCTCCTGCTGGTCACGGATCACCTTGGCCAGGGTGAACGCGCTCGACACCAGGAACAGGAACGTGACGCCGAGGAACAACCGGGGCCACGGGTCGAGCGGGAGGAAGTAGATCCCGCCGAGCGCGGCCACGAAGCTGATCGCGAACGCGACGGCGGCCTGAACGAAGAAGGCGGCGGTGGTCTTCGGCATGGTGTGGGGAACGGTCATGCCGATAAGCCTGCGGCAGCGCACCGCCCGCGGGGATCCGTAAGACTACTCAGATTTCGCGGTGCGTTCGCGGTGCCGCGCCAGCAAGGGCGCCGCGCCCGCGGCGCCTACCCCGATCGCCGCGGCGACCACCGTCGCCACCTGGACCGGCGCGAACTGGGAGTCCACCAGCGGTTTGACCACCGCCACCACCGCCAGCGCGGGCATCACCAGCCGCACCCACCAGGCCACCACGCTGTCGCCGGGGATCCGCGAATTAGCCTCTGCGACAAGCACGTACAGCGCCATCAGGAGTAGGGGTGCCGCGCCCAGGATGACCATTCCGATCGAGCGCATGCCGTGCGCCGATACCACGACGGCAACCACCGCGACGAGCCCCATCACCGTCAGTCGCAGACCCGCGTTCGGTGTCGCCCCGCGCATGGCCGCCAGGCCCGCGGCGGCGCGCGTCGCGGCCCATCCGGTGACCAGCGCAGCGGCCACGGCCAACGCGATGCCGGCCGCCGCCATCCACCGCCGGCCCTCGTCGGTGTAGAACTCGGGCACCGCCTCGGCCAGCATCGTGGCGCTCCATCGCCACGGCCCCGCCACACCGCGGTGATCGCCCACCCACAACACGACCGCCGCCGCTGCCACCACCGCGGTGGCCAGCGACATGGATCGTCCCGGCCTGGCGATGCGCGGGGTGCGGACCGTGAGCAGTTCGACGCCGACCATCCCCAGGCCGAAGCCGACGAGCTGGCCGGACAGCGGGCGCGGCGTTGCCGCCGACCCGATGACGACGGGATCGGTGCTGAGCGTGACGAGGGCGGTCACCGCCACCGCGAGGCAGACGTAGAGCAGCAGGCCCGCGAGCACGAGCGGCATCGCCAGTGACGCCACGGCGCGGGTCGACGCCCAACAGGCGGTGGCGCCGACGACGAGCGCCGCGGCCGCGGCGCCGACCGGCAGCCACGACACGATCGCGGCGGGATCGTCGCCGGGCGAAAGCAGCTGCAGCAGCTGCAATCCGAGCGTGGCCGCGAATTGCGCGGCCAGCACCAGGTAGGCGAGTAACTGAACGATGCCCGCGGCCGTCCCCGCTTTCCGGCCCAGCATGGCACCGATCAACTCGGCGGTACTGCGCGCCTGCGGCGCATGGCGACGCAACCGCGCCAGCGCGTAGATCACCGGAATCATCACCGCCGCGCCGAGCAGCGCGCCCAGCCCGTACCACGCCGCGGGCGCGATCACGGCCATGCTCAGCGCGGCGGCCCGCCACGTCCCCAGCACGTACTCCCCCGACCCGGATTCCGGCCGCGCTTGCGCCAGTAGCGATCTCTTCGGCATCGCCTAAGCATGACGCAGCGGCCACGCAATTGATCCCGGAACGCGGCGCGGTTTCGATACTTTTGTAGGTCCAACGGCAGTGAGGGCTCAGATATGACTGACACGGTCAAGGTGTCCGTGGACCGCAGCTCGGTCGCCATGGGCGACGATGTCGAGTCGCACCGCGAATTCTGGGTCTTCCCCGAATCGGCCACCGTCGACGACCTACTGGTCGAGATTTCCTCGCACTTCTTGCCGGGAATCGCCGGACCGGCCGGCTGGCGCGTGTACCTCGGGACTCGTCGCGATGAGCAGCAGGAGATCGGCCTCATCTACACCCGCGACGACCTCGGACAGCAGGACCAAATCTGTCGGTTGTCGGCCGGCAAAACAACGCTGGGTGAGTTGGCCCGACGCACTGGACTACCCGAGCTGGACGTCTATGCGTCGTACCTCACCTTCGACCGGGCCCGGCCTTTGGCGCTCGACGAGATCACGGGGGGCCCCACCTTCACCGGCTGCCGACCGGACAAACTGGAATCCGAGGCGGCCGCCGACGCCAAGCGGGATTGGGTGATGTTGCGTGAGCTGGACCGGCGCGCCGCCGCCGTCGCCAGCACGCGCCGGGACTGGGTTCGGCGCACCCTGCTGGCCGCTCCCCCGCCGTGGATCGATGTCTTCATCGCACGCAACTTTCACTACCTGACCGAGCTGCACTGCCCGGCCAGCATGGCTCTGGCCGCAAAGTTGTTGGGCGTCAACGAGTCCCCTCCAGAGGACTTCGCGGCCCGGGCCCACGCGGAGGTCCGGCCCAACGTCGTGATCCTGGCGATGGTGCTGGCCGCGTTCGAATGGGGAACCGAGCGCGACACGTGGCGCGTCGGCGAACGACCGTACCGCAAGGCCTATCTCGAGCTGCTCGCCCATTGCGGCTACCGGCTCTCTCCGATCGAGCAGGTCATGGCCGGCCACATCGGCATCGAGCAGCTCAAACTTTCCAAGGCCGACAGCGCCAGGCTCGACCGCATCCGGCAACTGCGGGACCAGCAATACCAGCTCCGCATGAACCGCTACTACACAAAAACCCTCAGCGAGGAGCAGTACCGGGCCGCCATCGAACCCGTCCATGCCGAGCTTTCCAGTTTGGGAGAGCTTCCCGGGCCGATGTAGGTCATCGAGACCGGCTGCGCTCGAACAGAATCGGTGGCGCCCGCGGTTACCTGGCGGGCTCGCCCGGTTCGGGAGCACCCTGGCGGCGCGCCGCGAGCCCGGCCGCGATCGATGCGGCGGCGATGGTCAGCAGCGCACCGAACATCAGCGCCGAGGCTTCACCCGGGGCCAGCAGGTGCTGCTGGGTGCCGATGGTGGCCGCCGCCACCGGCACCCCGAGCTGCGCGGCCGAGAGCACCGCCAGGGTGAGCGGCTGGCCGAGCAGCCTGCCGGCGCAATGTGCCAGCACCGCACCGCATCCCAGGCCGGCGCCCAGCAGGATCAGCTGCGGGTGCGCCCCCAGCTCCCGCACCTGCAGTGAGGCGCCCAGCCACACGAAGAACAGCGGGCTGAAAAACCCTTCGGTGATGCCGAAGAGCTGACGGGCCAAGCGGTGCGGCTCGCCGACCGCGCCGACCACCAGGCCCACCGCGAAGCCCGCCAACATGATCGACACCTGGGTGGCCACCGCCAGCGCCGCCAGCGCGAACAGCACCAGCAGGCTGGTCCGCAATTCCAGCGCGAACCGGTGCTGCTCGGAGTAGGCGTGCAGACGTCTGCGCCAGCCCTTGCGGTCGGCCGCGCGCAGCAACACGAACAGCGCCGCCGCGCAACCCGCCACCGCCAGCGCGCCCAGCGCCGCCGTCGGCGCCCGTCGGATGTCAATCACCAACGGCAGCAACACGATACAGGCGGCATCGGCGATGGCGATCTGCGTGGTCACCGACAGCACCCGCGGTCCGCGCAGCCGCAGCGAATCGATCACCGGCAGCGCCAGCGCCGCCGACGAGGACGCCATCAACACCGCGTACAGCGCCGCGTGCCCGGTGTCGAACTGCACCGCCAGCGCGACACCCAGCACCGCCGCGATGCCGCCCGCCAGCGCAGCGCGGGCCAGCGCCGCCGGCAACGCCGAGCGCATCAGCCGGGCGCGCAGCGGAACATGGGTGCCCACCACGAACATCACCAACGCGAAGCCGATGTTCGCCAACAGCTGGAACGTCGGGTCGGCGACGTCGACGACACCGAAGCCGGTCCGGCCGATCGCCAGGCCCGCGATCAGCTCACCGATGACCACCGGTATGCGAAATCGCTTCGCCGAAGCCAACAACGGACCGGCGAAACCGACGGCGGTCAGCAGCGCCAGGGTGTGGAAGCCGAATCCCTGCACCCGCTCATTCTGCACGCCGCGCGCAGAACCGGCGGCGCAACACCGGGGCGCGGGCGGATAGTTCAGGCGTCGATGACCAGGCGGTCGTTTTTCGCCCGGGAGACGCAGACCAGCATTTCGTCGTCGCCCTCGACGGTGCGCCCGCGCCGATCCACTTGCCCGGCAAGCACCTTCACCTTGCAGGTGCCGCAGAACCCCTGCTGGCAGGAATACGGGGTGGCCGGATCGCGGTCGAGCATGACGTCCAGCGCCGAGCGGTTCCCCGGCACCGTGAGCACCCGCCGCGAGCGGGCCAGCTCCAGCTCGAACGGGACGCCGTCGACCACCGGCGGCGGCCCGAACCGCTCGTAGTGCAGTGGCGCGTCGGCGTGTTCGTCGCGCGCGGTGCGCACCGCTTCCAGCATGGCGGTGGGCCCGCACACGTACACGGCGGTCGCCGGCCCGGCCTCGGCGAGCAGGTCTGCGGCGGTGGGGATTCGGCCGCGCTCGTCGTCGGCCCACACGCTGACCCGCTCGGGCGCCACGGCCACGACCTCGTCCAGCAGCGGCATGTAGTCGCGGCTGCGCCCGGCGTACACGGCGCGCCAATTGATCCCGTGCTGCTGGGCGGTCTGGATCATCGGCAGGATCGGCGTCACCCCGATGCCGCCGATCACGAACAACACGTCACGCTCGTCGGTGACGAGATAGAACGCGTTGCGGGGACCCTCGAACTCGAGGGCGTCGCCCACCCTGAAGGTGTCGTGCATCTCGATCGAGCCGCCGCCGCCGTCTTCGATGCGCCGCACCGCGATTCGGTAGTCGGTGCGCCGTCCGGGCGGGCCGCACAGCGAATACTGCCGGCGCCGGCCCGACGGCAACCGGACGTCGATGTGCGCGCCCGGCGTCCAGGACGGCAACAGGCCGCCGTGCGGGTCGGCCAGCGTGAAGGCGACCACGTCGGGTGCGAGCTCCTCGCGCTGGGTGACCACCGCGGTGGTGGTCCGGCGCACCGGAACCACCCGCGCGGGTGTCCACCGCGACGCCGACGCCAGGCCGCCGAACAGCGCACCCACGCCGTACAACGCCGTGTACATCCGGTCGCGTTTGCGGCGGCCGTACAGGTCGGCCGGAATGCTTTCCCAAATCGCTTGTGCCATCGTCATCCTCACGTCTGTCCCGTGTGGTGGCCGCCCGCCGGCCGCGTCGTCAGGTCGACCCAGTCGCCGGTGAGCCGGGCGATGACGTCGGGATGGGAGTTGACCACCCAATGTCCGCCGTCGATCGGGACGACCCGACTGCCGTCCGGGATGGAGCCGGTGAACCGTTGCAGGGCAGGCGATACGAAGTAGTCCCGGCGGGCGACGAGCACCTGCACCGGAACCGAGGTCTGCGGCAGCCGCGCCGGCGGCGACAGGATCGGTCCCGGCATGTTCGCCCGGTACAGGTTGAGCCCGTTGAGGTAGTCGTCGGTCGACCGGTACCCGGCTCCCCGCTGGGCGCCGGCGGTCGTGCTGCCGATACGTTCAACGGCCTCAAAGACTTTCACCGTCGCCCCGGACCGGATCGCCCACTCCGGCGCACCCGGGGCCAAAAAGAACCAGATGTAGGACGACGCCAGGATCTGCTTGACGACGTCGAGGACGCCGCCCGGCGTGCGCGCCGAGCGCAGGAACCGGCCGGCGTAGTTCAGGTGCGGGCCGGAGATCGAGGTGAACGAGGCGATCTTGCCCATCACCGACTCGTCGGTGACCGCCGCCCAGCCCTGGATGGAGCCCCAGTCGTGGGCCAGCAGGTGCACGCTGTCCACGCCGAGCCGGCCGATCACCGCGTCGACGTCGGCGACCAGCTGCTCCAGCCGGTAGCCGGAACGCTCTGGCGGCGTTGACGATTGGCCCGCGCCGCGCACGTCGTAGGCCACCACGTTGAACCGGCGGCGCAGCGCCGCGGCCACCCCGTCCCACACGTGGTGGTTGTCGGGGTAGCCGTGGATGGCCAGGACGGTCGGCCGTGCGGGGTCGATCCCGGTGTAGGTGTGCACCGCCAGTCGCACGCCGTCGGTGGCGGTGACCGTGGTGGAGGCCACTTCGGTGGTCATGGTCAGTGCGCGGCCCGGGCGGCCGGTGAGCGGGCCAGGTAGTCGACCGCGCGCCCCACCCCGCCCAGCTGGGACGGGTGAAAGCCCGGCGTGTAGTACGCGCCGATCACCCGCAGGAACTCGAACGGTCCTGGCACCAGACCGCGGCGCGCCGCCGAGAAGTAGTCACGCCAGCGCGGTTTGCTGCCCGGCGGCAGGTGCGGGTCGACCGAGTACATGAACCGCACGCCGCGGATGAACAGCCACAGCAACGCGGGGGTGACCAGCAGCTGGGTGCGCACCTGCCGCCAGTACCCGGCGCGCAGGTGCTTCATGGTGTCGAAGGCGACCGCCTTGTGCTCGACCTCCTCGGCGCCGTGCCAGCGCAGCAGGTCCAGCATCACCGGATCGGTGCCCAGCGCGTCGTGTTGCGGGGTGTCCAGGATCCATTCGCCGAGGATCGCGGTGTAGTGCTCGAGCGCGGCCACCATCGAGACCCGCTCCAGCAGCCAGCTCTGCCGCCGGCGCGGGCTCCAGCGCGGCCGGTCACCGATGAGTTGGCCGAACAGCCAACGCATTTGGTCGGTGAACGGGGTCACGTCGATGCCCTTGGCCGCGAAGTGCCCGAGCACCCCGGCGTGCGCCTGGGAGTGCATGGCCTCCTGGCTGATGAAGCCCTGCACGTCGCGCCGCAGTTGATCGTCCTTGATCAGCGGCAGGGTGTCCTTGAACGCCTCGACGATGAACTCCTCACCGGCCGGCAGCAGCAGGTGCAACACGTTGCAGAAGTGCGTGGTGAAGGGCTCGCCCGGCACGTAGTAGAACGGCAGCGCCGACCAGTCGAAGTCGACGTCGCGGGCCTGCAGGACGATCCGCTCGTGATCGAGGGCGGCGTCGTGCGGGCCGGTTGCCTTGTCGTCGACGGTGAACATCGTCGTCTTCCCTTCCGAGTAGCGCGCCGGTCAGGCGCTGCGTTGCGCCTCGTCCTCCACCTCAGTGATCATCCGCTCGGTGCGCAAGAACCGCACCAGGTGGTCGACCGTTTCGGTCAGCGCCGGCTCCCGCAGCCGCACCGGGACCAGCCCGCGCCGGTGCCGGTACTGGGTGTTGTCGTAACGCTTGTCGCGCATCGCGGCGATCTTGTCCGCCGACCGGGTGAGGAAATCGACCAGCGGATACATCTGGTCGTCCGGCGTGCAGCGGCGGTTGAGCTGCTCGGCGAACGAATCGATGTCGTGGTAGTCGAAGCGGTACCCGTACCGCTCGGACAGGATCCGCGTCACGTCGGTGAGGTTGTAGTAGTCGTCGGCGGTCATGTTGAACACGCTGCCCGACTCGTCCGGCAGATCCATCAGCGCGACGATGTGATCGGCGATCAAATCCGCCGGCAGCAGGCTGATCTGGTTGAGCGCGTTGACGGCCAGCCCGTGCTCGATCATGAAGGCGGTCAGCCGCACCAGGATGTCGTCCTGGCTGCCGAAGCCGCTGCGGGTCGGCGAGATCAGCGACGGCCGGTAGATGCGGACGTCGAGTCCCTTCCGCTGCGCGGCCAGCGCCAACTGCTCGGCCACCCACTTGGTCTGCGAGTAGCCGAAGTCCAGGCCCGCCATCTTCTCGTTGGCGTCCCACTCTCCCACCACCGGCTGGGTGCTCCAGCCGTAGATGAAGGTGCTGGAGACCAGGTGGAAGGTCTTGGCGTGGTCGGTCATGGCCAGCCGCAACAACTCTCGGGTGCCCTCCACGTTGGTGGGCCGCAGCGCATCGTAGGTGCGCACGTAGTTGACCAGCGCGCCGTTGTGCACGACGGCGTCGACGTCGCGCGCCAGCCGCGCGAAGGCCGGCTCCCCGATGCCCAGCGCGGGCTCGGCGAGATCACCGCAGATCACCCGCACCCGGGCGCGCACCTCGGCTTCCAGCGCCGGTGTCCACAGCTGGGCCTTGCGCAGCGAGGCGACGATGCGGTCCAGCCCGTGCCCGGGGTCGGTGGCCCGGACCAGCGCGTGCACCGTGTAGGGCGTCCGCGCCAACAGGCTGCTCAGCAGGAACGGGCCCAGGAAACCGGTCGCCCCGGTCAGCAGGATGTCGGTGGGCGTGCCCGCGCGGGCGGGCGCCGGGTCGGGCAGCGGCAGCGCCGCGTCGGCGCGCATCTGGGCGGCCTCGTGCGCCTCGTACTCGGCGGAGATCTGATCCAGCGCCCGGCGCAACGCGTCCAGCGGCTGCCCGGAACCCTCGCCGAATTGCCTTATCAGAGAGAAGAATTCGGCCACCGTCAGGCGCTGCAGCAGGCGCGTGTTGACGTCGTCGGCCAACTCCGCCGCGCCGTGCTCGGCCAGCAGGGCCTGCATGTCGTTGCGCAGTTCGGCCAGCGCCAACGAGTCGATGCCCAGGTCGGCGAACGAGCAGTCCTCGTCGCCGGTCAGGTCGTAGCTCTCGATGAGGTTGGCGAAGCGTTCCAGCGGGCCCGCCCCGGCGGCCGTCCCGTCGTGGCCGCGGGTGGCCGCCGGGTTCACCCAGCTGGAGAACGTCGGCAGGGCGCCGTCCAGCCACAGCTGACGGGTGCTGGCCCGGCGGATCTTGCCCGACGTGGTCTTGGGGATGCTGCGCGGCGGCGCGAACACGATGGTGTGCGGATCGATGTGGCAGTGCCGGCGGATCGCGCGGGCCAACGCCCGGGCGTCCGGCAGGTTGTGCTCGTCGCGCACCTCGGCGACCACCACCAGCGCCTCCTGGTCGTCCTGCTCGACGGACAGCGCGGCGACGCAGCCGCCACGGACCTGCTTGGCCGAGCGCTCGACGACGGCCTCGATGTCGGAGGGGTAGCAGTTGACGCCGCGGACGATGATCAGGTCCTTGCTGCGGCCGCAGACGAACAGCTCGCCCTCGTAGAGGAAGCCCAGGTCGCCGGTGCGCAGATAGCTGTGCTCGTCGTCGCCGGCCAGGCGGGCTTCGAACATCTCGGCGGTGAGCTGCGGACGGTTCCAGTAGCCGCGGCCCTTGGACGGTCCGGCCAGCCACACCTCGCCGACTCGGCCCTCACCCAGCGCCTGGCGCGTCTGCGGGTCGACCACCCGGACCACGGTTTCCTCGAGGGGCTTGCCGCAGCTGACCAGCGGCACCTGGTTGCTGTTCTCCGGCAGCGCCTTTTCCACCCGCGCGACGTTCTTTTCCAGGCCGCGCTTGTTCACCGTCAGCGTCTGGCGCCCGCGGATGGACACGATCAGGGTGGATTCGGCCATGCCGTAGGCGCCCGTCAGCGCCTCGGGCCGCAGGCCGTACGGGGCGAACCGCTCACGGAACTGGTGGAAGGTGTTGGCGCGCAACGGTTCCGCACCGACGACGATGCATTCCAGACTGCTCAGGTCGATGCCGGCCAGCTCGGCCGCGGGCACCTTGTCCTCACGCAGGCAGTATTCGAGCGCGAAGTTCGGCACCGGCGTGTGGGTGGCGCGCACGTCGCTGATCAGCCGCAGCCAGGCCGACGGCCGGGCCAAAAAGTCCAGCGGCGACATGGCGTGCGTGGTCCCGCCCTGCAGCAGGATGAACATGTAGGCCGAGATCAGGCCCATGTCGTGGTGCTGCGGCAGCCAGGAGACCAGCACCTCGCTGCCGCCGGTGAAGGCGGAGACGTTGGCGATGACGTTTTCGTGGCTGACGATGACGCCCTTGGGATCGCTGGTGGAGCCCGAGGTGTACTGCAGGAACAGCACGTCGCCGGGGGTGTCGGGCACCGGGGCGCCGCCGAATTCCTGGGCGCCGTCGGTGGCGAACCAGGGCAGCTCCGGCAGGCCGGCGTCGGACCAGGGTTGCCCGCCGTGGCGCTGACCGAGCAGCATCCGGAAGTCGTACTCGAACTGCTTGGTCGACAGCACCGCCCGGGCCTGGCAGTCGCGCGCGATGAAGCCGAGCTTGGCCAGCCCGGACTCGAACGACATCGGCAGCGGCGGGCTGACCGGAACGGCGATCACGCCGATGCGGGCGCAGGCGTACAGGGCCGCCACCATCTCCAGGCCCGGCGGGTAGACCAGCAGCGCACGGTCACCGGCCCGCAGCCCGGCCTCGGTGGACAGGTAGGCGGCCAGCTCGCGGGTGCGCTCGGCGAAGCTGCGGTAGGTGTAGTGCTCGAGTTCGCGGCCGTCGACGTCGACGAACCGGAAGAGGGTTTGCTCGGGCCTGCGCTCTTCCCACAGGTGCAGGTAATCGATCAGCGTCTCCATAGTCGAGCTATCCCCTTTCCAGGCTGGGCTCAGCCGAGTACGACTTGCAATCATGAATATGAAACCAATGTAGTCCCGCCGGCCGGTGCGGAGCAAAGCAGTTGAGGGCCTTAATGGCCATTACACATTGCATTCACAGCTTGAATTGAAGCGCCCGAATCGAATACGCCGATCCTGAGCTACGCCGATACGTACTTCAGTACATACGTGGTGATTAACCAGGAGGAACGGCGCGCCCTGATCCGAGAATACTGATCTGCTGATCTACGAATTCCCGCATTTCATATTCCGGTTCCGGCGCGAATCGATTGCCATGGAGGCGGCGCTTAATAACGAAATCGCAAAGCGGGGAATTGTAAATTCCGACGTGGATTCGGCGGGTCGCCGGCGCGTCCGGGTCCCGCGGCGGGGCGACGGGTGAGCCACCCGGCGCGCCCCTGATCTACTGACCCGGGCGGGGCCGTGAACCTCGTCACGTCGGCGCCACGGCCCGTGCCCGGCCGACGGTGGCCGACCCGACCGGGGCGATGCGGATGCGCGGTCCGGCGCGGGCCACCAGTTGCACGATGCCCACGAAGCGTTCCCCGTCGATGATCGGCGACAGCGGCTCGTCGAGGGCCTCGATGATCATCTCGTGGCCGGTGACGTCGCGCAGCTCGGCACCGCGCAGCATGCCGTTGGTCAGCGCCAGCGGCAGCTGCACCACGATCTTCGACGGCCGCAGGTCTCCGGCCTGAAAGTGCAGCGCACCGGGTTGGGCCGCCTTGGGGAACAGCCGCAGTGGACCGCCGATGCGCAGGTCGATCGCCCCGGCGTGCAGCAGCCGGTGGGTGCGCGACGGCACCTCGTCGCCGTCGATGACCACCCGGGCGAGCGTCGGGGTGAACAGGATCGAGGCGTAGTTCGGGGTCCTCACCCGGCTCGGGGCGACCTTGGAGGTGATGTAGTCGCCGAAGCTGCGGGCGATCACCCGGGCGACGGCCAGGCGGCCGTGATCGGGGGCGTCGTAGTAGCGGTCGTAGAAGCGGTTGCCGACGCCCCCGGCGGCCAGCCCGAAGCAGAGCCGGTGGAACGCGGCGCCGTCGGCGGTGGCGCCGTCGAGCCGCAGGGTGTCCAGCCGAACCTCGGCCGGCGGCCGATCGGATTCGGCCGCGGCCACCAACTCGCGGATGATCGCCTCGGGGCGTCCGCGTACCCCAGCCTTGCGCGCGACGGCGTTGACGCTGCCGCCGTTGGTCGGCACGAACGCCGGCCAGCTGTCCGGGTCGGCGACGCCGCGCTCGATCTCGTTGATCAGCCAGTGCAGCGCGCCGTCGCCGCCGTCGCCGACCAGGTGGGTGACCCGGGGGCCGATCCGGCCGAGGGTGTCCCGGAGTTCCTCGACGGAGGCGGTCTCGTGCACCTCGCCCCACGGGCCGACGATGCGTCGCAACTCGGCGATGCGCGCCGGCGACGCGCCGCGATTCCTCCGCGCTTTCGGATTGACGATGACGCCTAGATACATCCGGCGATCCCCCGCGCGTACCTGACAAAACACCGCCGTTTCGGCGACCGCTCCGGTGGGATGTCGCTGGTCATCCCAGGCACGATACCCGCGCGTACCGCTGGGCGGGCAATGCGTCCGGTGCGCCGCGGGGGCGGCCATCGGCCCGTCGGCGCCCTGCGCAGGTGCGAAGTTAGGGTGTCTGTCATGCCCGATTGGACCGCAGCGCAACTGCCCTCCTTCGCCGGCCGGACCGTCATCGTCACCGGTGCCAACGCCGGGTTGGGTGAGGTCACCGCGCGCGAGTTGGCGCGGGTCGGCGGCCACGTCATCCTGGCCGTCCGCAACACCGACAAGGGCCGCGCCGCCGCCGACCGGATGGCCGGCGTGGCGACCGGCCGGGTCGAGGTGCGTGAGCTCGACCTGCAGGACCTGGCGTCGGTGCGCCGCTTCGCCGACGGCATCGACACGGTCGACGTCCTGGTCAACAACGCGGGCATCATGGCCACCAAGCACGCGGTGACCGTCGACGGTTTCGAGGGCCAGATCGGCACCAACCACCTCGGCCACTTCGCGCTGACCAACCTGCTGTTGCCCAAGCTGACCGACCGGGTGGTGACGGTGTCCTCGCTGATGCACCACTTCGGCTACATCAGCCTCAAGGACCTGAACTTCCGGTCGCGGCCGTACTCGGCATGGCTGGCCTACAGCCAGTCGAAGCTGGCCAACCTGCTGTTCACCAGCGAGTTACAGCGGCGTCTGGACGCCGTGCCGTCGTCGCTGCGCGCCCTGGCCGCTCACCCGGGCTGGTCGCACACCAACCTGCAGGGGAACTCGGGCCGCAAACTGGGCGATGCGGCCGTCCTCGCGGTCGACCGCATCGTGTCCACCGACGCCGACTTCGGTGCCCGCCAGACGTTGTACGCCGTCTCGCAGGATTTGCCGGGCGACACCTTCGTCGGCCCGCGGTTCGGGCTGTACGGGCGGACCCAGCCGACGTGGCGGAATTGGCCGGCCAAGCGGGCCGGGACCGCCGCCGCGCTGTGGGAGCTGTCCGAGGAACTGACCGGGACCAAGTTTCCGCTCTGACCCGGATTTGCGGCGTGGGCGCGCGGCCGGGCCGCCGTCGCCGCGCCGGCCGCCCGGGGCGGTGACTAAATTGGTACTGAGCGCAACCCCGCGGGGGGTAGGAGGTTATGCCATGTCGGACGCGAATCTGGCCGCCGTCCTTGCCCTGTGCGCGGCACTGGCGTCCGCGGTCGGCAACGTGGTCCGGCAGCGGTCGGCGCAGGAGGTCACCGACAAACCGGTGGGCCATCTGGCGTTGTTCGGCATGTTGCTGCGCGACACCCGTTGGTGGCTGGGCGGTTTGGGCGACATCGGCAGTTATGTGTTGCTTGCCGCGGCCCTGGACCGGGGTTCGGTGCTGCTGGTGATGTCGCTGCAGGTGACGGCGCTGCTGTTCGCGCTGCCGATCTATGCGCGGATGACGCATCACCCGATCACCGGGCGGGAGTGGGCGTGGGCGCTGTTGCTGGCCGTGGCGCTGGCGGTGCTGATCGCCGTCGGCGACCCGACCGGCGGTCAGCAGCGGGCGCCGCTGCAGACCTGGCTCGTGGTGGCGGCGGTGATCGGGCCGCTGTTGGTGCTGGGTTTGCTGGGCGCCCGCGTCTGGGCGGACCGGCCGGTGGCGGCGCTGCTGCTGGCGGCGGTGGCCGGGTCGTTGCTGGCGATGTTCGCGGTGCTGATGAAGGGTGTCGTCGACATCCTGGAGCACAATCCCGGCCAGTTGTGGCGCAGCTTCGAGTTGTATGCGCTGGTGTTCTGCGGGGTGGCCGGGATGATCTATCACCAGTCGGCCTATCGGGCCGGCGCGCTCACCGCGTCGCTGCCGACGATCATCGTGGCCAAGCCGGTGGTGGGCGGCATCCTCGGGATCATCGTGCTGCGCGAGACCCTGGTGGCCGGCGGCTGGGAGTGGGTGGTCCTGGCGGTGACGGCGGTGGTGGTGATCGTGGCGACGGTGGGCCTGGCCCGCGGTGAGGCCGCGTCCATGTCGGCCGGCGCCGGGCGGGACGTGCGGCCGACCGACCGGCCCAAGGCGGCCTCTCAGGCCTGACGGCCTACGGGTTGATGGTGTTGTCGCCGACCTGGCGGCCCCACACGTACTCGAGCGCATAGGGCGATCCGGTGTCCAGGTGGTTGTACGGCGCAAGGCTGTTGCCGGTGTCCATCACCAGCTCGGGTGCCGGCCACAGGTCGTGGGTGATCTTCTGCCAGCAGCCCGGCGCGCCGCCCGGCCCGCCGCGGGCGTTCACCCGGGGCAGGTTCTCGGGATAGATGTAGGGGTTGGGCGCGCCGCCGACCACGCCGACGATCCCGCCCACCATTGAGGCGATGACGGGCACCGCGGACACCGGGTTCGCGATGAGGCCCAGCCCGGAGAGCGCCTCGGTGTTCATGTTGAGTGAGTAGCCGTTGAAACCACCCTCGGCCGCGCCGGTGGCGGGCAGCGCGTCGTGTTCGTTGCGCATCAGGCAGTAGATCTCGGGGCTGTAGGTGTCCAGCAGTTGAGCGGTGGGGATCAGGTCTTGGGCGCCGCGCGCCAGATACGGCCCGCCCTTGGTGAACAGCTCGGCGCCGGTGTTGCCGAATCCGGCCGCCGACAACAGCGCCTGGTCCAGATCCTTCTGCTGGGCGTTGATCGTGCGAGAGGTGATCACCGCATTGTTCAGAAAATCAAACAGGTCCGGCGAGGCGTCCGCATAGGTGTCGCCCAACGCCGCCAACCCCTGAATGTCCTTGCGCGCCTGCGGCATTCGTGGGTTCACGTCATCGAGCAACGCATTCGCGTTGACCACCGACTGGCCGAACTTCTCGCCCAGACCCGACAACGACTGTGCCGCCGCGCTCAACGTCAGATTCAGCTTGACCGGATCCACCTTCTCCGCGATCGAGGTGATCGTCTGAAACAAGGTGTTGATCTCGGTGGTGACCGAACGCGCGTCAATCACCGTGTGCGAAGAGATCTTCTGCGGCGACGGGTGCGCCGGCGTCGTCAGCGACACGTACTTGCCGCCGAACACCGTCGTCGCCTTGATATCCGCGTTCACGTTCGACGGGATCAGCTTGAGATACCGCGGATACACCTCGAGGGTGAATTTCGCCGCCGGCTTTCCGTCGCGCACCGTCTCCGAGATCGTGCCCACCCGGCCGATCTCGACCCCGTTGTAGGTCACCTTCGACCCCGGGTCCATCACCAACCCCGCCCGCGACGCCAACATCGTCAACTCGGTCTTGGGGGTGAAGCCTCCGCGGAATTGGATGTACACCAGGGTGAAGATCACCGCGAGCACCACGACCGTGATGAAGGTGAGCAGCTTGTAGGGCGGGACGCGTGGGTCGTTGATCTGGACAGGTGAACCCACCGTCGCCACCACCGCCCCTCACGTCGGTGCCGCGGCCTTGCGGCGCTGCGGCAGCTCAGTCCCCCGACTCAACGCCTCTCACCAGGGGCTCTGTACACACATGCAATAACGAAGACCAGTGCAATGTACCGCGCTGGCATGGCACAGACAAAGCAACCGCGCACCGAGCCGGCGGGTCCGCGCGGATCGCCCGGAACGTGAGCGAATGCGTATCTGCGGCAAGCCTTTTCGCGCACACGTTTGTCAGGGGTTGATGGTGTTGTCGCCGACCTGGCGGCCCCACACGTACTCGTTGGCGTACGGCGATCCGGTTTCCAGGTGGTTGTACGGCGCGAGGCTGTTGCCGGTGTCCATCACCAGCTCGGGTGCCGGCCACAGGTCGTGGGTGATCGGCTGCCAGCATCCGGGCGCGCCTCCCGGCCCGCCGCGGGCGTTCACCCGGGGCAGGTTCTCGGGATAGATGTAGGGGTTGGGCGCCCCGCCGACCAGACCGGCGATCCCGCCCACCAGCGAGGCCAACACGGGAATGGTCGCGACGGGGTTGAGGAGCAGCCCCAGCCCGGAGGTGACCTCGGTGTTCATGTTCAGTGAGTAGCCGTTGAACCCGCCCTCGGAGGCACCGGTGATCGGCACGATGTCGTGGTAGTTGTGCAGGGTGCAGTAGAGCTCGGGGCTGTAGGTGTCGAGAAGTTGGGCGGTGGGCACCAGGTCGTGGGCGCCGCGGGCCAGGTACGGCCCGCCCTTGGTGAACAGGTCGGCGCCGGTGTTGCCGAATCCGGCCGCCGACAACAGCGCCTGGTCCAGATCCTTCTGCTGGGCGTTGATCGTGCGCGACGTGATCACCGCATTGTTCAGAAAATCGAACAGGTCCGGCGAGGCGTCCGCATAGGTGTCCCCCAGCGCCGCCAACCCCTGAATGTCCTTGCGCGCCTGCGGCATCCGTGGGTTCACGTCATCGAGCAACGCATTCGCGTTGACCACCGACTGGCCGAACTTCTCACCCAGACCCGACAACGACTGCGCCGCCGCGCTCAACGTCAGATTCAGCTTGACCGGATCCACCTTCTCCGCGATCGAGGTGATCGTCTGGAACAGGGTGTTGATCTCGGTGGTGACCGAGCGGGCGTCGATGATGGTGTGCGGGGTGATCTTCTGCGGTGACGGGTGCGCCGGCGTCGTCAACGACACGTACTTGCCGCCGAACACCGTCGTCGCCTTGATATCGGCGTTCACGTTCGACGGGATCAGCTTGAGATACCGCGGATACACCTCCAAGGTGAATTTCGCCGCCGGCTTTCCGTCGCGCACCGTCTCCGAGATCGTGCCCACCCGGCCGATCTCGACGCCGTTGTAGGTCACCTTCGACCCGGGATCCATCACCAACCCGGCCCGCGACGCCAACATCGTCAGGCTGGTCTTGGGGGTGAAGGCGCCGCGGAACTGGCCGTAGATCAGCGCCAGAATCAGCGCCAGCACCAGCAGCACGGCGACGGCGAGCAACTTGTACGGCGGGATGCGCTGGGAATTGATCTGCACAAGTGAATCGCTATTCGAGTCTCTCGACCTCACCGCCGCCGCCCCTTGTGCTCGCTTTGCGCGCCCATTTCCCGTGTTGTAGGCAACCTCACCTCTGGTTCAGACCTCTGAAATGTACCGCGACGGCCGCACACATGCGAACTCAGATTCGCACTGCCGGCGGGCCGTGTCGGCCGGCGGGAGGCGATGCCGACGCCGCGGCCTGTCGGGCACGGATTCTCGTCATCGCCACCACCATCGGGCACCCACTCACCTTATTCTTGGCGAATGTCCGGCCGTCTCGCGTCCCAGCCCTCGGCGGGGCGCTGGCATGCGATCGGCCTGATCGCATTCCTGTGGCTGGTCGGCATCTACTCGGTCAAGGCGCGCTTGGGCGGTGCGGGCGACCCGCGGCTGTACGGGCTGCTGGGCGGCGCGGCGCTGGCGGCGGTGGCCGCCGCATTGGTCGGCCGGCTGCGCGGCCGGCAGGAGAGCCGGGTGTTGCTGGCCGGATGGCCGGTGGCCTCGCTGCTGCTCACCACCGTGGTCGGTGCCGTCGACCCGGCGGTCACCCGCGACTTTCCCGGCACCATCACGATCACGTTTGCCTACATCGGCCTCACCTGCCCGCGCTGGCGTTCGCTGGCCTTCGTCCCCCTCGGCGTGGCGGCCTTCGTGGTGGGCGGCGCCAAGGCGCTGCCGGACGGGTCGACCAGCGTGCTGCTGGCGGCGGCAATGTGGGTCATCGTCGCCGAGGTGCCGGCCTGGCTGATCGCCCGGCTCGAAGAGCAGAGCGCGCTGCTGCGCAAGGTGGCCCACACCGACGCGCTGACTCAACTGTTGGACCGCAGCACGCTCGGGCCCCGTCTCTCGGCGCACGCCAGCGAGTCGGCCGTCGTCGTCATCGATCTCGATAACTTCAAGCGCTACAACGACACTCACGGCCACAGCGCCGGCGACGAACTTTTGGTGGCGTTCGCCGACGCGCTGCGCTGGTCGGTCGGCGCCGACGACGCCGTGTTCCGGATCGGCGGCGACGAGTTCCTCATCATGCTCGTCGACGCCGATCGCGAGCAGGCGGAGCGGGTGCTCGACCGCCTCCGCGGCCGCTGGGCTGAGCTCGGCGAGCCGGTCGGCTTCAGCGCCGGGATCGCCGCCGGCGCGCAGGATCTGATGCGCCTGGCCGACGAGCACATGTACGCCAACAAGCGTTCCCGCGATCTGTCGGCCGACTGAGCCGCGGCTAGGCTCGGTACAGGCCTCGATAAGGACCCGGAAAGGTACGCGATGCTGGCAGCGTTCGGATTCGAATCCCTGGGTGTGGTGGTCGGCGACATGTATTTCATCGACCCCGATCCGCTGGAAGGTCAGGAGACTCCGGAACGGGGCGTCAGGCTGGAACTGCGGCTGGTGGACCGCGACGAGCCGCAGGGTTCGATCTACGCCGGCGTCCCGATCAATTTCGGCCGCCCGGTGTGGCGGGTCGACCTGTTCGGCTCCACCGAGAGCCCGCCCGGGACGCTGGACCGGGCCCATCACCATCCGCGTTTCAACGGCTGGGAACCCAGCCGCCGCCACTTCGTTCCCGAGCTCTCGGCCGACCCGCTGTCGTGGCTGGCGGGGCAGCTCGCCGACCCGGCCGCGGTGCTGGCCCGGGCCGGCGTCGACCCCGACGAGGTCAGCCGGGCCGACCGGGCGGGGCTGGCGGCCGCGGCCCCCGAGATCGTCGCCGCGGTGAAACGGTTGCTGGACGGCGTGCGGGACGGGACGTTGGCGCCGGCACCGGAAAAACCGGTTGCCGCCGCCCGCACCGGCTGGCTGTAGCGCGTTGCGTTAGCGTCGTCGGCGTGACTGTGAAAAACATCCCGCTGACCACACTCGACGGCCGGCCCACCACGCTGGCCGAATTGTCCGACGGCGCAACGCTGGTCGTCAACGTCGCCTCCAAATGCGGGCTGACTCCGCAATACACGGCCCTGGAGAAACTGGCCGAGGACTACGCCGCGCGCGGCCTGACCGTCGTGGGGGTGCCGTGCAACCAGTTCATGGGTCAGGAGCCCGGCACGCCCGAGGAGATCCGGGAGTTCTGCTCGACCAACTACGGTGTGGCGTTCCCGCTGCTGGCCAAGACCGACGTCAACGGCGACGACCGGCACCCGCTGTACGCCGAGCTGACCAAGGCCGCCGACGCCGACGGCCAGGCCGGGGACATCCAGTGGAACTTCGAGAAGTTCCTCATCTCCCCCGACGGTGAGGTGGTGCGCCGCTTCCGGCCCCGCACCGAACCCGACGCGCCCGAGGTGATCAGCGCCATCGAGGCCGTGCTGCCCCGCTAGCGCGGCGTTCGGCCGGTGCGTTCGCTAGGCGAGCATCGGGTCGATCGCGGAACGCGGCACCAGGACCTGAGGAGCGCCCGCCGAGTCGGGCAGCAGACGACCCTGGTCGAAGAAGAAGATCACGCCGTCGTTGGTGATGGCGAAGCTCTGATAGTTCGCCGGGTCGTAGGCGGCGGCCGACGCGACGGTCACCGGCGGTGCCGTGGGCGTGGGGCTCGCCGGCTGGTTGGCCGGCGGTGCCGGCTGGTTCGGGTTCGCCGGGGGTGCGGTCTGCTTCTGCAGCTCGCTCTGGACGATCGGCGCGACGGTCGCCAGCGGGTCGTCGACGCGCCACAGCGGCGTGTTCTTCTTGTCGTCCGCCGCCGCGGTCCACACGATCTCCTTGCGATACGCCTGGTCCCAGTTGAACGACTTGTAGGTCGTGTGCGGGCCGGCGCCGGTGTTCTGGACGACCTTGAGCACCACCGCCTCGGTGCCGCGCGGCGGTATCGCCGACCCGTACTTCGCCGATGTGATGGTCAGCTGGTAGGGCTGATCGCGGGGTGCGGAGGATTTGGCGGCGTTGAGGAAATCGTCGCGCTGCTTGCTGATGAAGTCGGCCACCGGCTGCTCGTCGGGGTAGTTGGCCGGGAAGCTGATGTCGACGTTGTAGCCGGGGTCGGCCATCTGGATCTGGCACGTCTGGCCGGTGTTGGCGCCCTTGAGGTCGGCGCAGTAGTCCTTCGGCGCGGCGGCCGCGGCACCGGCAGGGCCGGCGAGAACGAGGGCCGCGGCGAACGCTGGCACGCTGAAACTGCGCATGTTGGATCCCTCCCCGAGAACTCACGCTACCGATGCGACGGAATTGAGCTAAAGATAAGCCATCGCGCCGCCGGCCCTGCTTGCCGGACTTCCCGCACGGGCCCGTTGGCCAACGGGCCGCAGGGCAGCACGGGTTGACAACCGGCATGGAAACGGCCCCCGAAGCTTCCTCCGGGGGCCGTTTCACCTGGTAGCGGGGACAGGATTCGAACCTGCGACCTCTGGGTTATGAGCCCAGCGAGCTACCGAGCTGCTCCACCCCGCGTTGGTGAATGCCAGGTTACCCAACCGGTGTCACGCCGACCAAATCGCGCGCTCAGCGCCGGTGCCGCCCCGGCCGTGCCCGCCGCTATTTGGTGTTGTTGTACTTGGTGATCGCGTCGTCCAACCGCTGCAGCGCCGCGCCGTAGCCGGCGAAATCGCCCTTCTTCTGGGCGTCCTTGGCCGCGCCGATCGCCGCCTGAATCTCTTGCAGCACAGCGGCTTTGGCGGGAGACAGCGTCACCGAACCGTCGGGAACCGGCGGCGCGGCCACCGGCGGTGCCGATCCCGGCGTCACGGCCGGCGCCGGCGCGTTGGCCGGCGGACTCGCCGCGGGCGCCCCGCCTTCGGTGGGCTGAATGTTGGTCGCCGCCGCACCCGCACCCGGGCCGAACAGCCCGGTCAGCGCGTCGCGCACGGTGGGGCCGTAGCCGATCTTGTCGTTGTACATCATCGCCACCCGGATCAGCCGCGGATACGACGACGCCGCGTCGCTGGCCCCCGGCGAGGCGTACACGGGTTCGACGTAGAGCAGCCCGCCCTGACCGACCGGCAGGGTGAGCAGGTTGCCCCACCGGATCCGGTTCTGGTTGTCGCGCCCGATCACGCCGAGGTCCTGCGACACCGCCGGGTCGGTGGTGATCGCGTTGTTGGCCAGCTTCGGCCCGTTGACTTGGCCCGGGATGGTCAGCACGGTGATCCGCCCGTACGTCGCCGGGTCGGAGCTGGCGCTGATGTAGGCCGCCAGGTAGTCGCGCTTGAACCGGTTCATCGCGCTGGTCAGCTGATACGACGACGAATTGTCGTTCTTCGCAATGTTTTTCGCGACGATGTAGTAGGGCGGCTGATAACTGCTGGCCGTCGGGTTGGGATCCAGCGGCACGTCCCAGAAATCCGAGGTGGAGAAGAACGTCACCGGGTCGTTGACGTGATACTTCGCCAGTAGCATCCGCTGCACCTTGAACAGGTCCTCGGGATAGCGCAGGTGCTCGGCCAGCTCCGGGCTGATGTCGCTCTTGGGTTTGACGGTGCCCGGGAAGACCTGCATCCACGCCTTGAGCACCGGGTCCTGCTCGTCTTGCTGGTACAGCGTGACGGTGCCGTCGTAGGCGTCCACCGTCGCCTTGACCGAGTTGCGGATGTAGGAGACCCGCTTGTCGGGCGCCAGCTTGTTGAACGCCACCTCGTTGGAGTCCGCGGTGGCCGACTCCAGCGAGGTCAGTTCGGAATACGGGTAGTTGTCCAGGGTGGTGTAGCCGTCGATGATCCACACCAGCCGCTTGTTGACGATGGCCGGGTACACCGAGCTGTCGGTGGTCAGCCACGGTGCCACCGCCTCCACCCGCCGCGCCGGGTCACGGTTGAACAGGATCTTGCTGTTCGAGCCGATCACGTTGGAGAACAAGAAGTTTCGCTCGGCGAACTTGGCGGCGAACACGCTCCGCGACAACCAGTCGCCGATCGGCACCCCACCCAGCCCGGTGTAGGTGTAGTTCTTGGTTTCGGTGCTGGTCTCGTAGTCGTATTCGCGATCGGCGCCGTTGCGCCCGACGATCGCGTAGTCGGCGGAGGTGTTGGAGATGACCGGGCCGAAGTAGACGCGGGGCTGGTCGAGTGGCGCGGGACCGTCGGACACCACGTTGCCGTTGGCCCCGACGACGTTCACCAGGAATTCGGGATAGCCGCCGTTTTGGTTGGGGTCGTTGGCGATTCCGCGCACCGTGTTGGCCGGCGAGGCGATGAATCCGTTGCCGTGGGTGTAGACGGTGTGCCGGTTGATCCAGTCCCGCTGGTTGTCGATCAGCCGGTCGGGGTTGAGCTCGCGGGCCGCCACCACGTAGTCACGCAACGCCCCGTTGCGGTCCAGGTAGCGGTCGATGGACAGCTGGTCGGGAAAGTAGTAGAAGTTCTTGCCCTGCTGGAACTGGGTGAAGGCCGGGCTGACGAGCGTCGGATCGAGCAGCCGGATGTTGGAGGTGGTCGCCCGGTCGTCGGCGACCTGTTGGGCGGTGGCCTGCGCGTCACCGGTGTAGTTGCGATAGGTGACCACGTCGCTGGTCAGGCCGTAGGCCTGCCGGGTGGCGGTGATGCTGCGGCTGATGTATTCGCTTTCCTTTTGCGCGGCATTGGGTTTGACGCTGATCTGCTCGACGATCAACGGCCACCCGGCGCCCACGATCAACGACGACAGCAGCAGCAGCACCAGGCCGATCGCGGGAATCCTCAAGTCCCGCATGGTGATCGCCGAGAACACCGCGGCCGCGCAGATCAGCGCGATCGCCATCAGGATCAGCTTGGCCGGCAGCACCGCGTTGATGTCGGTGTACCCGGCGCCGGTGAACGGCTTGCCGCCGCGGGTGTGCGACAACAGCTCGTAGCGGTCCAGCCAGTAGGCAACCGCCTTGAGCAGCACCAGCAAGCCGACCAGGGTGACCAGCTGGATGCGCGCCGACCGGCTCAGCGCGCCGGTGCGCCCGGACAGCCGGATGCCACCGAAGATGTAGTGGGCCAACAGGTTGGCCACGAAGGCCAGGAACACCGCGACGAACAGGTAGGACAGCAGCAGCCGGTAGAACGGCAGCTCGAACGCGTAGAAGCCGAGGTCCTTGCCGAACTGCGGATCCTTGATGCCGAAATCGCCGCCGTGCAAGAACAATTGGATGCGCACCCAATAGCTCTGCGCGATGATGCCGGCCAGCAGGCCGATCGCCACCGGGACGCCGATGCTGACCAGCCGCAGCCGGGAAAGGACCAGGGCGCGGTAGCGCGCCACCGGATCGTTGTCGTTGCTGGGCACGAACACCGGGCGGGTGCGGTAGGCCACCGCCAGGCCGGCGAACACGATGCCGCCCACCAGCAGACCGGCGATCAAAAAGACCACGAAGCGGGTGACCAGCACGGTGGAGAACACCGAGCGGTAGCCGAGCTCGCCGAACCACAGCCAGTCCACGTAGGCGTCGATCAGCCGGGGACCCGCGAGCAGCAATGCGATCACACCCAGTGCGATCAGGATCAGAATCCGGCTACGCCGGGTCAGCTTCGGCATCCTTGCGGTGGGCCGCATCCCCACTGGCTACGCTCCCTGATCGATTGCTAGACGGTGACAACTCTACGCACTGGGAAAACCGGTGATCCCGGCTAGCAGCTCGGCGGTTGCCCGCCCGCGGTGATCGCGTGCAGCGCATCCACCGCCTGGGCGAGCGTCTCCACCTTCACCAGGCGCAGCCCGGACGGATTGTCCGAGCTGGCCTCGTAACAGTTCTTCGCCGGCACCAGGAAGACGGTGGCCCCGGCCGCGTGCGCGGCGACCATCTTGTGGGTGATGCCGCCGATCTGGCCAACCTTGCCGTCGGCGGAGATCGTTCCCGTCCCGGCGACGAAATTGGAGCCGGCCAAGTCGCCGGTGGTGAGCTTGTCGACCACCGCCAGGCTGAACATCAGCCCGGCGGACGGCCCGCCCACGTTCGCGAGGTTGAAGTTCACCACGAACGGCGCCCAGGGCGCGTCGAGCACGGCGACACCCAGGAAGCCGTAATCGCGGTCCTTGTTGGCGCCCAGCGTGATCTGCGCCACACCGGCGGGCTCGTTCTTGCGCCGGTAGTCGATCGTCACGGTCTGGCCGGGCTTGGTGTTCTTCAACAGCCCGGTGAACTCCTCGACCGTGGCAACCGGGGTGCCGTTGACTGCGTCGATGGCGTCGCCGACCTTCAGCTTGCCGGCCGACGGGCCGGGCTCGGGGACCTTGGCCACCGTCACCGCCGACGGGTACTTCAGGTAGCCCAGGGCGGCGTAGGCGGCGCTGTCCTCGGATTGCTTGAAGTCGGCGTTGTTGGCCTTGTCGACATCCTCGCGCGACTTGCCGGGCGGGTAGATGAGGTCGCGCGGCACCAGCTGCTCGGTGTCCGAAAGCCACAGCGTCAGCGCCTCGCCCAGGGTCAGATCGTCGCGCTGGGACACCGTCGTCATGTTGAGGTGGCCGGTGGTCGGGTGCGTCATGGTGCCCTCGATCGCCACCACCTGCTTGCCGTCGACCTCACCGAGCGTGTCGAAGGTGGGGCCGGGCCCCAGCGACACGAACGGGACCGTCACCACCGCCAGCAACACGCCGAACGCCACGATCGGCACCAGCGCGACCATCAAGGTCAGGATGCGCCTGTTCACGCCGATTACACTAGACGGAGCCCGCCGTCTCGCTGTCAGCCACAAGGGCCCGCTACACCGTTCAGCTACAAGCTGACCCGAGGCCGCGCGTTGCGATGCCACGGTGAGTACCGTTGAGGTTATGGCTGACCTGCCTTTCGGTTTCTCCTCCGGGGAGGACCCCGACAAGCCCGGGAAGAAAGACCCGGATTCGGGCTCGAACCCGTCCGACCCGTTCGCCGCGTTCGGCATCAGCGGCGAGTTCGGCATGGGCGATCTGGGGCAGATCTTCACCCAACTGGGTCAGATGTTTTCCAGCGCCGGCAGCGCTTCGGCCGGCGGAAGCGATTCGGGGCCGGTCAATTACGAGTTGGCGCGCCGGGTGGCGTCGAACTCGATCGGCTTCGTGGCGCCGATCCCGGCCACCACCAACTCGGCGATCGCCGATGCCGTGCACCTCGCCGAGACCTGGCTGGACGGCGCGACGGCGCTGCCGGCGGGCACCGCCAAGGCGGTGGGTTGGACGCCGGCCGATTGGGTGGACAACACGCTGGGAACCTGGAAGCGGCTGTGCGATCCGATGGCCCAACAGATTTCGACGGTGTGGGCCGCCTCGCTGCCCGAAGAGGCCAAGAGCATGGCCGGGCCGCTGCTGCAGATGATGTCGCAGATGGGTGGGATGGCGTTCGGCTCGCAGCTCGGGCAGGCGCTGGGCCGCTTGTCCCGCGAGGTGCTGACCTCAACGGACATCGGTTTACCGTTGGGGCCCAAGGGAATTGCCGCGATACTGCCCGACGCCGTGGAGTCGTTCGCCTCCGGCCTGGAGCGCCCGCGCAGCGAGATCCTGACGTTCCTGGCCGCGCGGGAGGCCGCGCATCACCGGCTGTTCAGTCACGTCCCCTGGCTGGCCAGCCAGCTGCTGGGCGCCGTCGAGGCCTATGCGATGGGCATGCAGATCGACATGTCCGGCATCGAGGAGCTGGCCCGCGACTTCAACCCCGCGTCGCTGTCGGATCCCGCGGCGATCGAAAACCTGCTCGGCCAAGGCGTTTTCGAGCCCAAGGCGACACCGGCTCAGACGCAGGCGCTGGAGCGTCTGGAAACGCTGCTGGCCCTGATCGAGGGCTGGGTGCAGGTGGTGGTGGCCGCCGCGCTGGGCGACCGGATCCCGGGCGCGGCCGCGCTGGCCGAGACGCTGCGCCGGCGCCGGGCCAGCGGCGGCCCGGCCGAGCAGACGTTCGCCACGCTGGTCGGGCTGGAGCTGCGGCCCCGCAAGATGCGCGAAGCCGCCGCGTTGTGGGAGCGCCTCACCGAGGCCGCCGGGGTGGACGCCCGCGACGGCATCTGGCAACACCCCGACCTGCTGCCCGACGCCGACGACCTCGACGACCCCGCGGCGTTCATCGACCGGGTGATCGGCGGCGACACCAGCGGCATCGACGAGGCGATCGCCCGGCTCGAGCAGGAGGGCCCGGACAGCCCCGGTTCCGGCGGCGGCGATACCTGAGCACCGCGGAACGGATATCCCGGAACTGACGACACGGACCCGCCTGATTATCAGTTGGCTCGCGCCTGGCGGGCACCGGATGTTCTCAGCGTCTCGTCGGTTCGGCTGTGGATAGCTGAGCGGCGCGGTCGCGGCCGGCGTGCCACAGTGCAGCGGTGCCCGCAGCCACCGTTTCCACCCCCGCAACCACCTACGCGCTGGATCCCGCGATGCCGGTGCTGTTGCGGCCCGATGGCGCCGTGCAGGTCGGCTGGGATCCCCGCCGCGCGGTGCTGGTGCGTCCACCGCGGGGCCTGGCCGCCGCCGAATTGGCCAGGCTGCTGCGGTCCATGTGCTCGCCCACCCCGCTGTCGGAGCTGCAGCGCCGTGCGCTCGAGCACGGCCTGACCGACGCCGACGGCCTGAGGAATCTCGTCACCCAACTGGTCGGCGCCGGGGTGGCGAGCGAATGCGGGCGGTCGGGCGGGCGGGCGCCGTCGGTGCGCATCCACGGCCGCGGCCCGCTGTCGGAGCTGCTGGTGGAGTCGTTGCGCTGCTCGGGCGCCCGGATCGCGCACAGCAGCCAGCCGCACGCCGCGGTGTCGGGCGACGACGTCGACCTGGTGGTGCTCTCGGACTACCTGGTGGCCGACCCGCGCCTGGTGCGCGACCTGCACGAGCAGGGCGTCGCGCATCTGCCGGTGCGGGTGCGCGACGGCGTCGGGCTGGTGGGCCCGTTGGTGATCCCGGGCGTGACCAGCTGCCTGTCGTGCGCGGATCTGCACCGCCGGGACCGCGACGCGGCCTGGCCGGTGATCTGCGCGCAGCTGCGCGACACCGTCGGAGTCGCCGACCGGGCCACCGTGCTGGCGACCGGCGCGCTGGCGCTCAGCCAGGTGAACCGGGTGATCGCGGCGGTGCGCGGGCAGCCGGCGGCGTCCGATCCGGCCCCGCCCCAGACGCTGAACGCGACTCTGGAATTCGACCTGCAAGCCGGCGCCATCGTCGCCCGCCGGTGGGACCGGCATCCCTTGTGTTCCTGCTGATGCGGGCGCACTCGGGCCGGCCCTATCGCGCTGACGTGCGCCACCGGGGTGTGACAACCGCCGTTGTCGCCGTCTCTCCCCATCGCGCTGGCCATCATGGATGATGGTTACGTGTCGGATATCAAACGGGGACGTGCCGCGCGCAACGCGAAGCTGGCCAGCATTCCGGTCGGATTCGCCGGCCGGGCGGCGATCGGATTCGGTAAACGCCTGACCGGTAAGTCCAGGGACGAGGTCCAGGCCGAGCTCCTGGAAAAGGCCGCCAACCAGTTGTTCACCGTGCTGGGTGAGCTCAAGGGCGGCGCGATGAAGGTGGGTCAGGCGCTGTCGGTGCTCGAGGCCGCGGTTCCCGAGGAATTCGGCGAGCCCTACCGCGAGGCGCTGACCAAGCTGCAGAAGGACGCCCCGCCGCTGCCCGCGGCGAAGGTGCACCGGGTGCTCGACGCGCAGCTGGGCACCAAGTGGCGGGAGCGGTTCAGTTCGTTCGACGACACCCCGGTGGCCTCGGCCAGCATCGGCCAGGTGCACAAGGGGGTGTGGTCCGACGGCCGCGAGGTCGCCGTCAAGATCCAGTACCCGGGCGCCGACGAGGCGCTGCGGGCCGACCTCAAGACCATGCAGCGCCTGGTCGGGGTGTTCAAGCAGCTCGCGCCCGGCGCCGACGTCCAGGGCGTGGTCGACGAGCTGATCGAGCGCACCGAGATGGAGCTGGACTACCGGCTGGAGGCCGAGAACCAGCGCGCCTTCGCCAAGGCGTACCAGGACCACCCGCACTTCGCGGTGCCGCGGATCGTGGCCAGCGCGCCCAAGGTGGTGATCCAGGAGTGGATGCAGGGCATCCCGATGGCCGAGATCATCCGGCACGGCACCACCGAGCAGCGCGACCTGATGGGCACCCGGCTGCTGGAGCTCACTTTCGACGCGCCGCGGCGGCTGGGCATGCTGCACGGCGACGCGCACCCGGGCAACTTCATGCTGCTGCCCGACGGCCGGATGGGCGTGATCGACTTCGGCGCCGTCGCGCCACTGCCCGACGGCTTGCCCGTCGAACTCGGCATGACGATCCGGTTGGCCCGCGACAAGAACTACGACCTGCTGTTGCCGACGATGGAGAAGGCCGGGTTCATCCAGAAGGGCCAGCAGGTGTCCGTGCGCGACATCGACGACATGCTGCGTCAGTACGTCGAGCCGGTCGAGGTCGAGGTGTTCCACTACACCCGCAAGTGGCTGCAGAAGATGTCCGCCATCGAGATCGACCGGTCGGTGTCGCAGATCCGCACCGCCCGGCAGATGGACCTGCCGCCCAAGCTGGTGATTCCGATGCGGGTGATCATGTCGGTGGCCGCCATCCTGTGCCAGCTGGACGCCCACGTGCCGATCAAGGCGCTGTCCGAAGAGCTGGTGCCCGGCTTCGCCGAACCCGACAACGCCGTCGTCTAGAAACGCTGGCTGCTAGGCCGCGGCCCCGGCGCGCCGGCCGTCCTTGCGGGGACGCCCGCGGGGTCGTTTGAAGCCCAGCACCGCGCCGCGGTCGAGGATTTCGCCGCCCCACACGCCCCAGGGTTCGGCGCGCTCCAGCGCGGCCGCCAGGCACTGGCGGCGCACCGGGCAGCCGGCGCACAGCTGCTTGGCCCGCTCGAGATCCGCCGGCGCTTCGGCGAACCACAGATCGGGGTCGCCGACGTGGCACGGCAGGGCTTGTCTGGGGACCGTCGGTGCCGACATGTCCTATCACCTTCTTCCTGGTTCGGATTGCTCTGCTGGTAGTGATCCGGACCGGGTCGAAAGGTGGTCGACCCAACAACTATGGCCACGGATCCTGTGACTTCGGGTCCGTGGCCATCTGGGGAAAACCGGGCTGGTGCTTACCTTGCCTTCGGCGGGCCCCCGACTCGTACGGACGCGTCGGTCGCGGCGGCGGCGCGATGCTTACGCGCGGCCGCCAGGGCGGCGGCGTGCGCGGCGTGCGCGGCGGGAAGGCCGGCCGCGGACGGGGCGGGACGGGTCGCGCGAGCCACGCCTACGCCGAACGCGTTGCCGATCATCGTGGCCGCCCTCCTTTCCGTCCCGCTGAGTTTCCGTACTGCCGGGTTGCGGTATCGAGGGTAAACGGTGCCCGTCGGTCATCACAACCGATTTTGTGACCTGCGGATTCGCCGGTCAGCGACCGCGGACCAGCTCCAGCACGTCGGGGCCGTACTGCTCGAGCTTGCGCGCGCCGATGCCGGGGATCGCGATCAGCGCCTGTTCGTCGCCGGGCCGCAGCTCGGCGATGGCGATCAGGGTGTTGTCGGTGAACACGACGTAGGCGGGCACCTTCTGTTCCTTGGCGACGTCCAGCCGCCACGCCTTGAGCCGCACCAGCAGGTCCTCGTCGATGTCGGCGGCACACGTCTCGCAGCGTCGCAGCATGACGGCCGCCGGGGTGGTCAGGTTGTTGTTGCAGATCCGGCAGCGGGTGGCGGCGCTGCGGTTGCGGCGGGACCTGGTCGGCGCCGCCTCGGCCCGGGTCTGGGGTGCGATGCCGTTGAGGAATCGCGACGGCTTGCGGCTCTGCCGCCCGCCCGGGCTGCGGGCCAACGCCCAGCTGAGCGCCAAATGTGTTCTGGCCCTGGTGATTCCGACGTAGAGCAGCCGCCGCTCCTCCTCGACCGCCTCGCTGTCGGCGCCGTGCGCCAGCGCGTGCGAGATGGGTAGCGTGCCGTCGGCCAGGCCGACCAGAAACACCGCGTCCCACTCGAGTCCCTTGGCGGCGTGCAGCGACGCCAGCGCGACGCCCTGCACCACGGGTGGGTGCCGGGCGTCGGCGCGCATCCGCAGTTCGGTCAGCAGGCCGGCGAAGTCCAGCTGCGGACGCCGCGCCACCTCGTCGTCGACCAGTTCGGCCAGCGCGCGCAGCGCCTCCCAGCGCTCCCGGGCCCGGGTGCCGACCGGCTCGTCGGCCGTCAGCCCCAGCGGTTCCAGCACCGCGCGCACCACCGCGGGCAGCGGCTCTGCTCGGGCGTCTTCGCCCTCGCGCTCGGCGGCGCGCTGCAGCGCCAGCAGGGCCTGCTTGATCTCCTGGCGGTTGAAGAACCCCTCGCCGCCGCGAACCTGATAGGGGATGCCGGCCTCGGTCAGCGCCTCCTCGTAGATCTCCGACTGGGCGTTGACCCGGTAGAGCACCGCGATCTCCGAGGCGGGGGTGCCCGATTCGATCAGCCGCGCAATCGATTTGGCGACGGCGGCGGCCTCGGCCGGTTCGTCGGGATGCTCGTGGAAGGTCGGCACCGGACCCGGCGGCCGCTGCCCGACCAGGTGCAGCTTGCTGCCGGCCACCCGGCCGCGGGCGGCGGCGATCACCTGGTTGGCCAGCGACACCACCTGCGGGGTGGAGCGGTAGTCGCGTTCCAGCCGCACCACGGTCGCGTCGGGGAACCGGCGGGAGAAGTCGAGCAGGAACCTCGGGGAGGCCCCGGTGAACGAGTAGATGGTCTGGTTGGCGTCCCCCACCACGGTCAGGTCGTCGCGATCGCCCAGCCAGGCGGCCAGCACCCGCTGCTGCAACGGGGTGACGTCCTGGTATTCGTCGACCACGAAGCAGCGGTAGCGGTCGCGGAACTCCTCGGCGACCGCCGGGTCGTTTTCGATCGCCGCCGCGGTGTGCAGCAGCAGGTCGTCGAAATCGAGCAGGGTGACGTGGTCGCCGCGGGCCTTGAGGGCTTCGTAGGCGGCGTACACGCCGGCGACCCTCGCGGCGTCCAGCGGAATGTCCCGCCCGGCGGCGGCCACCGCGGCCGGGTATTCCTCCGGGCCGATCAGCGACGCCTTGGCCCACTCGATCTCGCCGGCCAGGTCGCGCACGTCGTCGGTGCTGGCGTTGATCCGGGTGCGGCTGGCCGCCCGGGCCACCACCGCGAACTTGCTGTCCAGCAGCTGCCAGCCGGTGTCGCCGACCACCCGCGGCCAGAAATAGCGCAGCTGCCGGTGGGCGGCGGCGTGAAAGGTCAGCGCCGAGACCGAGCCGACTGCCGCGTCGGTGCCCGCCGCGGCGGCGAGCGCCCGCAGCCGCGAGCGCATCTCCCCCGCCGCGCGCTGGGTGAAGGTGACCGCCAGCACCTGATTGGCGGCGACATGACCGCCCGCGACCAGTTGGGCGATCCGGTGGGTGATGGTGCGGGTCTTGCCGGTGCCGGCGCCGGCCAGCACGCAGACCGGGCCGCGCGGGGCCAGCACGGCTTCGCGTTGCTCGTCGTCCAGCCCGGCGGTCAAGGGATCGGCGAGGGTCGGCATGGCGTCCATCTTGGCTTCCCATACTGACAAGTCGGTGACGAACGCGGTGCATCGCGCCCCGGCGAGTCGGCCCGCTCCTGCGCATCCCGCTGCGCGGAATGCTTCGTCGCCGGGCACCACCCCAATCGCCCACTCCTGCGCATCCCGCTGCGCGGAATGCTTCGTCGCCGGGCTACGTTATCCGGCTATGACCTCTGCCCCGCTCACCGTTTACACCACGTCGTGGTGCGGCTACTGCCACCGGCTGATGACCGTGCTCAAGTCCAACGGCATCCCCTACGAGGCGGTCGACATCGAACACGACCCCGCCGCCGCCGAGTTCGTCAGCTCGGTCAACGGCGGCAACAAGACGGTTCCGACGGTGAAGTTCGCCGACGGTTCCACACTGACCAACCCCAGCGCCGCGCAGGTGAAGGCCAAGCTGGCCGAAGTCGGCAACTGACCACCGGGTCAGTCGAGCGCGGCCCAGGATTCGATGATCACCCGCGCGATCGAAATCGACCCGGGCAGTAGGAGTTTCGACTCCGAGTCGGACGACCAGTCCCCGGCCGCCAGCGCGGCGCGCACCTCGTCGCGGGTGAACCACGCCGCCTCGGCGATCTCGCCGTCGTTGAACGCGAAGTCCTGCGCCGGGTCGGCGACGGCGTGGAAGCCGACCATCAGCGAGCGCGGGAACGGCCACGGCTGGCTGCCCAGGTAGCGCACGTCGCGCACGGTCAGCCCGATCTCCTCGCGGACCTCGCGGGCGACACACACCTCGAACGACTCCCCGGCCTCGACGAATCCGGCCAGCAGCGAGAACATCCGCTCCGGCCACACCGCCTGACGGGCCAGCACCGCGCGGTCGCCGCCGTCGTGCACCAGGCAGATCACCGCCGGGTCGATGCGCGGGAACTCCTCGTGCCCGGTGACCGGGTTGACCCGCGACCAACCCGCCCGGGCCGGCCTGGTCGGCGAGCCGTCCACCGAGCTGAACCGCGACCGCTCGTGCCAGTTCAGCAGCGCGACGGCCGAGGACATCAGCTGGCTGCTGGTGTCGTCGAAGATCGGGCCGAGGCTGCGCAGGTTCACCACCTCGGCGCGCACCTTGGGATCATCGGGTGCCTGCAGCGCGCCGCGGATGGCCCATACGTGCCGGCCGTCCTCGAGGCGCCCCAAAAACACCGCCTCCGGCGGGGGCTTGTCACCCAGCTCGGCGGCGGCGCCCAGCACCACCCGGCCGTCGGCGACGAGCGCCTGGTTGCGCGAGTCCACCCGCAGCAGCGCCGCGTCGGCCCAGCCCGCCGCGGCGGCCTCGACATCGGTGCGCAACTGGTCGGCCCGATCGGCGCCCACCCGCGACAGCAGCGGAACGCTGCGCAGCTGAAAGTCCGCGATCGCCATCAATGCCCCGCGCTGCGGATGTAGAGCAACCGGTCGTTGGCCTCGACCGCGTCCACCTCGGGGGCGTCGATGCGCAGCAGCCGGCCGTCGCGCACCACGCCGAGCACGATGTCGCGCAGGTGCCGGGGCGAGCCGCCGATCTCGGACTGCTCGACCTCCCGCTCGGCGATCGCCAACCCGACGTCGGGCGTCAGCAGGTCCTCGATCATCTCCACCACGCTCGGGGTGGTGGTGGCCAGGCCGAGCAGCCGGCCCGCCGTCGCCGACGACACCACCACCGAGTCCGCGCCCGACTGCTGCAGCAGGTGCTGATTCTCGGCCTCCCGGATCGAGGCGACGATCTTGGCGTGCGGCGCGATCTCGCGCGCGGTCAGCGTCACCAGCACGGCGGTGTCGTCGCGGCTGGTGGCCACGATGATGGACGCCGCGTGCTGGGCCCCGGCCAGCCGCAGCACGTCGGCCTTGGTGGCGTCGCCGTGCACGGTGACCAGGTCCGCGCTCTCGGCGTGCTCGAGGGTGCTGCGATCGGTGTCGACGACGACGACCTCGGCCTGGGTGGTCTCGTCGCCCAGGATGGCGGCGACGGCGGTTTTGCCCTTGGTGCCGTAGCCGATCACGATGGTGTGGTTGCGCACTCTGCTCCTCCAACGCTGAATCTTCCACCCTTGGCGGGACCGCTCGGAGAGCACTTCCAGCGTGGTGCCGACCAACACGGCCAAAAAGGCGATCCGCAGCGCGGTGAAGATCAGGGTGTGCACCAGGCGGGCGGTCTCGGTGTAGGGCGTGATGTCGCCGTAGCCGGTGGTCGACAGGGACACCGCGGAGAAATACACGCAGTCCAGAAAGGTCAGCGACCCGCCCCTAAGATCCCGGTAGCCGGACCGGTCGGCGTAGACGATGACGGCGGCGGCGAACAGCACCACCAGCGCGATGGCCAGGCGCCGGGTGATGACGCGGATGGGGCTGGCGTGCTCCTCGGGAATGCGCACCACGCCGACCAACTGGTGGCCGCGCTGGGCGGCCAGCGTCTGATTCAGACCGCTCAGCTTTCGCGACCTACCGTTGCGCACGGCGGTCCGTCATCGCCTTGACTGCTGCGCTCGGGACACGGGTCTTATGTAACCACGGGAACCGGTCGCCCAATACTCGGGCGGCGCGGGTCACACCGGCGCGGTCGGTGCGAGCAGACCGGCCAACTGGTCGGACGTCGGCAGCGCCTCGGGAACCACCGTGGTGCGCGCCCGCACGTAATGGAAGGCGGTGCGCACCGACGACTCGGGCACCTTCGCCAGCGCCGCCCAGGCCAGGCGGTACACCGCGAGCTGGACGGCGGCCTGGCGCATCGCTTCCGGGCTGTCCGGTGGCGCCCCGGTTTTCCAGTCCACCACGGTGGCGCCGCCGTCCGATTCGGCGAACACCGCGTCGATGCGGCCGCGGACCAGCGTGTCACCGATCGGCATTTCGAACGGCACCTCGACGGCGACGGGAGTCCTTGCAGCCCAAGGTGATTCGAGGAATGCGGCCTGCAGCTCGGCCAATTCCGCGGTGTCGCCGACGTCGGAGTCCGCCGCGCCCGGCAGGTCACCGAGCTCGAACAGGCACTCGGCGCCGTAGAACTTCTGCACCCACGCGTGAAACGCGTTGCCCAGCAACGCATGCGGCTCCGGCCGGGACGGCAGCCGGTGCCTCAGCCGCTGCGCGGCCCGGGCCGGGTCGCGGGCCAGGCCGACCAGCGAGCTGACCGACAGCTGGCCCGGCAGGACCTGCGGCGGCGGCCCGGTCACGCGGGCCCGCTCGACCAGCAGCGCGTCGACGTCGGCGGCCCAGCCCTCGACGTCGGCGCCCGGATCACCCGGCTCGGCCGCCATCGCCTGCCGCACCAGCGCCGCACCGCGCTCGACCTCACCGCGCCGGGACGCCAGCGGATCGGCCGGCCATACGGCCTCGACGGCGTTGTCGCGCAGCGGGTTTCGTTCGCCGTCGGCGGGCGCCGGCGCCCACTGCTCCACCGTTCCGCAGGGGTCGCCGGCCGCGGCCGAGGCGTCGATGACGTCCTTGATCTCGCAGAGGAAGTCCGACGGGCCGCGCGGTTTGATGCCGGTGGCCGCCCAGTGGTGCCCGGATACCAGCAGGGTGTCTTCGGCCCGGGTGACCGCGACGTACAACAGGCGGCGTTCCTCGTCGACGCGCCGCTGCTCGAGCTGGCGGCGGTGCTCGGAGATCTTGTCCGACAACTGCTTGCGGTTGGTGACGTCGGAGGTGTCGAGCACCGGGATGCCCAACGCGCCCGGGCGGGCGCGGTCGCCGCGCAGCAGCGGCGGCAGCTCCGCGGCGTCGGTGAGCCAGGTGGTCTTGGCGGTGGTGGAGGGAAAGACGCCGCCCGACAGGTGCGCCACCGCCACCAGCTGCCACTCCAGCCCCTTCGCCGAGTGCACGGTCAGCACCTGGACGCGGTCACGTGCGACCGCCAATGGTGCTGCCGGCAAACCGTTTTCGACCGACTCGGCGACATCCAGGAAGGCCAGCAGACCGGCCACCGAGGCGGACGCCGACGCGTCGGTGCCACCGGTGTCGGCGCGTTCGGCGTAGCCGGCGACGACGTCGGCGAACGCGTCGAGATGCTCGGTGCCGGCCCAGCCCGCCGCGGCCGCGGCGCGGACTTCGCAATCCAGGTCCATCACCCGGCGCACCTCGGCCACCAGGTCGCCGAGCGGGTGGTCGAGGTGGGCGCGCAGGGCGCTCAGCTCGGCGGCCAGCGCGGCGATGCGCGCGTACCCCGCAGCCGAATACCCTTCGGCCGGGCCGGGATCGGCGATCGCGTCGGCCAGACACACGGCGTCGGCTTCGACGTTGCGGGGATCGGCGGCGCTGGCGATCGCCTCGGCCGTGGCCGGCCCGCCGGCCGTCCCGGCGCCACCGAGGGCGCGGGCGCGTTGCCACAGCGCGGCCAGGTCGCGGGCGCCGAGGCGCCAGCGCGGGCCGGTGAGCACCCGCATCGCGGCCGCCCCGGCGGTCGGATCGGCGACCAGCCGCAGCATGGCCACCAGCTCGGCGACCTCGGGCACGGACAGCAACCCGGCCAGCCCGACGACCTCTACCGGGATCCCGCGGGCCCGCAGCGCGTCGGCGATGGGCGCGGCGTCGGCGTTGCGGCGCACCAGCACCGCGGCCGTGGGCGGGCTGACGCCGTCCGCCCGGGCCCGGCGGTAGTGGGCGTCGATGTGGTCGGCGATCCATTCGCGTTCGGCGACCATGTCGGGCAGCAGTGCGCAGCGCACGGTGCCCGGCGGGGCCTCCGGCCGCGGGCACAGGGCATGCACGGCCACCGAACGCCGGCGCGCCTCGGCCGAGATCGCGTTGGCCACCCGCAGCGTGCGGGGCGGATTGCGCCAGCTGGTCCGCAGCTCGAGCACCGGCGCGGGGGTGCCGTCGGACCGGGGGAAGTCGGTGGTGAACCGGGGCAGGTTGGTCGCCGAGGCGCCGCGCCAGCCGTAGATCGACTGGATGGGGTCGCCGACGGCGGTCAAGGCCAGCCCGTCGTCGACACCGCCGCCGAACAGCGCCGACAGCGCGATGCGCTGGGCGTGGCCGGTGTCCTGGTATTCGTCCAGCAGCACCACCCGGTAGCGGCCGCGCAGGTCGGCGCCGACCTGCGGGAAGGCCGCGGCCAGCCGCGCCGCGGACGCCATCTGCATGCCGAAGTCCATCACCTTGACCGCGCGCATCCGCTCGTCGAGCGCCTCCAGCAGCGGGACCAGCTCGGCCCGCTCCGACTGGGTGCCCGACAGCCGCCGCAGCCATTGGCTGGGGCCGCGGTCACGCTGGTACGGGCCGGCGGGCAGGGCATGCACGAGCCGCTCCAGTTCCAGGTGGGTCTCGCGCAACTGGGAGGTGTCGACCAGGTGTTCGGCCAGCTGTCCCCACAGCCGCAGCACCATCGAGGTGACCGCGGCCGGCGTCTTGTCGGTCCGCAGCGGCCCGCGGTATCGGTTCACCACGTCAAAAGCCAGCTGCCACAACTCGGTTTCGCTGAGCAGCCGGGTGTCCGGCTCGACCGGCAGCAGCAGGCCGTAGTCGCGCAGCAGCGAGCCGGCGAAGGCGTGATAGGTGCTGACCACCGGGGCGGCTTCGGGGTCGACGGCACCGTGGTTCGGGCTCGCCGCCCCCAACCCGACGCCGGCCAACCGGGCCAGCCGGGAGCGGACCCGGCGCAACAGCTGGCCGGCGGCCTTGCGGGTGAACGTCAGCCCCAGCACCTGGCCGGGGTGGGCGTAGCCGTTGGCGATCAGCCACACCACCCGGGCGGCCATGGTCTCGGTCTTGCCGGCACCGGCTCCCGCGATGACGACCAGCGGCCCCGGCGGCGCGGCGATGACGGCGGCCTGCTCCTCGGTTGGCGGGAAAAGCCCGAGGGCGCAAGCCAATTCGCGGGGGCTGTAGCGGTCGCTCATCGGCCGGACCCGTCGGCGTGGGCGGGGCAGCAGGGCCGCAGGGGGCAGTGGGTGCAGCCGTCGTTGCGCCGCGCGATGAACTGCGGACCGGCCGTCGCGTCCGCCGCCCGCCGCAGCGCCTCGCGCCACTGGTCGGCGGCGGCCGCCGTCAGCGGATCCTGCTCGCGCTCGACCACCCCCGATGCCGCGGCCTTGCCGACGTAAACCAGCCGCGCCCCACCGGGTTCCGCGTCGCCGCCGGCGGCGCCGAGCAAGCCGTGCGCCACCGCCAGCTGATACAACGCCAGCTGCGCGTGTTGCTGGGCGTCGTCCTTGCTGACCGGGGTCTTGCCGGTTTTGACGTCGACGATCACCAGCCGACCGGCGGCGTCGCGCTCCAGCCGGTCCACCCGGCCGCGCAGCCGGACCTCGCGGCCGTCACCGGTGGACAGCGTGCCGTCGATCTCGACCTCGACGCCGACCTCGGTCAGCGCGCCGCGGGTGTTCGCCCGCCACTGCGCGAACGCCTCCAGCATCGCGCGGTGGCGGGCCAGCTCGTTGTCCGAATGCCATTGCGCGGCAAAGGGTAAGTGCCGCCAGGCGCGGTCCAGCTCGGCCACCAGTTCGGCCGGGCTGCGGTGCGGTTGGGCGATCAGGGCGTGCACCACCGAACCGATGGCCGAGCGCAGGTCGCGCGGGTCGGTGCCGCCGTGCCGTTCGGCCAGCCAGCGCAGCGGGCAGTCGGTGAGCGTCTGCATGGTCGACGGTGTCAAGGTGACGACGTCGCCACCGCCGCGCAGCGGTTCGGCGGTGCTGACCGGGATCAGGCCGTGCCAGCTGGCCGGGTCGGCGCCGGGCACCCCGGCTTGGGCCAGTCGGGCCAATTGCGTTGCCGCGCAACGACGGTCGAGCTCGTCCACGGCGCCGTCCGGCGCGCACACCACCCCGCGCAGCCGCCCCACCAGCGCGGCCGCCGACAACACCCGCGGGGCCGAAACAGGCTGCAAGGCAGCGGTTTCGACGTCTTCGCCGGCCCACTGCGCGATTTCGTAGCAGAACGGCGACGGCAGCGCGGCCTCGTGATCCGACCCGTCGGTGTCGCTGTCCACCGCCGTCACCAGCAGCCGCTGCCGGGCCCGGCCCATGGCCGCCACCAGCAACCTGCGCTCCTCGGCCAGCAGCGGCGCCCGCACGGACGCGTCGGCGCTGACCCCGTCCAGCACGTCCAGCAGCCGCTGGGTTCCCAGCACCCCGCCGCGCGGAACGGTGTTGGGCCACAACCCGTCCTGCAGCCCGGCGATCACCACGAAATCCCATTCGCGGCCCAGCGCGGCGTGCGCGCTGAGCACGCTGACCTGCTCGGCGGTGGCCACCGGCACGGGGCCGGCGCCGGGCAGCTGCAGCGCGGCGACGTGCTCGACCAGCCCGCGCAGCGACGCGCCCGAGGTGCGCGACACGTAGTCGTCGGTGATGTCGAACAGCGCGGTCACCGAGTCGAGGTCCCGGCCGGCCTGGGCGGCGGCGGGGCCGCCGCGCTCGCTGACCGACAGCCAGCGGCGCTGCAGCCCCGACCGGTGCCAGGCGGCCCACAGGATGTAGCGCGGGTCCTGACCGTCGCGGTGGCAGCGCCCGGCCGCGTCCAGCACCGCGCGAACCCGGCGCAGCGCCCGGAACAGTGCACCGGGCGGCGGCGCGGTACCGGTGAGCGCCTCGACCAACAGCTCGGCGAAATCACCGGGCGGGCGTCCGGCGTTGGCGCGCTGCAGGTTTCGCCGCAGCTGCCGCAGCGACACCGGGTCGACACGGCCGATCGGGCCGGTCAGCAACGCCAGTGCCCGCTGCCCGTCCAGGCCGTCGGCGGTGGCCAGCAGCACGGTCAGCAGCGCGCGCACCGCCGGCTGCTCGGCCAACGGCCCGCTCGCCGCCGGCGCGGTCACCGGCACCCCGGCGGCGGCCAGCGCCCGCGGCAACCGCGCGCCGGCCCGCGGCACCGAACGCACGATCACCGCCATCTGCGACCAGGGCACGCCGTCGACCAGGTGGGCGCGCCGCAGCGCGTCGGCGATGGCGGCCGCCTCGGCGTGCGCGGACGCGGCCAGCCGCACCGCGACCGAGCCCTCCCCCGGTCCGGCGCCCTCGATGCGGCGGCCGGCGCTGCTGCCGGGCAGCCGGCCCGCGACGCCGCTGACCGCGCGCGCGACGGCCGGGGCGCAGCGGTGCGACGTGGTCAGCGTCACCGCCGGCGCCGCGCCGTCGAGCAGCGAGCCGGGATCGCCACCGCGGAAGCCGAACACCGCCTGGTTGGGGTCCCCGGCGATCAGCGCCAGATCGGCGCCCGCGGCCAGCACCCGCACCAGCCGCGCGGCCTGCGGATCCAGCTGCTGGGCGTCGTCGACCAACAGCACCCGGATCCGGCCACGCTCGGCAGCCAGCAGCTCGGCGTCGACGGCGAAGGCCTCCAGCGCCGCACCCACCAGTTCGGCGGCACCCAGCGCGGGCGTCGTCGCCTCCGGGGCGGCCGTGCCCACCGCCGCGCGCAGCAACATCACCTGTTCGTACTGGCGCGCGAACTGACCGGCGGCCACCCATTCCGGCCGTCGGCAGCGCCGGCCGAGCCGCTCCAATGCCTGAGGGTCGACACCGCGTTCGGCGCAGCGCGCCAACAGGTTTCGCAGTTCGGTGGCGAATCCCGCGGTGCTCAGCGCCGGACGCAGCGCGGCCGGCCAGGCCGTCGCCGCGCGCGGGCCGTCGGCCAGATCCCCGGCCAGCAGTTCCCGGATGATCGCGTCCTGTTCGGCGCTGGTGACCAGCCGCGGCGGCGCCTCGCCGGCGCGCTCGGCGGCGCGGCGCAACACCGCGTACGCGTAACCGTGCACGGTGCGCACCAACGGTTCGCGGACGGCCGGGCCGGCGCCCGCCGACCGCAACAGCGCCGTCGTCAAGGCGCTGCGCTCGGCCATCGGGAGCCGGCCGGAACCGGTGAGCAGCAGCACCGATTCCGGGTTGACGCCGGCCTCGATCTGGGCGACCGCAGCGTCGACGAGCAGGCTGCTCTTGCCGGTGCCCGGCCCGCCGAGCACCCGGACGGTCCCGCGGGCACCGGGCGCCAGCACGGCGCCCGCCTGCGCATCCCAGGTGAATGACATGGCTGCATGCAATCACCGGGGTGTGACAAGCGAGCGTGACCTGCACCGACACCACCTCCCTACCCTGGAAGGCGGCGCAGCGCGAACAATGGTGCTTCAACAACCGAAGGAGGGGTCCAGGACCATGAAGGACGAACGCGGCTTTCCCATCGACGAGCCGCCTGAAGGCGACGTCGCCGAGCAACAGCGGCCCGTCGATACCGACGACGAGACCGGCCTGGACACCGAGTACGTGAGTGCGGGCGATCGCGAGGCCAACGAGGCCGACGTGATCGACCAGGCCTACATCGTCTCCACCGAGGACGAGTGGGATGACGACCGCTGAGCGCGGCACCGGGGCGGGCCGCCCGCGCACCGCGACCGCGGCGGCTGGCACCATCGACGGGTGACCGCGACATTGCATGTGCACCGCTACGGCCCGCCCGGTCCGGCGCGGATCCTGGCGCTGCACGGGTTGACCGGGCACGGGCAGCGCTGGCAGCACCTGGCCGGCCTGCTGCCCGAATTCGCTTGGGCCGCACCGGATCTGGTGGGCCATGGCCGGTCCAGCTGGTCGGCGCCGTGGACCATCGACGCCAACATCTCGGCGCTGGCAGACCTGCTCGACGCGCAGGCCGGCGCGCCGGTGCTGGTGGTCGGCCACTCCTTCGGGGCCGGGCTGGCGATGCACCTGGCCGCCGTGCGCCCGGACCGGGTGGCGGGGCTGCTGCTGCTGGACCCGGCGATCGGGCTGGACGGCGCCTGGATGCGCGAGATCGCCGAGGCGATGCTGGCCTCGCCGGACTATCCCGACGCCGAGGAGGCGCGGCTGGAGAAGCTGCACGGCTCGTGGTCGGATGTCGAGCCCGCGCTGTTGGACGCCGAGATCGACGAGCACCTGATCGAGCTGCCCAACGGGCGGTACGGCTGGCGGGTGTGTCTGCCGGCGATGATGTCGTACTGGAGCGAGTTGGCCCGCGACCCGGTGCTGCCGCCGGCGCAGACGGCGACGATCCTGGTGCGCGCCAAGCGAACCGCGCCGCCGTACGTCGGCGACGAACTCATCGCGGCGCTGCAGGACCGGCTGGGATCGCGGTTCCGGCTGCTGGATTTCGACTGCAACCACATGGTGCCCTACGCCAAGCCCGACGACGTCGCCGCGCTGGCTCGCGAGCTGCTCAAGGCGCGCTGACGTGGCGCCGGTGACCGACGAGCAGGTGGAGCGGGTGCGGGCGCTGGTCGCGGCCATCCCGCCCGGCAGGGTCGCCACCTACGGCGACATCGCCGCTGTCGCAGGGCTTTCCAGTGCCCGCATCGTCGGCTGGATCATGCGGACCGACTCCTCCGACCTGCCGTGGCACCGGGTGATCACCGCCTCCGGGCGCCCGGCGCGGCACCTGCGGACCCGGCAGCTGGAACTGCTGCGCGCCGAAGGCGTGCTCGCCACCGAAGGCAGGATCCCGCTGCCCGAGGTCCGGCACCGGTTCGGCGCTTAGAGCACCAGCCGGACCAGCGCCGCGGTGCGGGCCAGCCCCGGAAACGCCTCGGCGGTAGACCTGGGGTGCAGCGCGTGCACGGCCAGCCGAAACATCAACGCGCGCAACAACATCTGCGGCCACTCCGGCAGGGCGTTCCAGCGTTCGATGAGTCCGTCGTCGGCCTCCCCCCAGGACAACGCGTCGATGACCACCACTCCGGCCGCCCACGACGCGGGCCGCCAGTAGGGGGTGATGTCGGTGATCCCCGGCGCCGCCGAACCCACGAAAAGCACTGTGCCGTAAAGGTCGCCGTGCACCAGCTGGTTGGGGCTCTTGGTGGGCTTGCGCAGCGTGGCGAGCTGGTTGAGCAGGTCCACCGATCGCTGGGCGTCCGCCGTCGCGGGGGCCACCCGCGCCCCCGGCGGCACCGAGGCCAGCGGCCGTTCCTCCCAGGCGGCGCGGTCGGCGGCGATGAAGATGTCTACGTCGCCCCAGGGCGCCGTGGGCCCCTGGGTCAGGAAGCGGGGCCGCTCGAGTTTGCCCGTCGCCTCGTGCAGGCGCACCGCCGCCGAGACGACTTCGTCGTGCCGGGGCTCCGGCGTCCCCGCGACGAAGGTGTCGGCGCGCCACCCGGACACCACGTAGCGGCCGTCGGTGGAACGGACCGGGCGGGCCAGCCGCACCCCGTCGACGAACAGCGTCTCGCGGACCCGGGCGGACCAGGCCGCGCGCGCGTTGTCGGCCACCAGTGACAGGACGACTTCGCCGCACCGCCAGCCGCCCTCCCAGCTGGCACCCAGATAGACGGGTTTAACGCCGGCCAAACCGAACGCCGACAACACATGATCCGGCGGTGGCTCGACTGTCACACCGGTACTCTAAACGAGTCCAACAAGCGGGTTGGTCAGTACAGGATCATGTCGGGCTGCATCTGTTGCGCCCAGGCCACGATCCCGCCCTGCAGATGCACCGCGTCGCTGAATCCGGCCTGGCGCACCACCGCCAACGCCTGGGCCGACCGCACCCCGGTCTTGCAGTACAGCACCGGCATGCGGTCGGCCGGCAGCTTTGCCAGGCCCTCCCCGGAGTTGATCGACGACTGCGGGATCAGCTGCGCCCCGTCGAGGTGCACGATGTCGAACTCCACCGGTTCGCGCACGTCGATCAGCGCCAGCTTGGCGCCGGAGTCCAGCAGCTCGCGCAGCTGCCGCGGGGTGATGGCCGCCTCGGCCCCGCCGGTGGCGGCGTCGGTGGAGGCGGCCGGCGCGGCGCCGCACAGCTGCTCGTAGTCGACCAGCGTGGTGATGGCGGGCCGCGACGCGTCGCAGGGGTCGCGGCGGATCGCGATGGTGCGATAGCTCATCTCGAGCGCGTCGTAGATCATCAACCGGCCCAGCAGGGATTCGCCGATCCCGGTGATGAGTTTGATCACCTCGGTGCTCATCACCGAGGCGATGGCGGCGCAGACGACGCCCAGCACCCCGCCCTCGGCGCAGGACGGGACCGCGCCGGGCGGCGGGGGTTCGGGGTAGAGGTCGCGGTAGTTGAGTCCGCGGCCGTCCGGGGCGTCCTCCCAGCACACCGAGGCCTGGCCCTCGAACCGGTAGATGGACCCCCACACGTACGGCTTGCCGGCCAGCACCGCTGCGTCGTTGATGAGGTAGCGGGTGGCGAAGTTGTCGGTGCCGTCGACGATCAGGTCGTAGTGGCCGAACAGCTCGACGGCGTTGGACGCGTCCAGCCGGAACTCGTGCAGCCGCACGTCGACCAGCGGGTTGATCGCGGCGATCGAGTCGCGCGCCGAGGCGGCCTTGGACCGCCCGACGTCGGCCACCCCGTGAATGATCTGGCGCTGCAGGTTGGACTCCTCGACCGCGTCGAACTCGACGATGCCGATGGTGCCCACCCCGGCCGCGGCCAGGTAGAGCAGCGTCGGCGCGCCCAGCCCGCCGGCCCCGATCACCAGCACCCGGGCGTTCTTGAGCCGCTTCTGCCCGTCCACGCCGAGGCCGGGGATGATCAGCTGCCGGCTGTAGCGGGCCATCTCGTCGGCGGTCAGCTGGTCTGCGGGCGCCACCAGCGGCGGCAGCGGCGTGGACACGGGAAACGTCTCCTGCAGGTCGGTCGGCTCAGCGATTCGAGCCGTCTACCACCATCACAGCAGCCCGCCCACGGCGCGGCAACGAGGCCGCTAGGCGATCGGGTACGGCCAGGGATTGAAGCGGCAGGTCTTGCCGTCGGCCTTGACGACGTCGGGGTCGAACTGGGCGGCGTCGTTGTTGGACGTGGAGAACGTCTGCTGCATCATCACCGGCGCCAGCGCGCCCTGCTGTTCGCACGGCTCGTGGTGCAGGTAGCCGATGGCGTGGCCGACCTCGTGGTTGATCACGTATTGGCGGTAGGAGCCGACGTCCCCTTCGAACGGCACCGCGCCGCGCACCCAACGCGCCTCGTTGATGAAGACCCGCGCCTCCCGGTTGGCCCCGAATACCGGGTTGTAACAAGAGGTTTCGAGCCGGAATTCGTAGCCGCAGCCCTCGCGGACCGTCACCGGCGACACCAGCGAAATGCGAAAGTCCGGCTTGGCGCCGGCGGTCGCGTCGACCCGGATGAACGCGAACTGCGGGTTGTGCGTCCAGCCCTTCGGGTTGGCCAGCGTCTGGTCGACCATCTGAGCGAATGCGTCGTCGCCGCCGAACATGGTCGGGTCGATGCCGTTCTCCACCTCGACGCTGTACTTGAACACCTTGGCGGTGCCCTGACCGATCTGCGGTGTGACGCCGGGCACCACGTGCCAGGTCTTGTCGCCGGCTTCGGTGAACGGGCCGCCGTCGGGCAATGTGCCGGCCGGCAGGTTGGCGTCGAACGCGGCGAGCCCGCGCGGCGGGGCGTCGATGATCGTGGTGCCCACCGCGCCGATCGCGGTCGGGCTCTGGATCGGCTGGCTGGCGGTCGGTTTCGGCGAGCTGGTGCCCGTCACGGTCTGGTAGATGACGACGGCGGTGAGCACCACCAGCGCGGGCAGGGCGTATGCGCGCCAGCCGTAGGTGGAGACGAACCGCCCCAGCCAGGTCTGTTTGCGCCACTGCCGCGGCCGTTCCCGGTCTGCGCGGGTCCGCCCGGCTTCCCGGGCCAGCGGGTCGCGAAGCGCGCGCAACGGTTCGCGCCACTCGTCGCGCAGCACCGGCACACGACCCGTGCTGCGCGGGGGCCGCTGCGACGTCATTTTCCCAGGATTACACAGCCGCCCGGCCGCGCCGTCGGTGGCGCGCCCGAATCGGCCGCCGGACACCGCTTCTGCCAGCGACGACGACGTCGATGACGGTCGCATCAACCCCGCGGGTAGTAAGGTCTGTGCAACGAGCTGCGAGCGGCTGGCCCCGGTTTACCGACGGCCGGCCCTGGGCGATCAGGTGACGATCAGATGAGGACTCGATGAGCGAACTCGCCAAGATGCCGGCACGGCGTGCCGTCAAATCGGCTGACCGCGGTCGGCCGACGGACGGCGCCGCGGCTTCCAACCGGCGAGGCAACCGGTTGCCCCGCGACGAGCGGCGCGGCCAGCTGCTCGTCGTCGCCAGTGACGTGTTCGTCGACCGCGGCTACCACGCGGCCGGCATGGACGAGATCGCCGACCGGGCCGGGGTCAGCAAACCCGTTCTGTACCAACACTTTACGAGCAAGCTCGAGCTGTACCTCGCGGTGCTGGCCCGGCACGTGGAGAACCTGGTCTCCGGCGTGCAGCAGGCCCTGAGCACCACCAAGGACAACCGGCGGCGGTTGCACGCCGCGGTGCAAGCGTTTTTCGACTTCATCGAGCACGACAGCCAGGGCTACCGGCTGATCTTCGAGAACGACTACGTCACCGAACCCGAGGTGGCCGCCCAGGTGCGGGTGGCCACCGAATCCTGCATCGACGCGGTCTACGCGTTGATCAGTGAGGACTCCGGGCTGGACCCGCACCGGGCGCGGATGATCGCGGTCGGGCTGGTCGGCATCAGCGTCGACTGCGCCCGCTATTGGCTTGACTCCGACCGCCCGATCTCCAAGGCCGATGCCGTGGAGGGCACCGTCGCGTTCGCCTGGGGCGGGCTGTCACACGTGCCGCTCACCCGCTCGTAGGCAAGCCCTCAACGCCCCTTGCCGGCGTGCTTGCCGACCACCTCGGCGCCCACCCCGAAGCCGACCCGGCGCACGTCGGCGATGCCGATCTCGACGTAGGCGATCTTGGACGTGTGCACCAGGAAGCGGCGGCCCCGCTCGTCGCTGAGGCGCAGCAGGTCCGACCCGTCGCTCAGCGCGGCGCTGACCAGTTCTTCGACTTCGTCGGGCGTCTGGGTGCTGGTCAGGACCAGCTCGCGTGGACTATCCGTGATACCGATCTTGACCTCCACGGTCACCCCTTCCGTAGGTATTCGAAGTCTGTCGCCGACATTGCCGTCGCGCCCCGTCAGCAGCAGGCTAGTGGACGCGGCGGGACCCCACCCGAGACAGTCCCACACTTCGCGGTCAGCGAAACTGCGGTCGCGGTGCGATAACGATTCGCTTGCAGGTTGTCTCGGGCACCCGCGCGATACCCGATCCGTGTTGTCACATGGCTAACTTCGGCCCCATGGGTACCACACTGCCGCACCTCGACGACCGGATCCGGGGTTACCCGGACGACGACGCTGACGACGCCTGCGACACCGACCCCTACCTGAACGCCGACTACAACTGGACCGGCTGGCCCGCCGACTCGCGCTGGCGGCCGGCCACCGCGATCGTCGGCGCCGTGGTGGCCCTGGGCGCCATCGCCACCGCCGTCATCATCAACAGCGGGGACAGCGCGTCCACCAAGGCCACGGTGGGGGCGTCGGCCCCGCACTCGGTGACCTCGGCGCCCGCGACCACCAAGGCGTCCGTCCCGCCCAGCGCCTCCCCGAGCCCGTCGCGCCCGCTGCCGGCCGAGACGTTCACCACGGTCACCTCACCCAGCGCGGCGCCCAGCGTCGCGCCCAGCCTGACCCCCGGCGTCGCCCCGGCCCAAACCCCCACGGCCGCACCGCCTCTGGCGGCGGCGCCGACGGTCACGGTGGATCCGCGCACCGTCGTCTACAGCGTGAGCGGAAGCAAGCAGCTGCTGGATTTGGTCAACGTCGTCTACACCGACGCGCACGGGGTGCCGCAGACTGAGTTCAACGTGTCGCTGCCGTGGTCGAAGGTGGTGGTGCTGGAACCCGGCGTGCAGACCGAATCCGTGGTGGCGACCAGCTTCTACGGCCGGCTCAGCTGCTCGATCTTCAACGCCGCCGGCCAGCGGGTGGTCGCCTCGGCCAACGCCTCGAACATGGCGACCTGCGCCCGCTGAGCCTCATGGCCGCGACCCGGCTCAGCCCAGGCCCAGTTCCCGCATGCGCCGCTCGTGGGTCTGCTGCAGCCGGTCGAAGAACGCGTTGAGCTGGCCCAGCCCGCCGGCGCCGGACACCACCAGATCGACCAGCTCGTCGTGGTCGGCCAGCAGGTACTGCGCCTGGGTGATCGCCTCGCCCAACAGGCGGCGCGCCCACAGCGCCAGCCGGCTGCGCTGCTTGCTGCTGGAGGTGACGGCGGCGCGCACCTCGGCGACGACGAACTGCGAGTGCCCGGTCTCCGCCAGCGCGGCGCGCACCACGTCGGCGACCTCGTCGGGCAGCCCGTCGGCGATCTCCAGGTACAGGTCGGCGGCCAACGCGTCGCCGACGTAGGTCTTGACCAGCGCCTCCAGCCAGGTGCTGGGCATCGTCAGCCGGTGGTAGTTCTCCAGCGCCGAGACGTACTTCGACATCGCGGACACCACGTCGACGCCCCGGCTCTCCAGCGCGTCGCGCAGCTGCTCGTAGTGCTGCATCTCGGCGGCGGCCATGCTCGCCATCGAGATCCGTCCGCGCAGGTCGGGAGCCATCTTGGCCTCGTCGGTGAGCCGGTAGAACGCGGCGATCTCGCCGTAGGCCAGCACCGCGAACAGCTCGTTGACGCCCGGGTGGTCGGCCGACAGTCGGGGGGCGGGTGAATCGGCTGCTCGGTCGGCTTCTCTGGCTGCATCGGAGGACTGGCAAGAGGACCGGGTCATGGCAACACTGTAGTCGGCTGACTTAGCGCAAAATGGGAGCCAGCTGTCGACCGGCTATCATGTAGGTAGATGGCGGTTGTATTTGTCTTCTATTTCCACCATCGGGGAAATGTGCGTGCACAGTTGGCCCGCCCGGACTGGGTTCCTCCAGCCCGAGCCGGAGCCGGCGACTCGGCGACGTATTCGGAGTCGGAACTGGTGCGCGCGTGACCGCAACAGAGAAACACCGACACAATCCGATACGTCACCGAGAGGCTATCTACCCACGCATGACCACACCCTCCAGCACAACTGAACTCACTTTTGCTCAACTCGGCGTCCGCGACGAAATCGTCCGCGCGCTCGACGAAAAAGGGATTCAACACCCTTTTGCGATCCAAGAACTGACCCTGCCGCTGGCGCTGGCCGGCGACGACCTGATCGGCCAGGCCCGCACCGGCATGGGCAAGACCTTCGCCTTCGGGGTGCCGCTGCTGCAGCGCATCACGGCCGGCACCGCCCCGCGGGCGCTGAACGGCACCCCGCGCGCGCTGGTCGTGGTGCCCACCCGCGAACTGTGCCTGCAGGTGACCGATGACCTCACGCTGGCGGCCAAGCACCTGACCGCCGACGGCGGCCGCCCGTTGTCGGTGGTGCCCATCTACGGCGGCCGCCCCTACGAACCGCAGATCGACGCGCTGCGCGCCGGCGCCGACGTCGTGGTGGGCACCCCGGGCCGGCTGCTCGACCTTGCGCAGCAGGGCCACCTGCAGCTGGGCGGGCTGTCCGTGCTGGTGCTCGACGAGGCCGACGAGATGCTCGACCTGGGCTTCCTGCCCGACATCGAGCGCATCCTGCGGCAGATCCCCGACGACCGGCAGTCGATGCTGTTCTCGGCGACCATGCCGGACCCGATCATCACGCTGGCCCGCACGTTCATGAGCCAGCCCACCCACATCCGGGCCGAGGCGCCGCATTCGGCGGCCACCCACGACACCACGGTTCAGTACGTCTACCGGGCGCACGCCCTGGACAAGGTGGAGCTGGTCAGCCGGGTGCTGCAGGCCGAGAGCCGCGGCGCCACGATGATCTTCACCCGCACCAAGCGCACCGCGCAGAAGGTCGCCGACGAGCTGGCCGAACGCGGCTTCAAGGTCGGTGCGGTGCACGGGGACCTGGGGCAGGTGGCACGGGAGAAGGCGCTCAAGGCCTTTCGGACCGGCGACATCGACGTTCTGGTGGCCACCGACGTGGCGGCCCGGGGCATCGACATCGACGACGTCACGCATGTCATCAACTACCAGATTCCCGAGGACGAGCAGGCCTACGTGCACCGCATCGGCCGCACCGGCCGCGCCGGCAAGGCCGGGGTCGCGGTCACCCTGGTGGACTGGGACGAGCTGGCCCGCTGGGCGCTGATCGACAAGGCGCTGGGGCTGGACGTTCCCGAGCCCGCCGAGACCTACTCCAATTCGCCGCACCTGTACGAAGAGCTGGGCATCCCGGCCGGTGCCGGGGGCCGGGTGGGCGCCGCCCGCAAGCCGCAGGGCCCGCGCCGCAGCGCCGAGCGGGCGACCGGAAAGCCGGATCAGAAGTCGGAGACAGCCACGCGGCGCTCGGGCACCCGGCGCCGACGCACCCGCGGCGGCCAGCCGGTCAGCGGGCACCCGTCGGGCACCGGCGCCGCGAGCAGCAACGGCGAGGCGGCCGCGGACGCACCGGCCGGCTCCCCGCCGGGCAACCCCGGCTCCAGCCGGCGCCGACGCCGGCGTCGCAAGCCCGCGGACGCCACCGCGCAGAGCAACTAACGCCCCGGCGCCGACGCATGGTCAGACCCGAGCGGCGGACCAGGGGCGACATCGTGGCCGCCGCGACCATCGCCGTCGTCGTCGCCGCGACCGCCGCGCTGATCTGGTGGACCAGCGACGCCCGGGCAACCGTCAGCCGCCCGGCGGCCGTGCCGGCGCCCAACCCGAGCCCCGCCCGGCAAGTGCCGGCCAGCCTCAAACAGCTGTGGACCGCGGCCAGCCCGGCCACCACCGAGCCGGTGGTGGTGGGTGGGGTGGTCGCCACCGGTGCGGGCCGGCGGATCGACGGCCGCGACCCCGCGACCGGGCAGTCCCGCTGGAGCTATGCCCGCGACACCGACCTGTGCGGACTGTCCTGGTTGTACCGCTACGCCGTCGGGGTGTACCGCGATGACCGTGGCTGCGGCCAGGTGAGCACCCTCGACGGTTCCACCGGCCGCCGCGGGCCGGCCCGCAGCGGCTACGCCGACCCGCGGGTGCGGCTGTCCTCCGACGGCATGACCGTGCTGTCGGTCGGCGACACCCGGATGGAGCTGTGGCGCTCGGACATGGTGCGGATGCTCACCTACGGCGAGACCGACGCCCGGGTGAAACCGTCGGCGCGCGGACTGCACTCGGGCTGCCGGCTGATCTCGGCCGCGGCCAGCTCGTCGGCGGTCTCGGTGCTGGAGAGCTGTGCGAATCAGGCCGACCTGCGGCTGGTGCTGCTGCGGCCCGGCAAGGACGACGACGAGCCCCAGCAACACATCGTGGCCGAGCCGGGCATCGCACCGGATTCGGGCGCCCGGGTGCTGGCCGTCCGGGAGGCCACCACCGCGGTGTATCTGCCGGCGCCGCGGCCGCGGGTCGACGTGATCGACGAAACCGGGACGACGGTGTCGAGCACGCCGCTGCCCAGACCGCCGTCGCCGTCGGCGGCGGTCTCGCACGCGGGCAGCGTGATGACCTGGTGGACCGGCGATTCGCTGATGGTCTTCGACGTCAACACCTTGGCGCTGCGCTACACCATCGCCGCCGGGGACAAGACCGCGCCGCTGGGGCCGGGGGCGATGATGGCGGGCCGGTTGCTGGTGCCCGTCACCGGGGCGATCGGCGTCTACGACCCGATCAGCGGCGCCAGCGAACGCTACATTCCGGTGGACCGGGCGACCAGCGGCGCGCCACCCGGGGCCGCGGTGGTGCCGGCCGTGTCCGGGTCGCGGGTGTTCGAGCAGCGCGGCGACACCGTGGTCGCGCTGGGCTGATCGCGATCTGGGCCGTCGCTTCGGTTCGGGCCGTCGCTTCGGTTCGGGCCGTCGCTTCGGTTCGGGCCGTCGAGTGTGAATCGTTGGCCTTGCGTGTGTATCTGCGGCGGCGACACGCCGAGCGGGCTCGCCGTCAGCGCACACTCAAAGCCCAGCGACTCGGCCGCGCGCCGAGGCTAGACCTCGACGGTGAACGTGGGCAGCGGCTTGCCGGACTTCCAGTGCTTGAGCAGCGCCGCGGCCAGTTCGCCGTAGGCCGCCGCGCCCTTGTTCTTGCGGCCGGCCATCACCGACGACCCCGAGGCGCTGGCCTCGGCGAACCGCACGGTGCGCGGAATCGGCGGGGCCAGCACCGGCAGGCTGTAGCGGTCGGCGACGTCGACGAGCACGTCGCGGGTGTGCGTGGTGCGCGAGTCGTACAGCGTCGGCAGGGCGCCCAGCAGCCGCAGGTCCGGGTTGGTGATCTGCTGAACGTCGGCCACCGTGCGCAGGAACTGCCCCACCCCGCGATGCGCCAGCGTCTCGCACTGCAGCGGCACGATGACCTCGTCGGCGGCGGTCAGCCCGTTGAGGGTCAACACCCCCAGCGACGGCGGACAGTCGACGATCACCACGTCGAACCGGTCGGCGAGTTTGGCCAGCGCCCGCTTGAGCGCGTACTCGCGCCCGGCCCGCATCAGCAGCATCGCTTCGGCCCCGGCCAGGTCGATGTTGGCCGGCAGCAGCGTCATTCCCTCCGCGGTGTCCACCAGCGCGGCGTTGGGCTCGACCTCGCCGAGCAGCACCTCGTGCACGGACACCGGCAGCTTGTCGGGATCGTGGCCCAGCGAGAAGGTCAGGCAACCCTGCGGGTCGAGGTCGACCAGCAGCACCCGCTTGCCCTCGTCGACCATCGCCGCGCCCAGCGAGGCGACCGTCGTCGTCTTGGCTACGCCGCCCTTCTGGTTGGCCACCGCCAGTACCCGGGTCTTACTCACCAGCGCCCGCCCCTTTTCATCGCCGCGCGTTTACAGTGCCATCCTGGCATGTTCGCCCGCCAGACGCTTGGGCCCAGCGGCCCCAGCATGTCGTCCGGCAGAATCACTGCACATGGGCTTGCACAACCACCGTCTGGTGCTGCTGCGCCACGGCGAGACCGAGTGGTCGAAAACGGGTCGGCACACCGGCCGCACCGAGGTGGAGCTGACCGAGGCCGGCCGGACGCAGGCCGAGCGCGCCGGCCGGGCGCTGAGCGAGCTGAAACTCGTTGAGCCACTGGTGATCAGCAGCCCGCGGCAACGCTCGCTGGCCACCGCGGAGCTGGCCGGGCTGAACGTCGACGAGGTGTCCGAGCAGCTCGCGGAATGGGATTACGGCTCCTACGAGGGCCTGACCACTGAGCAGATCCGCCAGTCGGTGCCCGACTGGCTGGTGTGGACGCACGGCTGTCCGGGCGGCGAGAGCGTCGCGCAGGTCAGCGCGCGCGCCGATGCGGCCGTCACCGCGGCGCTGCGGCAGATGGAGTCGCGCGACGTGGTCTTCGTCAGCCACGGCCACTTCTGCAGGGCGGTGATGACACGCTGGGTGGAATTGCCGCTCGCCGAAGGCAGCCGCTTCGCCATGATCACCGCGTCGATCGCGGTCTGCGGATTCGAGCACGGGGTGCGGCAACTGCGGGCGCTCGGGTTGACGTGAACGACGAACCGACGTTCGCGCTGTGCGGGCCGACGCAAACCCTGGTCGCCGACGGCGTGCGGCGAAGCTACCGCGACGTGGCCGCCGCGCAGGCCGCGCTGCGCTCCCAAGAAGTGTCAATTGTGTTGGGCGCGTTGCCTTTCGACGTGCGCCGACCGGCCGCCCTGCTGACCCCGGATACCGTGAGCGTCAGCGACGGCCCACCGGACTGGCCGGCCCGGAAGCTGCCGTCGATGCGGGTTGCCGCCGCCCTCCCCCCGCCGATCGACTACCGGGACCGGATCTGCCGGGCCCGCGAGCAGCTCGCCGCAACCGACAACCCGCTGCACAAGGTGGTGCTGGCCCGCGCCCTGCACCTGGTCGCCGACGCCCCGCTGGATGCCCGCACCATCCTGCGCCGGCTGATCGCCGCAGACCCGGGCGCGTACGGCTATCTCGTCGACCTCAGCGCCGCCGGCCACGACCATGCGGGCGTGGCGCTGGTGGGCGCCAGCCCCGAGCTTCTGGTGGCGCGCACCGGCGACCGGGTCGAGTGCCGGCCGTTCGCCGGGTCGGCCCCGCGTGCCGCCGATCCGGACACCGACGCGGCCAACGGTGCCGCGCTGGCGTCGTCGGCCAAGAACCGCCACGAGCATCAGCTGGTGATCGAGACCATCAGGGCCGCCTTGGAGCCGCTGTGCGACGACCTGTCCATCGCGGCCCAACCGCAGCTGAGCCGCACCGCCACGGTGTGGCACCTGTGCACGCCGATCAGCGGGCGGCTGCGCGATAAGTCAACCACCGCAATCGATTTGGCGCTGGCGTTGCACCCCACACCGGCGGTCGGCGGGGTGCCGACCGACGCCGCCGTCGAGCTGATCGCCGAACTGGAGGGCGACCGCGGCTTCTACGCCGGCGCGGTGGGATGGTGTGACGCCCGCGGCGACGGCCGCTGGGTGGTGTCCATCCGCTGCGCGCAGTTGTCGGCCGACCGGCGCAGCGCGCTGGCGCGGGCCGGCGGCGGTATCGTCGCCGAATCCGATCCCGACGACGAAGTCGCGGAAACCACAACGAAATTCGCCACCATACTCAACGCCCTGGACGTCCGATGAGCCACCGAATCCGCCGCGCCGCACCGCACGACGCCGCCGCCATCACCGAAATGATCCATGCGCTGGCCGAATTCGAGCGCGCCGCCGATCAGTGCACGGTCACCGAAACACGGCTCGCCGCAGCGCTTTTCGATGCGGCCCCGACGGTGCACGGGCACGTGGCCGAGGTGGACGGCACGATCGCGGGGATGGCGCTGTGGTTCGTCAACTTCTCCACCTGGGACGGCGTGGCGGGGATCTATCTGGAAGATCTGTTCGTACGACCGGGGTTTCGCCGCCGCGGACTGGCCCGGGCATTGCTGGCTGCGCTGGCCGCCGAGTGCGTGCGACGGGGCTACACGCGGCTGAGTTGGGCGGTGTTGAACTGGAACACCGACGCCATCGCCCTCTACGACGGGATCGGCGCCCGGCCGCAGCGGGAATGGACCACCTACCGGCTGTCCGGGCCGCGGTTGGCGGAGCTGGCGGAGTCGTCCTGACCGCCGGCGGCCCAGCGCACCGCGGCCGGACTGAACAGCAAGCCCAGCACGACCAGGGCCACCGCGCCGGCCGGGATCCCGAAGCCCGGCTGATGCGACCCCACCGCCAGATACCAGGCGACCGGCAACAACAGCAGCTGGGTGATCACCGCCAGCCCGCGGCCCCACCGCTTGCCGCGGGTCAACGCGCGCCCCGCGCCGATCACCGCGGCGCCGACCAGCACGAACCAGCCCGCGGTGGCCAGGCCGTTGACCACATGCTGGTCGGCGCCGGCGATCCCGCGCACCACCAGCACCACCGCCACGACCAGCGCGGCCACCCCTTGCAGCAGGACGATCAGGCCGGCACGGCGAACGGCGGTCGGGGCGGCGGGCGTCGTCACAGCGTCAGCGTAGCCACGACACCCGTCGGACTCCTCCTCGCGCCGCGCTGCGGCGCGCATCGTCGCACCGCTCGGTTCGATCGCGGCACTCCTCCTCGCGCCGCGCTGCGGCGCGCATCGTCGCACCGCTCGGTTCGATCGCGGCACTCCTCCTCACGCCGCGCTGCGGCGCGCATCGTCGCACCGCATAAGCTCGTGGCTCATGCGGGCCGTGCTGATCGTCAACCCAACAGCGACTTCGACCACCGCGGCCGGGCGCGATCTGCTGGCCCACGCGCTGAAGAGCCGCCTGCAGCTCGCCGTCGAGCACACCAACCACCGCGGTCACGGCACCGAACTCGCGCAGAAGGCGCTCGCCGACGGCGTCGACCTGGTCGTCGTGCACGGCGGTGACGGCACGGTGAGCGGGGTGGTCAACGGCCTGCTCGGCCGTCCCGGATCGCTGCCGACCGGACCGGTGCCGGCGGTGGCGGTGGTCCCCGGCGGCTCCGCGAACGTGCTGGCGCGGTCGCTGGGCATCTCCCGCGACCCGGTCGCGGCCACCAACCAGCTCATCCAACTGCTCGACGACTACCAGCGCCACCACACCTGGCGCCGCATCGGGCTGATCGACTGCGGCGAGCGGTGGGCCGTGTTCAACACCGGCATGGGCGTCGACGCCGAGGTGGTGGCCGCCGTCGAGGCCGAACGCGACAAGGGCGGCAAGGTGACCGCGTGGCGCTACATCCGCGCGGCGGTGCCCGCCGTGTGGGGCTACACCCGCCGCGAACCGATGCTGACGCTGGAACTGCCGGGCCGCGAACCCATCACCGGCGTCAGCTTCGCGTTCGTGTCGAACTCGAGCCCGTGGACGTTCGCCAACGAGCGGCCGGTGTGGACCAACCCCGGCTGCAGCTTCGAATCCGGCCTGGGGGTGTTCGCGCCCACCACCCTCAAGCCGATTCCCACCCTGCGGATCGTCCGGCAGATGTTCGCCAAACGCCCCGCCTTCGACTTCAAGCAACTGATCACCGAAGACGACCTGCCCTGCCTGCGAGTTACCTCGACCGGCGGCCCCGTCGCCTGCCAGTTCGACGGCGATTACCTCGGCGTGCGCGAAACCATGACGTTCAAGTCCGTTCCGGACGCGCTGGCGGTCGTCGCGCCGCCGCGGCAAAAACGTCTCTGACCAGCTACAACACCTCGGCCCCAGGGCGGCCGGAAAACGGGGTTTCGGCGAAGAGGCCCGTCAGTGTAGTACAACGGAGTAAGGGTTCGGCTACGAGATGATCAAAGTGAGATAGCCCACGAGCGAACTCACACTATTGACATCTGTTGAGCCTGTGAAACGATCAAAAGGTTGCATGCAGAAATTTCGTGGGGGTACGGCCCCTTTTCTTCTGCACGCGTTAAACAGCCGAAGAAAATGGCCGTGCGCCTTGCTGCGCACTCAGTAAGGAGTAAAGACGTATGGATTGGCGCCACAAGGCGGTCTGTCGCGACGAGGACCCGGAGCTGTTTTTCCCGGTGGGGAACAGCGGCCCGGCGCTCGCGCAGATCGCTGACGCGAAACTGGTCTGTAATCGGTGCCCGGTGACCACAGAGTGCCTCGGTTGGGCCCTGAACACGGGCCAGGACTCGGGCGTCTGGGGCGGCATGAGCGAAGACGAGCGGCGCGCCCTGAAGCGTCGCAACGCCCGGACAAAGGCCCGCAGCGGGGTTTAACCCGGATAACGCAAAACGGTGCGGCCTCGACGATTGTCGGGGCCGCACTCTTGCGTGCGGGTCGCGCGGCTACAGCAACATCCTGGTCCGGCGCCCGATCGGCACCCGCAACACCACGTCGGTGCCGCGTTCGGAGGCTTCGCTCATCCCCAGCGTGCCGTCCAGCTCCGCCGACACCAGGGTGCGGACGATCTGCAGGCCGAGGCTGTCGGAGGCCTCCAGGCTGAATCCCTCCGGCAGGCCGCGGCCGTCGTCGTGCACCACGACGTCGAGCCAGCGGGCCGAGCGTTCGGCGCGGATCGTCACCGACCCCTCGGCGGCCGCCGGATCGAAGGCGTGCTCGATCGCGTTCTGCACCAGCTCGGTGATCACCATGATCAGCGCCGTGGCCCGGTCGGAGTCCAGCACGCCCAGATCGCCGACCCGGTTGATCCGGATCGGGCGGTCCACCGACGCCACGTCGTTCATGATCGGCAGGATCCGGTCGATCACCTCGTCGAGGTTGACCTGTTCGTCCACCGACATCGACAGCGCGTCGTGCACCAGCGCGATCGACGACACCCGGCGCACCGACTCGATGAGGGCTTCGCGCCCCTCGGGGTTCGTCGTGCGACGGGCCTGCAGCCGCAACAGCGCGGCCACGGTCTGCAGGTTGTTCTTGACCCGGTGGTGGATCTCGCGGATGGTGGCGTCCTTGGAGATCAGCGCGCGGTCGCGGCGCTTCACCTCGGTGACGTCGCGGATCAGCACCGCCGCGCCGGCGCTGGCGCCGTTGACCACCAGCGGCAGGGTGCGCAGCAGCACGGTCGCCCCGCCCGCGTCGACCTCCATCCGCATGCTCTTGCCGCCGGCCAGCAGGTCCTTGACGTGCTCGGCCATCTCCTGGGCCTCGAACGAATCGGAGATCAGCGGCCGGGTGATCTCGATGAGGTTGTGGCCCTCCAGCTCGGTGGTGAGCCCCATCCGGTGGTAGGCCGACAGCGCGTTGGGGCTGGCGTAGGCGACGACGCCGTTGACGTCGAGGCGGATGAAGCCGTCGCCGGCGCGCGGGGTGGAGCGCGACATGGCCACGTCCCCCACGTCGGGAAAGGTGCCCTCGGCGAGCATGTGGACGAGGTCCGCGGCGCACTCCCGGTAGGCGATCTCCAGCTGGCCCGACGCGCGGTCGGCGGCCACCGCGGTCTGATGCCGGGTCAGCACCGCCACCACATGCCCGCCGTAGCGCACCGGGGACGCCTCGACGTGAGTGCCGGGCAACCACGAATCTTGTTGGGCCGCAACGTCATCGGCTTTGGCGGCGCCGGAGGCGAAGGTCTCGGCGACCAGCGTCAGCCGCTCGGAGGCCACGACGGTGCCCACCGCGTCGGTTTGCAGCACGGTCGGCGCCGTGTTCGGCCGGCACTGCGCCACGCACACCAGCATGCCGTCGTCGCGGCACACCCACATCAGATAGTCGGCGAAGGACAGGTCGGCCAGCAGCTGCCACTCCCCGACCACCGCGTGCAGGTGGTCGACCGCGTTGCCCGGCAGCATGGTGTGCTCGGCGAGCAGATCACCGAGAGTGGACATCGAATAACTCCCGAGTGGTTCCCCGGGGCTAGCTGATCACCGCGATGAGGTCGCCCGCCTGAATGACGTCACCCACCGACACGCTGACCTTGCTGACGGTGCCACCGACTTCGGCCAGCACGGGAATCTCCATCTTCATCGACTCCAGCAGCACCAGGGTGTCGCCCTTGCCGATCTGGTCACCCTCGTTCACAACGACTTCGAGCACGCTGGCCACGATCTCGGCGCGCACATCCTCGGCCATCTTCACCCCACTCGTTTTCGGCCTCTGCGCAGGCTGGCTGCTGGTTCATCACGGTTCTATCAGGCCCCGTCAGGCTCACCTACATCGAACCACAGCACCGGCCGCGACGGCGGCACACCGGTCCCGACGGGTCCCGGCGAAGGCTCGCACCGGGGTCCGACGAGGGCTCCGACGAGGGCGAAGTCGGTGCGCGGCGGCGCTCGTGAGACACTGGGCAGCAAGCCAACCGGCGCGCGACGGCCGGTGTGACAAGCAATCGACGGAGGTTTTCGACCGATGGCCAAACGAGGCCGCAAGAAGCGCGACCGCAAGCACAGCAAGGCCAACCACGGCAAGCGGCCCAACTCCTGACGGACGCTACTGCGTGCCCCGGATGATGGTGGTGCGCCGGATTTCCAACCGCAGCCGCTCGCGCAAGCCCTCCGGGGCCTTCTCGCCCTTGCATTTCGTGGCGATCAACGCCTTGATCCGCTCCTCGAGCCCGTAGTGCTTGAAGCAGCCGGGACACGCCTCGAGGTGCCGGCGCAGTTGCTCCCGGGTGTCCGGGCCGCATTCGCCGTCGAGCAGCAGCCAGACCTGGCGGATCACCTCCGCGCAGCCGACGGCGCCGTGGGAATCGTCGTTCGGGCAGGATTCGGACAAGGCGTCGCCTTGCCCGGATGACTCACTCATGACGACACCTCCTCGTGCGTCTGCTGCCCGCGGTTGAAACCGCGCTCCTTGGCCACGTCGGCCAGCAGGCCACGCAGCTGCCGTCGGCCGCGGTGCAGCCGTGACATTACCGTCCCAATCGGCGTATCCATGATCTCGGCGATTTCCTTGTACGGGAAACCCTCGACATCGGCGTAATACACCGCCATCCGGAATTCTTCCGGCAAAGCCTGCAGCGCGTCTTTGATTTCGGAATCCGGCAGCGATTCCAGCGCCTCGACCTCGGCCGAACGCAGCCCGGTCGAGGAATGCTCCGCATTCGACGCCAGCTGCCAATCGGTGATTTCCTCGGTCGGATACTCCGCGGGCTGGCGCTGCTTCTTGCGGTAGCTGTTGATGTAGGTGTTGGTCAGGATCCGGTAGAGCCACGCCTTGAGATTGGTGCCGGCGCGAAACGAGCGGAACCCCGCGTAGGCCTTCACCATCGTTTCCTGCAGCAAATCCTCGGCGTCGGCCGGATTGCGCGTCATCCGCAGCGCACCGCCGTACAGCTGGTCCAGCAGGGGAATCGCGTCGCGCTCGAACCGCGCCGTCAATTCGGCGTCGGTCTCTTCGCGCGTCTCTTCGTGCGCCGCCGGTTCTGCGTGCGCCTCGGGGACTTCCGGGCTGGTCACGCCGTCTGGGCCATCTGGAGAATCGGCCATTTCGATAAACCCGGTCCCTTCTGCTGCGGTGTCACCGGAAAGCACCGAAAGCGCCCCCGGACTCGCAAGGAAGCCAGCCAACTGCTCCTCGCCTAACAGGCTCGTCGCCGTTGACACCACGCTGCTCCTCCCAATCTAAAGGCTGCCCCCGACAGTGTCTGCCCGGGTGTGGCCCACCGCACCAAAGACCGATCCCAATACCGATCCAAAGACCGATTGGATCAACAGTGCGCGCGACCGGGCTATTTCCCGCCGGTTTCCGGCCGCATTTCCCGCGGCTTTCCGGGCCCGATCAGACCCCGATCGGACCGGATCCGCCGTGGCGTTAGTGTGACGCCATGTCCCTGAATGGCAAGACCATGTTCATCTCCGGCGCCAGTCGCGGAATCGGCCTGGCGATCGCCAAGCGCGCCGCCCAGGACGGCGCCAACATCGCGCTGATCGCCAAGACGGCCGAGCCGCACCCGAAGCTGCCGGGGACGGTCTACACGGCGGCCAAGGAGCTGGAGGAAGCGGGCGGGCAGGCGTTGCCGATCGTGGGCGACGTCCGCGACCCGGAGTCGGTGGAGGCCGCCGTCGCCAAGACCGTCGAGCAGTTCGGCGGTATCGACATCTGCGTCAACAACGCCTCGGCGATCAACCTGGGTCCCATCACCGAGGTGCCGATGAAGCGGTTCGACCTGATGAACGGCATTCAGGTGCGCGGCACCTACGCGGTGTCGCAGGCGTGCATCCCGCACCTGAAGGGCCGCGAGAACCCGCACATCCTGACGCTGTCGCCGCCGGTGCTGCTCGGCAAGGAGTGGTTGAAGCCGACGGCCTACATGATGGCCAAATTCGGTATGACGTTGTGCGCGTTGGGCATCGCCGAGGAGATGCGCGAGGCCGGCATCGCCTCGAACACGCTGTGGCCGCGCACGCTGGTGGCGACGGCCGCGGTGCAGAACCTGCTCGGCGGGGACGAGGCGATGGGCCGGGCCCGCAAGCCCGAGGTGTATTCGGACGCCGCCTACGTCATCCTCAACAAGCCGGCCCGCGAGTTCACCGGCAACATGCTGCTGTGCGAGGACGTGCTGGTGGAATCCGGTGTCACCGACCTGTCGGTGTACAACTGCGTGCCGGGATCCCAACTAGGCGTGGACTTTTGGGTGGACGGCGTCAACCCACCGGGATACACCGGCCCCTAGCAACGCCCGTTCGTAGGCCGGTCAGCAGAAGGTGACGACGACCTTGTCGGCGGCGCCGGGAGTACGGGCCAGTTCGAGCGCCTCGCCGACGCGGTCGAACGGAATGGTGTGGCTGACGATCAGCGCGTACTTCTCCCAGTTCCTCACCAGATCGCCGGTCACTTCGAAGATTTCGTCCGGATAACCCATGCTCCCGACGATGGTGATCTCGTTGCTCATCACGTTGATCAGGTCGACGGGCACCGGTTCCTTGTGCACGCCAACGATTCCCAACGTGGCGCCCTTCTTGGCGGCGGCCAGCGCGGTGCTGACGACGGCCGGCGCGCCGGCAGCGTCGAGGTAGATGTCGGTGCCGGCCTTGCCGGGGAACATGCTCTCGCCCGGGCCGTGCAGCTCGACCAGGCGCGCCGCCACGTCTTCTTCGGCGGAGTTGACGACCGCGTCGGCGCCGATCCGCACTGCCTTGTCCAGGCGCCCGGGAATCAGATCGATGACCACGATGTGCTGCACGCCGAGGGATTTGAAGGCCAGCGTGGCGCCCAGCCCGATCGGGCCGGCGCCGAAGACGACGACCTTGTCCGTGGGTCGGGGTTGACAGCGGTTGACGCCGTGGCGCGCGACGGCCATCGGTTCGTTGAGCGCCGCCACCTCCCACGGGATGTGGTCCGGAATGACCTCGAGACTTGTTCCGCGGACGGCGTTTTCGATCAGCAGGTAGTCGGCGAGCGCCCCGCTGGCTCCGCCGTTGCCGATGATGCCGCTGGGCGCGGCCATCGGGTTGATGACGACGTGGTCACCGACGGCCAGCCCGGTCACCTCGGCGCCGACCCCGACGACCTCGCCGGCCGGTTCGTGCCCGAGCGGGGTGTGTCCCTGCCGCGGCGGGACGCCACCGATGCTGATGTAGAACGCGTCGGAACCGCAGATGCCGCAGGCACGCATCCGCACCAGGACGTCGCGCGGGCCCACACCGGGGCGCTCGACGTCGATGACCTCGGCCCGGTCCGGGCCGGTGACCACGGATGCTTTCACGGCGTGCCTTCCAGTTCAATGTCGAAGGTGTCGAGGTATTCGGCGAAGATCGGCTGGAGCGCTTCGACGGTCAGGCCGTATTCGTCGAGGCGATAGGCGTTGAGCGCGAACCGGTCCTGCGGGTGGTGAGCGAGCCAATTGCGCATGCGCGCTTCGGTTTCGGCGGTCAACGGCTCGTCGGCCCACTCGTAGATGCGCCGCATGACGTCCATCGGGTCGCGCATCATCTCGTGGTAGTACATGTGGAAGAAGCGCTCGTCGCCGATGCGCTCGCGGGCCCGCAGCGGGCGGTCGACGTGGTAGCGCATCTGCCACATCGCCAGCCGGCCCATCTCCGTCTGATCGAGAAGCTCGGTGTTCATCACCAGGCTCTGCGGCAGCCGCCACAGGTTGCACAGCGAACCGGTCGCCTTGTACGGGTCGCGGTGGGCCCAGATCAGCCGGGCGTCCGGGAACACCTTGAGCAGCGCCTCGATGTGCACCGAATGCGACGGCATCTTCAGGTTCCAGCTGCCCGGGGCGGTGGACTGCAGCACCTGCAGGTATCGCTTCTGGTACTCGTACGTGCTGCTCATGTCGGCTTCGTCGAACAGCCACCGCGCGTAGCGGTCCGTGGGCAGGAAGGAATCCCAGGACAGGCCCTTGAAGTCCTGGTTGTGGATGAACATGTCCTCGGTCGGGCCGTCGGCGTCTTCCCAGTGCGGCAGCGGCATTTTCGCCCGCGTCACGGCGTCCAGGATCTTGCGCTGCTGGTCCAGCAGGGCCAGGCAGCGCGGGTCGGTGCGCAGCGTCTCGGTGCTCGCCGGCGGGACCGGATGCACGCACTGCCAGTGCAGCAGCGACCGCCGGGCCGGGTCCTGGTCGAGCAGGTAACTGATGACCGTGGTGCCGGTGCGCGGCATGCCGAGCACGATGAGCGGCCGCTCGACCGGCGCGTCGAGCACCTCGGGGTGGTCCTGGATGTAGGCGTGCACCTGTAGGCGCCGGCCCAGCGCGTTGGTGGCGTCGTCGAGGACTCGCTGGCGCCCGAACGGCGTGAAGACCGGCGAGGTGTTGACCTCGTCGACGATCAGCGCCAGGCCCTCTCGCCAAGAGTCGGAGTCGATTTCGCTGAGGCCGGTGCGCTGCGCGGCCAGCTTGAAGACGTCGTCGGCGGTGGTGATGTTGTCGAAGTCGCTCATGGCCCTAGACCGTCAGGTATCCGCCGTCGACCGCAATCGTGCTGCCGGTGATGTACGACGCCGCCTCGGTACACAAAAACAGCGTGGCCCCGGCGCAGTCCGCGGGCGTGCCCGGCCGGCCCAGCGGGGTGTGAAAGCCGATCTCGACGTCCATCACTTCGGGAATTCCCATGGCGGGGTGGGTCATTCGGGTGTCGATCAGTCCGGGGGCGATGGCGTTGACCCGGATCCCGTCGCCGGCCCAGCGGCGGGACAGGTTCATGGTCAGGGCGACCAAGCCCATCTTCGACGACGCGTAGCCGGGGACGAAGACCGCCGAGCGGAACGCCGACATCGAGACGACGTTGACCACACTGGCGCCGCCGGCGGCCCGGCTGGACTTGAGCAGGTCATGACAGCGCATGGTCAGCCGCATCGGGCCGAACATGTTCTGCGCCACCGAGGCGACGTAGCCGTCCGGGTCGTATTCGTCGCCCGCGGGGTAGGGCCCGCCGGCGTTGTTGACCAGTATGTCCAGACTTGACAGTGAGTTCGCCAGCGCGTCAACAGATTCCGGATCCTGGATGTGGCACTGCCGGTAGCTGAACGCACCGAGGTCGATGTCAGGATAGTCGGTGGCCGCGGCGCGGGTTCCGGTCACCGTGACGGCGGCCCCGGAGCCGGCGAAGGCGGTGGCGATCGCGTTGCCGATGCCGCTGGTGCCGCCGGTCACCAGCACCCGGGCGTCGGTGAAGTCGAAGTGGACGGTGTTCATTCCGGGTCCCTCAATTCGCGGATCGATTTGGTGAGCCAGGCTTTCTCCCAGAAGTTTTCGGTGCCGGCCAGCAGCGCCTCGTGGGCGTCGGCGGCGACCGCACGCGCCCGGGCGTGCGCCGGTTCGGCGGCCAGGACGAGGTCGGTGAGATGCAGCGCCTGCACCGGCCGCCCGGCGTCCAGGTGAGCGCGGGCCGCCTCGGCCAGCGTTTCGGCGCCGGCGGCGTCGACCAGGTCGGCCGCGACGGAATCCGGTGGCACACCGTACAACTCGGTGGTGGAGCGGTGCCGGAACCATCCGGTGTACATCTCCCAGATGGCCCGCACATTCCACGAGGTCTTGCCGTACCCCTCGCCGATGTCGAACCGCTCGGGCACCCTGACCTCGCGCATGGCCGTGTACAGGTCGGCGCCGGAATTCATCAGCTCGGCGGTGCGGTCGTGCACGGCCCGCATGGCGTCGCGCATCGCGGTGACTTCCTCGGCGATGCGGTCGGCGCCCTCGATGGGGGCGAAGTGACCGGTGATCAGTCGCTGCGGCCCGAACTCCAGCACGGTGTTCAACGACTCGATGTAGAGAATGGGGTCGCGGTACCGGTCTCCGCGGATGGTCATCAGGTTCGGCACATGGCCGAACAGCGGCCCGAACAGGTTGCCGGTGAACAGGATTCGCTCCTCGGGCAGCCACACCACCAGCGCGTCGGTGGTCTCCCCGCCCGGCGTCCACGCCAGCTCGAAGGCGCGCCCGCCGACACGCAGGTTCATGCGCTGGTCGAAGGTAACGGTCGGCTCGGGGAAGGTGAAGTCGAGCGCGGCGGGCTCGATGGTCTTGAAGTGCTCGAGCATGGCGTCGGAGAACTTTTGGAAGGCGAACGACGTCTTGGGCACCCGGTAGCCCATCAGCAGCGCGTTGTCGTCGCGCCAGTACCGATAGTTGCGATGCATGACGATGTCGGTGCCACGGTCGTCGCCGTCGTCGCCGTCGTCGCCGTCGTCGGCGCCGTCGCGCAGCGCGTTCACGCCACCCCAGTGGTCGGCGTGTCCCTGGGTGACGATGATGGCCCGCGCCGGACCGGGGACGTCGGCAAATGCCTTGCGGTGCAACGGCCCTTCGAAGACCAGGCCGGTGTTGACGATCACCCGCCCGTCGTCGGTGGCCACCGCATAGGAGTTCGACACCCCGGGTGACATCCAGACGTCGTCGCCCAGCGGCGTCGCCGGGGCGCCGGTGGCGGCCGCCAGGTCGCCGGCTCCGGGTCGCTCCCGGTGAATCCCAGCCATGACTGGCGATCCTCTACAGTTCTAGAGGTAAAGTCAATATGTTGCGGCCGGTTGCGGCGGGTTGCGGCGGTGAAGGGGATTTTTATGGGTCTTCGCGGGCTGGCGGACAAGATCGCTGTCGTGGTCGGCGGGGCCACCGGCATCGGTGCGGCGACGGCCGCCCGGCTGGCCGGGGAAGGCTGCCGCGTGGTCATCGGCGACGTGGCCGTCGACGCCGCGCGGCAGACGGCCGACCGCATCGGCGCCGCCGGCGGCACGGCGACCCAGGTGGCCTTCGACCTCGCCGACCCGGCGTCGGTTGCCACCCTGATCGACTGTGCCGCAACGACTTACGGCGGCGTGGACCTGCTGTTCAACGTGGGCGCCGACATGAGCACCATCCGGGCCGACACCGACGTGGTCGATATCGACTTCGACGTCTGGGACCGGGTGATGACGGTCAGCCTGCGCGGTTATGTGGCCGCCATGAAATACGCCATCCCGCGCATGCTGGACCGCGGCGGAGGGGCCATCGTCAACATGTCATCGGCCGCGGCGTTTCAGGGTGAGCCCGCCCGGCCGGCCTATGCCACCGCGAAAGCCGGCATCGGCGCTCTCACCCGCCACGTCGCGTCGCGGTGGGGCAAGGACAACATCCGGTGCAACGCGGTCGCGCCCGGGTTCACCGCCACCGAGACCATCCGGTCGGTGCCGCAATGGCCGGAGCTGGAAGCCGCCGCGCTCAAGCGAATTCGTGGGCCGCGCGTCGGCGACCCGGCCGACGTCGCCGCGCTGGTCGCGTTTCTGCTTTCCGCCGAGGGTGATTGGATCAACGGTCAGGTCATCAACATCGACGGCGGCACCGTCCTTCGGTGACTCATGGCAGCCAACTCCCGATCCCGCAGGCGTGACGGCGACGAACGCCGCCGCCAGCTGTGTGACGCCGCGATCCGGGTGCTCGCCGAGCACGGCTCGCGCGGACTGACGCACGGGCAGGTCGACCGTTACGCCGGCGTCCCCGAGGGCACCACGTCGTACTACTACCGCACCCGTGCCGCGCTGCTGCAGGGAGTCGGCAAGCGGGTGGCCGAGATCGACGTCGCCAACCTGCAGTCGGTGATCGACGAGCCGCTCGATCCGCTGTCGCCGTTCGCGCACCTGGCGCGGCTCACCATGATGCAGGCCAGTGGGCCCGGGCTGATGTTGAACCGGGCGCGCCACGAGCTGCTGCTGGGCGCCGCCCGCGATCCCGGTCTGGCCGAAACCTCGCAGGTTTTCGCCGGCCGGATCAACTCGATGGCCCGGGATGCCATCGCCCACCTCCAGCCCGACATCCGCGACCCGGCGCTGTTGGACGCGCAGACCACCGCCGTGACGACGTTCATCGCCGGTGTCTTCACCCGGCTGGCGGCCGGTGACCGCAACGTCGGCGACGCCGAGCAACTCGCCCATCTGCTGGAGGCGGTGGCCACCGCGGTGGCACTGCGGGCGCAGCGAAGTTAGCTTGGCGGCGAAAAGCGCTCCGGGGTCCCCCGCTTCGGCATACCGTTGATGCCGATTCGCGCGCCCACAGGAGGATTCGATGGACATGAAGCGTTGTGCCAAGCGTTTTGCCGGTGCCGGCGTGCTGGCGTTAGCTGGGTTGGTGACGATCGGCGTGGGCGTCGGCACCGCCGAGACGATTCAGACCGAGGGCAACTATCCCACCCGGGAGGCATGTCAAGATGCCGGCCCGGGCGTGAAGGCGTCCACGCCGGGGAACTGGAACAACTTCTGGTGCATTCCGGACCGGAACGTCAACGGCAACTGGAAGTTGGTGCTGAGCAACTGATTCCGCGCCGGTTGGTGGCGGGCCGGCTGGCCAAACCTCAGGGCGTTGGCGCACCGGCCGGGCAGTGGGCGCACGCGTCCTGCCGCCGCCTAAATCCCTTGTGTCACTTTGGTTTCTGTGGTCACATTGCGGGATTTTTTGTCGGTGGGCTCGCCTAGTTTGCGAGGTATGAGTAGTGATCGGGAGGCGGTGTCGGCGGCGTTCGACGCCATCGATGCCGCCCTGGACGATCTGCTCGACTGCGACTACGCCGCGTTGGCCACGCGCGAGAAGTTGGCGTTGCTGAACCGCTGCGAGAAACTGCGCCGGCGGCTGCCGGCGGTCGAGCATCCGCTGATCAACGCGCTGGCCCGCGACGCCAGCCCGGCGGAGTTGGGGGGCCGGCTTTCGCATGCGATCGCCGAGGCCACCCTGATCAGCCGCGCCGAGGCCGCCCGGCGGGTGCACACCGCCGCCGACCTGGGCCCCCGCGTCGGGCTGACCGGCGAGCCGTTGCCGCCGCTGCTGGCGGCCACCGCCGCGCGGCAACGCGCCGGGTCGTTGGGCCTCGAGCAGGTGGCCGTCATTCGTAAGTTCTGCCACCAGTTGCCCGGTTGGATCGACCAGGCGACCCGGGAGCGCGCCGAAACCGACCTGGCCAGGGAAGGCACCCGGTATCGTCCCGAACACCTCGCGGCACTGGCCGGCACGCTGGCCGATTGCCTCAACCCCGACGGCCTCTACCGCGACGAAGACCGGGCCCGCCGCCGCAGCCTCACCCTGGGCAACCAACACGCCGACGGCATGTCCGAACTCCGCGGCTGGCTGACCCCCGAACTACGTGCCACCCTCGAGGCGGTGCTGGCCAAACTCGCCGCCCCCGGCATGTGCAACCCACTCGATGAAAACCCCTGCGTGGACGGCAGTCCGAGTCAAACCGCCATCGACGGTGATGCCCGCTCGGCGGCTCAACGCAACCACGATGGGCTGCTGGCCGGGCTGCGCGCCCTGCTGGCCTCAGGAAACCTCGGCCAGCACAACGGGCTCCCGGCCTCCATCATCGTCACCACCACCCTGGCCGACCTCGAAACCGCCGCCGGACGCGGCCTCACCGGCGGCGGCACCCTGCTGCCCATGTCCGATGTGATCCGGCTATCCCGGCACGCCCGCCACTACCTCGCCATCTTCGACCACGGCAAAGCCCTGGCCCTGTATCACACCAAACGCCTGGCCTCACCGGGGCAGCGCATCGTGTTATACGCCAAAGACCGCGGCTGCACCGCCCCCGGCTGCACCGTCCCCGGCTACTACGCCGAGGTGCATCACTGCACCGACTACGCCACCTGCCACACCACCGACATCAACGATCTGACCTTCGCCTGCGGACCCCACCACCGCCTCCTGCAACCCGGCGCCTGGACCACCCACAAAAACGCACGCGGGGAAACCGAATGGATCCCACCACCCCACCTAGACCGAAACCAACCCCGCACCAACACCTTCCACCACCCCGAAAAACTCCTCCGCGGGGAGAACGGGGGTGAAGACGACGACGGCGATGACGACGAGGCGGCGTAGCGCTCGACGGCGCTAGAGAAGCCGAGCCTGCTCGGGCTCCGGCTTGGCCGGCTCGAGCAACTCCGGGCCGTTGTTGCGGACGTTGTTGACCAGCGTGGAGACCTCGCGCATGCGGATGGCGTGCACGTCGGGCGGGCGGGTCAGCAGCTCCTCGTCGACCGGGGCGTCGGGATCGAGCCAGCGGTCCCAGTCCCGCTCGGGCATCACCAACGGCATCCGATCGTGGATCTGCGCGAGTTCCCCGGGCGCGTCGGTGGTGATGATCGTGCAGCTCAACAGGGGCGGTGCGTCCTTGGCCGGCTTCCAGACCGACCACAGGCCCGCCATGAACAGCGGCTCGCCGTCCTCGGAGTACATGAAGAACGGCGTCTTGCGGGGCTTTTTGCCGGCCGCGGCGTCGGAGTTGACCCGCCACTCGTAGTAGCCGTCCATCGGGATCAGGCACCGCTTGGACTTGGCGCTGGCCCGGAAGGCGGGTGAGCTGGTGACCTTGTCGGCGCGGGCGTTGATCAGCATCGGCCCGTTGGTCTCGGGCGCACCGTCCGGTCCGGCTTTGGCCCACGGCGGAACCAATCCCCAGCGCATCAGCCGCACCCGTCGCGTCGGCTCGTCCTCGGGCTCGGAATGGCGGCTGACCACCGTGGCGATGGTCGACGTCGGCGCCACGTTGTAGTTGGGAGCCGTGTCGCTCGGGGCGGCGCCGGTGGTCTCGTCGATCGCCTTGATCTTCTGGGCCAGCTGCGCCGGATCGGTGGTGACCGCAAACCGTCCGCACATGACTCCCATGGTGGCAGAGCCACCGGGTACGGGTCAGTGGCAGAGCCACCGGGTACGGGTCAGTGGCAGCGCCACGCAGTGCTATTGGGCCCGAAAACGGTGACAGGTGATGATGGACCGGTGACTACGTGGACGGCCCCCCTCGCACCGCAACCGGTGCACGCGACCGTGACCGTTCCGGGTTCGAAGTCGCAGACCAACCGGGCCCTGGTGCTGGCGGCGCTGGCCGCCGCCCAGGGCCGGGGCACCCCGACCCTCAGCGGGGCGCTGCGCAGCCGCGACACCGACCTGATGATCGGCGCGCTGCGCACCCTGGGCCTGCGCGTCGACGGGACAGGCCCGGAACTGACCGTCAGCGGCCACATCGCGCCCGGACCACACGCCCGAGTCGACTGCGGGCTGGCCGGAACGGTGCTGCGGTTCGTTCCGCCCCTGGCGGCGCTGGCCGACGCGGTGGTGGAGTTCGACGGCGACGAGCAGGCCCGGGCCCGGCCGATCGCGCCGCTGCTGGACGCGATGCGCGGGCTCGGCGTGCGGATCGAAGGCACCGCCCTGCCGTTCCGGGTGCACGGCAGCGGCGCGCTCGCCGGGGGCACGGTGGCCATCGACGCGTCGGCCTCCTCGCAGTTCGTCTCCGGGCTGTTGCTCTGCGCGGCCTCCTTCACCGAGGGCCTGACCGTGCAACACACCGGCGCGGCGCTGCCGTCGGCCCCGCACATCGCGATGACGGTGGCGATGCTGCGCCAGGCCGGCGTCGACGTCGACGACTCGGTCCCCAACCGCTGGCAGGTGCGGCCGGGGCCGGTCGCGGCCCGGCACTGGGAGGTGGAACCGGACCTGACCAACGCCGTTCCGTTCCTGGCGGCGGCCGTGGTCAGCGGCGGCACCGTGCGCATCACCGGCTGGCCGGCCGACAGCGTGCAACCCGCCGACAATATCCTGAGCGTGTTGGGCAAGCTGAATGCCGTTGTCTCCCAGACTGATTCGTCTCTGGAGGTGCGCGGCTCCGGGAGCTATGACGGTTTCGACGTCGACCTGCGCGCGGTCGGCGAGCTGACACCGTCGGTGGCCGCCCTGGCGGCGCTGGCCACGCCGGGATCGGTGTCGCGGCTGTCCGGCATCGCGCACCTGCGCGGCCACGAGACCGACCGGCTGGCCGCGCTGAGCGCCGAGATCAACCGCCTCGGCGGCGACTGCACCGAAACACCCGACGGCCTGGTGATCACCGCGACGCCGTTGCACTCCGGGGTGTGGCACGCCTACGCCGACCACCGGATGGCGATGGCCGGTGCGATCGTCGGGCTGCGGGTGGCCGGGGTCCGAGTCGACGACATCGGCGCCACCAACAAGACGCTGCCGGACTTTCCGCGGCTGTGGGCCCGCATGCTGGATACCAGCCTGCCGGACGGGGAAGAGCACGGCATGTGAGACCCGGCGACTACGACGAGTCCGACGTCAAGATCCGCTCCGGCCGCGGTTCGCGGCCGCGCACCAAGACCCGTCCCGAGCACGCCGACGCGCGGGCCGCCATGGTGGTCAGCGTCGACCGCGGCCGCTGGGGATGCGTGCTGGGCGGCGACCCGGACCGCCGGGTCACCGCGATGCGGGCGCGCGAACTCGGTCGCACGCCGATCGTGGTCGGCGATGACGTCGACGTCGTGGGCGACCTGTCCGGGCGGCCGGACACGCTGGCCCGCATCGTGCGTCGCGGCGAGCGCCGAACGGTGTTGCGGCGCACCGCCGATGACACCGATCCGACCGAGCGGGTGGTGGTCGCCAACGCCGACCAGCTGCTGATCGTGGTGGCGCTGGCCGATCCGCCGCCGCGCACCGGCCTGGTGGACCGGGCGCTGATCGCCGCCTACGCCGGCGGGCTGGTGCCGATCCTGTGCCTGACCAAGACCGACCTGGCCCCGCCGGAGCCGTTCGCGCAGCAGTTCGCCGACCTCGACCTGACCGTGGTGGCCGCGGGCCGCGACGATCCCCTGCCCGCGGTGGCCGACCTGCTCGCGGGCAAGATCACCGTGCTGCTCGGGCATTCCGGCGTCGGCAAGTCGACGTTGGTGAACCGCCTGGTGCCCGACGCGGACCGGGCCGTCGGCGCGGTGACCGAGATCGGCAAGGGGCGCCACACCTCGACGCAGTCGGTGGCGCTGCCGTTGACCGAGCGGCTGGGCACCACCGGCTGGGTGATCGACACGCCGGGCATCCGGTCCTTCGGCCTGGCCCACATCCAGCCCGACGACGTCGTGATGGCGTTCTCGGACCTGGCGGAGGCCATCGCGGACTGCCCGCGCGGCTGCGGGCACATGGGACCGCCCGCCGACCCCGAATGCGCCCTGGACACGCTGACCGGACCCGCCGCCCGCCGCGTCGCCGCCGCCCGACGGCTGCTGGACGCGCTCAACCAGACTTCTTAGCCAACCGCATACCCAGTTCGTCGGGCGGCACCAAATGCCCGTCGGCGCAACGGATTTCGACGCTGACCTCGGCGCCGCAGCCCAGGTGGGTCAGCTGCAACCGGTGACGCCCCGGCAGATGACGCCGGCCCCACTCGAACATCGCCCACACCACCGGCATGAAGTCGATTCCGGCCTGGGTGAGCACGTACTCTTCGCGGCTGCGCTGCCCGGGTTCCCGATACGGCCGCCGTTTCAGCAGCCCCAGCTCGACCAGCTCCGCCAGCCGCGCGGAAGTGGCCGCCTTGGTGATGCCCACCCGCCGGGCGAAGTCGTCGAACCGGGTGGTGCCGTAGTACGCCTCGCGCATGATCAGCATCGCGGACTTGGTGCCGACGACGGCCATCGTCTTCTCGATCGCGCACTCCCCCACCGCCGACCAGGCATCGCGGTCGGCCAGCGGCCCCTGCAGCAGTGTCATCCAAATCACCTCCTCGGCTGAGTTGCTTTAAGCATACCGAGGTGCTTATCTGAGTACAGTCGAATATATCCAGACCTGGACTCGAGGAGGAGCCATGAACCGCGACGCCGTCATCGTCGGGGCCGTCCGCACCCCGATCGGCAAGGGCAAGGCCAGTGGTGCGCTGCACGACGTGTTGCCCGCCGACCTGCTGGCCCACAGCCTGCGGGAGCTGGTGGCGCGCACCGGAGTCGATCCGGCGCAGGTCGACGACGTCATTGCCGGCGCCGTCACCCAGGTCGGCGACCAGGCGGTCAACATCGCACGAAACGCGTTGTTGGGAGCGGGTTTCCCGGAGTCGGTTCCCGGTGTCACCATCGACCGCCAGTGCGGCAGCAGCCAGCAGGCGATCAGCTTCGCGGCCCAGGGCGTCATCGCCGGCGCCTATGACGTGGTGATCGCCGCCGGGGTGGAGTCGATGGGCCGCGTCCCGATGGGCTCCCAGGTGCTGCCCGGCAGCAACCCATTCGGCGAGGCGATGAACGCCCGCTATCCCGAAGGCCTGGTGCCGCAAGGGATCAGCGCCGAACTGATCGCCGCGAAGTGGGGATTCTCGCGCACCCAGCTCGACGAGTTCTCCGCCGCCAGCCACGAGAAGGCCGCCCGCGCCACCAAGGACGGGCTGTTCGACAACGAGCTCATCCCGATCGCCGGGCTGGCCACCGACGAGTTCATCCGGCCCGGCACCACGGTACAGACGCTGGCCGGACTACGGCCCGCGTTCTACAGCGAAGCCACCGAAGCCCGCTTCCCGCAGATCAATTGGGAGATCACGGCCGGCAACTCCTCGCCGCTGTCCGACGGCAGCGCCGCGGTGCTGATCACCAGCAACGAGACCGCCGCGCGGCTGGGTCTGCGGCCGCTGGCCCGGATCCACACCACCGCCGTGGTCGGCTCCGACCCGCTCTACATGCTGACCGGCGTGATTCCGGCCACCGAGAAGGTGCTGTCGAAGGCGGGCCTGACGCTGGCCGACATCGACCTGTTCGAGGTGAACGAGGCGTTCGCCCCCGTCGTGCTGGCCTGGGCGCAGGACACCGGCGCGGATCTGGACAAGACCAACGTCAACGGCGGGGCGATCGCGATCGGACATCCGTTGGGGGCCAGCGGCGCCCGCATCATGACCACTCTCGTCAACGCGCTGGAGCAACGCGGCGGAAGGTATGGCCTGCAGACGATGTGCGAGGGCGGCGGCATGGCCAACGCCACCATCATCGAGCGGTTGAGTTAGGCCAGTGACCGAGACCCGGTACATCCCCTTTCACGGCGTGCGGGTGCACTACGACAGCGCCAAGAGCTACGACCAACTGCGTGCCGCGCTGCTCGCCGACATCGGCGAGCAACCGGTGCCGCTCAACGACATCGCCACCGACGCCGGCGACTGGGAGTCGTACCGCAAACGCATCGAATCCCACGTCGGCCCAAGCGGATTCATGCTGATAGGCCTCATCGATCATGGCGCCTGGATCACCAAGGCCGGCATCGAGCGCAGGGCGCTGCGCGTGATCCTCGGCAACCCGCTGATCGCGATCACCATGCTGCGCCACGACGTCACGGCCGGGTTGTTCGCCCCGGTCGAACTGCTGCTCGCCGAGGAGGGTTCCGGCAGCAGCCTGACCTACGTCAAGCCGTCGTCACTGATGGTTCCGGAGAGGGACCCGGCGCCCAATCCGGAATTGCTCGCCGCCGCGGAAGCGCTGGACGAGAAATTGGCCGCGCTGGCCGTCAACGTGACCGGCTCGGTATCAGAGTTCGCTTGAGTACCAGTGGCATACGTCATCCCCCTGGCTGTACCGCTGGAACCAGCGATCGGCGAACACCGGAAGTGGCTCCTTGGCGGGATCGTGCAGTGGCGCCTGGCTCATCAGCACCCGGGCGGCGGTGCCGAGCTTCTGCTTCCAGGGCACCGTGTGCAGCGCGGGCCGCACCCGCGGACCGGGACCGGCATCACGCCTCGGCGTCAGGCCGCGCCACGGGGCGAAATCCCGTGCGTCCACGCCGCGTTCCGATCGCGGCACGGCGGCGTCGATGCCGTCGAACAGCCTGGTGGCGACCTGCATCAGGTGTTTGACGACGCGGGGCAGCACCCGCAGCCGGTACCACTTGTCGCCGACGACCGCGTCGTAGACGACCAGGGCCGAGCTGCGATGCTCCACCTCCTCGACGAAGTGCCACATCAGCAGCGATGCCACGCGTTCGTCGCCGGGGCGAAACAGCGTGGCCTCGTTGTCGAGCAGCATCTTGAAGAACGGCGTGAAAGTTGCTTCCAGATCGGCGATGTAGGCCAGCCGGAAGTTCAGCGGGGTGGACTCCGTGAGGTGGTCATAGGACGCGACGGCCGCGTCGAGGATTTCCCGCAGCCCGGGGTGGCTCCGGATCAGGGCACGCAGGTGCTGGCGGTGCGCGTTGGCGTGTTGGGCCTCCTGACGCAGGAACGCCTCCGCCTCGTCGGCGACCGCGGGGTCGGTGATGCGGGGCATGGCCTCTCGCACCGCCGAGACGAGCATCTTCTCGAAGCAGATCGCCATCATCGAGACCATGTTCATGTAGGTGGAGAAGGCGGGATTGCCCGCGTTCCAATTGAACGGGACCTCGCCGTCGAGGTCGAAGCGGATGCGCCGAATCCGTAGTTCTGTCATGGCATTACCTCGCGCCGGTCGGTTCGCCGAAGGAGCGCGCTTAGACGGCCCACGGGGACCGTCACCGAAACGGTCAGCGCCACCGCGAGCACGAAGCACACCAGTGCGTAGGCCAGGCTGCCGGTCGGCGTTCCGTCACGGGTGAGCCCGTGCGCGGCGTTCAGGTAGGCGGGCATGGCCGACACCCACAGCGACCCGAGAACAAGCAAATACGCGGATCCGAAGATCGCGACGAAGGTGTTGGGCGCGCTCGGTGTGAACGCGGCATTGCGCCACTGCCGCAACAGCACCGGGATGGCCACCACGGCGAACACGCCCAGAAGAGCGAAGTACAGCGCCCGCCGCAACCCACCGTCGGGATGCTGGCCGCCGGTCAGCAGTATCGGGACGTTGGCGACGACCAGGCCGACCGGCACCAGCACGGCCACGCCGAATGTGCGGCCGGTCAAGGCAATTCGGCTCAGCCGGCGGCCCCGCTCGATCGGGCGGGTCACCAGCAGCTGGGCGAACAGCGCAACGCAGGCCGGCCCGACCGTGGCGAAGAGCAGGACGCTGCTCAGCGGCACCGACGCCAGCATCGGGCGGTTGATCGCGTTGTCGGCGTTCCACGCCCACCAGCGCAGTTGCGGACCCAGCTGGTCGAAGATCTCGTAGTAGCAGTTGTGCACGAACCCCACGCACACCGCGCCGACGATCGCGCCCCAGTCCCGGAACACGCCGAGGCTGCGGACCACTTCGTAGGCCAGGGTCAGCATCGCGGGATAGAGCCCGACGATGTAGAGCGGCAGCCGGTCGTACATGAACTGCACCGTGAAGACGTTGTGCGCGAAGACCGCACCGATGGTGCTGTCGACGCGGAAGACCGTCGGGAAGTACAGCGGCGGCTCCACGATCAGCAGGTAGATCACCGTGGCGAACCAGATCACGATGTTGACGGGATCGCGGTCGCGCCGCAGCCGGCGAATCGCCCACCACAGCGCCAGCACCGCGCCCGCGACCATCAGCAGCTCGAGCACCGGCAGCGTCCAATTCGCCAGTCCGAACGGGTTTCTCAGCGTCACCCACGGTGCGGCGTGCTCACAGCCGAACCCGAGCCGGTTGGCGATGCGCTCGATGTCGTCGCTACATTGACCGCTCATCGTCGGGCGTCCTCAGTTCCAGGCGCACGCACAAGCTGCACGCGCTTACCGAAAGCTTGACGATACATGTCTAACAAATGTGTGTCGCCACTGTCCAGCATTGACTACATTTGCAGGCATGCGGACTCACGGCTGGCAGGGCGAGCCGCCGCGCAGCGACGAGGATGCCGTCGCGCGGATCGTGGCGGCGGCCGACCGGTGCGTGCGGCGCCGCGGCGGGCAGACCACCATCGCCGACGTCGCCGCCGAGCTCGGGGTCAGCCGGAAGACCGTGTACCGATACTTCCCCAGCACCACCGCCCTGCTGCGGGCGGTGGCCACCGAGGGCACCCGAAAGTTCTTGGAAGCCATGGCCGAACGCCTGAGCGCGATCGACGACATCGCCGAGGCCGTCGTCGAGGGCGTCGTCCTGACCGTCACCGCGGTTCCCGACGAGCCCTACCTCCAGCTCCTGCTGGAGGAGCCGTCCCACGCGCTGCTGCGCAGCATCACGTCGGAGACAGCGCGCCGCGTCGGGCAACAGGTCCTGGTCGAGCACACCTCGGTCGACTGGGAGCGCACGCCGATGGCGTCGCGGACCCTCGACGAACTGGTCGAATGGTCGCTGCGCGCCGTGCACTCCTTTCTGGCCAACCCCAGCGATCCGCCGCGCGACGCGGACCAGCTTCGCGGCTACCTGCGACGCTGGCTGGCCCCGGCGATCAGGCAATGGGTGCAACAGGCGGCGGCGGGGACGATGGTGTGACATTCGCTGACACTCGTCATTGACGAGCGTCAGCGAAATGCCGTACGGTGCGTCCATGCAGTCACCAGCGACGCCGTCCGCGAGCGGCGGCGGTGTCCGTGAGGCACGCCGGCGGGAAACCCGCGCCCGGTTGTTCGACGCGGCGCTGGCCGAGATTTCACAACGGGGCCTGGCCGCCGCCGACGTCAGCGCCATCGTCGCCGACGCGGGCGTGGCCCGCGGGACCTTCTACTTCCACTTCCCGACCAAGGAGCACGTCCTCGTCGAGGTGGAGCGCGCCGAGGAAACCCGGATCGTCAGCGAACTCGGCGGCGCCACCGGCGATCTGGCGGCGGTGCTCAACCAACTCGTGCAGCACGTGCTCAGCGCGGAAAAACGTTTGGGCCCAGCGGTTTTCCGGGACATGCTCGGACTGCACTTCTGCTCGACGCGGCCGGTCGAAGACGAGTTGGCGCAGCACCCGCTCGGACAGTTCCTGGTGGGCGTCATCGGCCGGGCCCAGGACGCCGGGCAGGTCGCCTCCGACGTCGACGCGGCCGAACTCGCGACGTTCTTCCTCACCGGGCTGTTCGCGCTGCTGGCCACCGGCGCACACGACGGTGCGCTGTTAAGTCATTACGTGACAACGATTGTCAAAGGGATGGAGAAACGATGACTGCCACCGGTATCGAGGGCTACCGAGCCTTCCTGGCGCGACGTGACGGCGAGGCCGACCTGCTCAACAGGCGACTGGCCAATCGCGAGCAGTTCTTCACCCAGATCGAAGCCAACCCGGTGCGCTCGGCGCGTCCCGCCGACCGAGCCACCTTCCTGCGCAACCTGCGCCGCCGGAAACCCGAACCCGGCCTGGACGACAAGATGCTGTTTCTGCTGGCCACCGCGAAGCTCAACCAGGCCGAGCGATTCGGCGTCGGGCTCGGCGAAACCTACGGGCGCAACAGCGACGAGAGCCTGCCGCCCGAGAATGTCTATCTCGAACTCGAGGAGCACTATCACACTCGGCTGCTGGCGTACGCCCTGGACGTGTTCGACCTGACCTTTCAGGTGGTCCCGCCGCCGTTCGTGATGCGCCAGTTCGTCAAGACCGGAGTGTTTCTTCCGGAACGGCTCGGCTTCATGTTCGTCGGAGCCGCCGAGATGGCCGGCTGCATCCTGTTCGACGAACTTCGCCGGGTCGGCAGTGCACTGTTCGCCGACGAGCCGCAGGTCGCCGAGCGCATCGAACTGCTCTACAGCGAAATCCTCACCGACGAGATCGGGCACGTCGGCTACTGCGCCTCGCGCTGCAGCACCGCGGAGCGGGCGATCATGCGCCGCCTCTATCCGCTGATCGGTCGGCTGTTCGCGCGGCAGACCGCCGAGATCAGCCTGCTCGTCGACCCGAAAGCGTTGCGCGCCAGGCTCGACCGACCCTTCGACGTCGACGAACTCACCGCGGGGCTGGACAACGAAACCTACCTCGTCGCCCACCCGTGACCCCGGACTCGACGGCGGACCCCGCAAACAACGTCGCGCCGAGCGTGCACTGAGTGCGACAGATCAGCGAAATATTCGCCGTGAGAACACGTTCGGCGCGCTGCGGCGAAGGCTGGGCCGGCGCTAAAAGCCAACGGGCGGTTAGGCCGCCAGCTCGCCGCCGGTGCGGCGCGCCACGGACGCCCGCTTGCCGCGCCGCCAACCGCGCACGGCCGCGATCGCGGACTTGAGCCCGCGGCGACGGCCGGTAGCCGGATCGGTGCCCAGGAAATCGGGATCCAGCTCGGCGAACATCCGCTCGCTGCGGGTCTCCGGAGCGTTGTCGGCGTCGTCGCGCAGATACTTGTTCGGCAGCGAGAGCTTGGCCAGCGTGCGCCATGTCTTCGCGTACTGGAACAGGAAAGATCCTGTGGTGTAAGGCAAGTCGTACTTGTCACAGACCTGGCGTACCCGCACCGAGATCTCGTGCAACCGGTTGCTGGGCAGATCGGGGTACAGGTGGTGCTCGATCTGGTGACACAGGTTGCCGCTCATGAACCGCAACACCGGGCCGGCCTCGAAATTGGCGCTGCCCAGCATCTGGCGCAGGTACCACTGTCCCTTGGTCTCGCCGATCATGTCGGTCTTGGTGAATTTCTCTGCGCCGTCCGGGAAATGGCCGCAGAAGATGACAGCGTTGGCCCACACGTTGCGGATCACGTTGGCCATCGCGTTGGCCTTCAAGGTGGACAGGAAGGTCGCGCCGGGCGACAGTGACGTCAGCGCCGGGAACGCGACGTAGTCCTTGACCACCTGGCGACCCGCCTTGGCCAGGAACTCGTCGATCCGCTGCCGGGCTTCCTCGTGGTCCATCCGGCGCTTGAGGATCTTGCCGATCTCCACGTGCTGCAGGCCCACTCCCCATTCAAAAAGCAAGGCCAGCAACGTGTTCCACACCAGATTGAACAGGTTGAAGCGCTTCCAACGCTGGTCGCGGGTGACGCGCAGCATGCCGTAGCCGACGTCGTCGTCCATCCCGAGAATGTTGGTGTACTTGTGGTGCACGAAGTTGTGGGTGTATCGCCAGTGCTTGGACGACCCGCTCATGTCCCACTCCCACGTCGAGGAGTGGATCTCGGGGTCGTTCATCCAGTCCCACTGCCCGTGCATGACGTTGTGGCCGATCTCCATGTTCTCGATGATCTTGGCCACGCCCAGGGTCACCGTCCCCGCCCACCAGGCCGAGCGCCGCGAGCTGGCGGCCAGCAGCAGCCGGCCGGTCACCTCCAGCGCGCGCTGGGCCGCGATGGTGCGGCGGATGTAGCGGGCGTCCCGCTCGCCGCGCGAGTCCTCCACGTCCTGGCGGATGGCATCGAGCTCAACGGCCAGGTTTTCGATATCGGCGTCCGTCAGATGGGCGAATACGTCGACGTCTGTGATCGCCATCGTCGTCATCTCCCTGCGGTCATATTGTTCGGTCCGTTCATCCGTCCCAGACCTACGCTATCGTAACCTACGACGCCGTAGGTTACCTATGAGTAGCCTTTAAATGTCGAGCACGCAATCCCCGGATGCGGCCGACACGCAGGTCTGCACCCGGGTCCCCGGCTCGTGTTCGGCGCCGGTGCGCAGATCGCGGACGTGCCCCTCGACCAGGCCGACCACACACGACTGACAGATACCCATCCGGCAGCCGAAGGGCATCTGCACCCCGGCGGCTTCGCCCGCATCCATCAACGACGTCGCCGCGTCGGCGTCGATGCTGCGCCCGCTCCTGGCGAAGGTGACCATGCCGCCGGCGCCGGCGGGTGCGGCCTTGGACACCGCGAAGCGCTCCAGATGCAACTGCTCGCCGATGCCCGCGGCCGACCATACCCGCTCCGCGGCGTTCAGCATCCCTTCCGGACCGCAGGCCCAGGTCTGGCGCTCGCGCCAGTCGGGCACCTCGCGGTCCAGCAGGGACAGGTCGAACCGGCCGCGGGTGCGGGTCTCCCGCAACTGCAGGCGATAGCCGGGGTGCTCGTTCGCCAGGGCGGCCAGCTCGCCGCGGAACATCACGTCGGCCTCGGTGGGCGCCGAGTGCAGGTGGACGATGTCACCAATCTGGTTGCGGCGCACCAGGGTTCGCAGCATCGACATCACCGGCGTGATCCCGGAGCCGGCGGTGAGGAACAGGATCGAGGCGGGCGCCGGGTCGGGCAGCACGAAGTTGCCCTGCGGCGCCGCCAGCCGGACCACGGTGCCCGGCTCGACACCGGCCACCAGGTGACTCGACAGGAAGCCCTCGGGCATCGCCTTGACGGTGATGGTCACGGTCCGCGCCGACGCCGACGTCGCCGGGCTCGAGGTCAGCGAGTACGACCGCCACCGCCAGCGCCCGTCGATCAACAGTCCGATGCCGATGTATTGGCCGGGTTGGTAGTCGAAGTTGAAGCCCCAGCCCGGTTTGATCACCAGGGTCGCGGAATCCTCGGTCTCCCGGCGCACGTCGACCACGCGGCCGCGCAGTTCCCGCGCCGACCAGAGTGGATTGGCCAGGTGCAGGTAGTCGTCGGGCAGCAGCGGCGTGGTGATGCGCGCGGCGAGTTTGCGCAGCGCGTGCCAGCCGGGGTGCCGCTCTGCCCCCGCGACCACGGGTCGCTTGGTGTCGCCAAGGTTGGCAGTGATGGGCGATGTCGTCTTGCTCATGGTGTTGCTCATGTTGGAAGCTCCTGCCTCGCAATTGCGGCGTGCGGTCAACGCCAGAGCCAAAAGCTACGGTACCGTAACCTACGGTACCGTACCCTCGGCGTCGCGGCCAGGCGTGCGGTTACAACAGCTCCAGCAGAAACGGCAGCTCCTGGCTGGCGTACCAGGCCAGGTCATGGTCCTGGGCGTCGCCGACGATCAGGTCGGCATCCTCGTCCCCCAGGTCGGCGGCGTCGACGGCCTCGATCGCCTTGGCCACCGCCGGTTCGGCGGCGGCGTTGTCGACGTAGGCGGCGATCACGTCCTCGATCCGGACCGGCCCGGCCAACCTGACCACGGCGTCGTCCAGGTCGGGACGGTAGGTGAGGTCGTCGACGTCGGCCGCCAGCACCGCGCGGCGCGGCGGCAGGGCGCCGTGTTCGGCTTCGTGTTCGGCGCCGGCCAGCAGCCGCAGCGACGCCAGCGCCGCCTCGCGCAGCGCCACCTCGGCGAGCTCGTCGTCGTCGCCCTCGGCGTAGGCCTCGCGCAACGCCGGCGTCAGCGCGAACGCCGTCCCGTTGACCGCAGCCAACGAGCCGTCGGCGACCAGCCGCTGCAGCATGGCCAGCGTGGCGGGAATGTAGACAGTGGCCACGGCTAGATCAGCGTGGCCGCGTAGTCGTCGACATACCTCGACAGCTCACGCGGCGGGCGCTGGTAGTTGCCGGTCACGACGGGACGCCGCGGCAGCTTGACGGGGGGCGCCTCGACGGCGTGGTAGGGGATCGTGGACAACAGATGGGCCATCATGTTCAGTCGCGCGTGCTTCTTGATGTCGGATTCCACGACGTACCACGGACTCTCCGGGGTATCGGTGTGCACCATCATCTCGTCCTTCGCGCGTGAATAGTCCTCCCACCGGTATACCGATTCCAGATCGATCGGAGACAGTTTCCAGCGCCGGACCGGGTCTTTCAGCCGCGCCTTGAACCGGCGCAGCTGTTCGGCCTCGGAAACCGAGAACCAATATTTGCGCAGCAATATCCCGTCGTCGATCAGCATCTGCTCGAAGATCGGGGTCTGCCGCAAAAACAGCACGTACTCCTGCGGCGTGCAGAATCCCATGACCTTCTCGATGCCGGCCCGGTTGTACCACGATCGGTCGAACAGCACGATCTCACCCTTGCTGGGCAAGTGCGCGATGTAGCGCTGGTAATACCATTGGCCGCGTTCGCGATCGGTGGGCACCGGCAGCGCGGCGACACGGGCGACCCGCGGGCTGAGATATTCGGTGATCCGTTTGATCGCGCCGCCCTTGCCGGCAGCGTCGCGGCCCTCGAAGACCACCACCAGCCGCGCCCCGGAATGGCGCACCCACTCCTGCAGTTTCACCAATTCCGTTTGCAGCCGGAACAATTCGGCTTCATAGACGGCGTCGGGAATCTTCACCGCGGCCCGGGCCGATTTCTTCTTGCCGGCCTTGAGGGGAACGCCGTCGTTTTTCGCGCTGCTCACAGCCACGAATGATAGCCCCACGCAGGGATTTTCAGCGCCGTCTAGCGCTGCCTAAGACCGGGCGGCCTCCACCAGTTCCTCGAGCGCCTGGTTCAGCAGTCCGGGCAGCAGGTCGACGTCGCTCATCGCTTCGCGGTCGGCGTTGATGCCGTAGTAGAGCATGCCGTTGTAGGACGTCACGCCGATGGCCAGCGCCTGGTTGTGCAGCAGCGGCGGCACCGAATACGTCTCCAGCAGCTTGGTGCCGGCGACGTACATCTGCGACTGCGCCCCGGGCGCGTTGGTGATCAACAGGTTGAAGGTGCGCTTGGAGAAGCTCGGGAAGCTGGTCGCGACCCGGATGCCCATGGCGTGCAGGGTGGGCGGGGCGAAACCCGACAGCGTGACGATGGTCCTGGCGTCGACCAGATGCGCGGCCGTCGGGTTGGATTCGGTGGCGTGCGCGATCTGGGAGAGCCGCACCACCGCGTTCGGCTCCCCCACCGGCAGGTCGACCAGAAACGGCATCACCTGGCTGATCGCCTGACCGGGGCCGCTGACGTCCAGGTCACCGTCGGCGTACACCGACAGCGGCGCCATCGCCCGCACCGTCGCGGTGGGCGACACCGCCACCCCGCGGGACATCAGCCAGCTGCCCAGGGCGCCGGCGATCACCGCCAGCACCACGTCGTTGACGTCGCAGTCGTAGCGGGCCCGCACGGTGCGGTAGTCCTCCAGGCTGCCGCTGGCCACGGTGAACCGCCGGTGGCGCGACACGGTGGCGTTGAGCGGGCTGCTGGGCGCGGTGCCGCGGGCCACGTTGCGCACGAAATCGAAGACCCGCCGGCCGGCGTCGACCAGCTCGCCGTAGTTGGTCACCAGCCCGCCGATCGCCGACCCGACGGCCTGCAGCTGCGCGCTGGGGCCCACCAGCCACTCCCCGATCGCGCCGAGGACCAGCCGGGTGTTGCCCGGGTCGCGTTCCGGGACCCAGATGTCTTCGGGGAAGGCCGGCGGGCGTTTGGTCCGGTCGGCGATGACGTGGTTGATCTCCAGCGCCGTCATCCCGTTGATCAGCGCTTGATGGGATTTGGTGTAGAGCGCCAGCCGGTTCTTGGACAGGCCCTCGACCAGATACATCTCCCACAGCGGCCGCGTCTTGTCCAGCGGCCGGGCGGCCAGCCGGGCGATCAGCTCGTGCAGCTGCTCGTCACTGCCCGGCGACGGCAGCGCCGAGCGGCGCACGTGATAGGTGATGTCGAAGTCGCCGTCGTCGATCCACACCGGCCGGGCGGTGCCGACCGGCACCTCCCGCACCTTCTGCCGGTAGCGCGGTATCTGCGGCAGCCGCTGCTCGATGGTGTGCAGCAGCGTCTCGTAGCTCAGCCCGGCACGCGGGCGGCGCAGGATCGCCAGCGATCCGACGTACATGGGGGTGGCGGTGTTCTCCAGCCGGTAGAACGACGCATCCGCCGGGGACAACCGGCTAACCATGCAGCGCTGTCCTCCTGGTCAGTGGGTCGTCCGTGCGCGCAGCGACCGTATTTCTCGCCCACCGTAGTGGTCCGGCCGGCGCGCCCGTCAGCGCGGGTACGCCCGCGAGCCAGTTGTGCCATGATGACCACTGACCAACCACCGTCTGCCCTCTCTCCAGCAGGCTTGCGGTCCGCCGCAAGAGTCCGCCCCAACAGTTGGAGAGTGCGCGTTGAACACCGGTCCCGTCGCCAACCCGTCCGACGCTTTCACCGTGGTACCAGTCGTCGACTACGAGCCGCAAACCCAGGACGTGCCGCGCGTGCTGGCGCAGTGCCGGCCGTCCGCGCGTGCGCCGTTGCGCCGCGGCGGCGGCCACGCGTCGCCCCGCGCCTGCGGCGGGCCACCCGGCCGAGCGGCCGCGCCGCCATCCGGCGCGGTCATGTCCGCCCAGCTGCGCGAGGCCGCGGTGTTCGCCGACGCGGCGCTGCGCCGGGTGCTCGAGGTCATCGACCGCCGCCGCCCGGCCGCCCAGCTCAACCCGCTGCTGGCCCCCAGTCTGGTGGATTCTGTTGTGGCGGTTGGGCGTTCGCTGAACGGACCGGCGCCGGGCACCGCGGTGCTGCGCCGGATGCGGTTGCAGCCGGCGGGTCACGGCGACCCGCAGACGGCGGCCGAAGTCTTCGGTTGCTACAGCCGGGGCAATCGGATGCACGCCATCGCCTGCCGGGTCGAGCAGGTGCCCGGCGCCGGCGGGACCCGGTGGATGGTGGTGGCCCTGCACATCGGGTGAACCGGGCGCGCCCTCAGGTCGCCGGTGCGGCCGGCCGCGGGCCGGTGTAGCGGGCGAGCACCGGCCCCGCGATCGCCATGATGAAAACGTAGGACGTCGCCAGCGCCGCGACCGCGGGCAGCGAGCTGCCGGCCAATCCGATGATGATCAACGAGAATTCGCCGCGGGCGATCAGCGCGGTGCCCGCCCGCAACTGCCCGCGCCGCGCTACCCCGTCGTGCCGGGCGGCGAAGATCCCGGTGGCCACCTTGGTCGCCGCGGTCGCGGCGGCCAGGATCAGCGCCGCGGGCAGCATCGGGATCAGCTCGTGCGGATCCACCGAGTAGCCGATCGCCAGAAAGAAGATGGCGGCGAACAGATCCCGCAGCGGCGCCAGCACCTGACGGGTCCGGGTCGCGGTCTCCCCGGTCAGCGTCAGGCCCACCAGGAACGCGCCCACCGCGGCCGAGGCGTGCAGGGATTCGGCCATGGCCGCCACGATCAGGGTGATGCCGAGCACCCGCAGCATCAACTGTTCGGAGTCGGGATGTTCGACCAGCCGCTGCACGTGGTGACCCCAGCGGTAGGACGCGGCGAACGCCGCCACCAGCGCGCTCACCGCCACCACCATGCCGACGACGGCGTGCAGCCAGCCGCCGCCGGACGCCAGCACCGCGAACAGCGGCAGGTAGGCGGCCATCGCGAAGTCCTCGAGCACCAGCACCGACAGCACCGCCGGGGTCTCCCGGTTACCGAGCCGGCGCAGGTCCTCCAGCAGCCGGGCGACGACGCCCGACGAGGAGATGTAGGTGACGCCGGCCAGGCACAGGATGGCCACCCCGTCCAGTCCCAGCAGCCAGCCGGCGATCGCGCCGGGCGCGGCGTTCAGCACGACGTCGACCGCCGCGGACGGCAAGTGGTGCCGCATGCTGCTGGAGAATTCGGCGACGGAGAACTCGCAGCCCAGGGTCAGCAGCAGCAACACCACGCCGATGGGCGCGCTGGTGGTGATGAACTGCCCGCCGGTGGCCAGCGGCAGCAGCCCGCCCTTGCCCAGCGCCAGGCCCGCCAGCAGGTAGACGGGGATGGGCGACAACGCGAATCGGCGCGCGGCGGCGCCCAATACGGCCAAAGTGGCCAGGAGGGCGCCGAGTTGCAGTAGCAGCGTCCCCGAAATCTGCACTGGCTCAGCCCTTGTCGATGATCTTCTCGACGCCGGCGATACCGTCTTCGGTGCCGATCACGATCAGAACGTCGCGGGCATGCAACATCTCGGAGGGACCGGGTGAGGCCAGCACTTCGTCGTCGCGCACGATGGCGACGATGGACGCCCCGGTGCGGGTGCGGGCCCGGGTGTCGCCCAGCGGGTGGTCGACGAACGGGCTACCGGCCAGGATGTGCACCTGGCCCGTCTCGAGCCCGGGCACTTCCTTGGCCAGCTCGGTGAACCGTTCGGCGATGCGCGGCGCGCCCAGGATCTGGGCCACCGCCTCGGCCTCCTCGTTGGACAGGTGCAGCACCGGCCGGGCCTCGTCGGGATCCTCGCGGGCGTAGACGACGACGTCGAAGTCGCCGCTGCGCCGCGCGATGATGCCGACGCGGTCGCCCTTGTGGTCGGTGAACTCGTAGCGAAGGCCGACCCCGGGCAGCAGCACCTCCTTGACATCCATACGTCAATCCTGACAGGTCGCTTTCGCCAGCGCCGACCCCGCTAGGGCAGACCCGCGGGTTGGGTCGGGTGCCGGCGCGGCCGGTGCCCCAGGGGGACCAGCATCGGCACCTGGTGCCGGTAATCGCGGTACTGGTCGCCGAGCGCCTGCACCAGGTCGTGCTCCTCCAGGTGCACGGCGAGCAGGATGTAGCGGGTCATGGCGATCGAGAACAGCAGGTGCCCGGCGGTCATGCTGGGTGCCGCCCAGAAGGCGATGACGAAGCCGAGCATCGGCGGGTGGCGTACCATCCGGTAGAGCATCCGCGCGTGAAAACCTATGTGGCTGTAGGGTTTTCCGCGCCACGCGAGATACACCTGGCGGAGTCCGAACAGGTCGAAGTGGCTGACCATGAAGGTGGCGGCCAGCGCGATCGCCCAGCCGAGCCAGAACAACGTCCACAGCACCTGCCGGCCGGCTGGTGCTGTCACCTCCCAGATCACGGCCGGCATCGTCCGCCACTGCCAGTACAGCAGCACCAGCACGGCGCTGGACAGCACCACGTAGGTGCTGCGTTCGATCGTGGGCGGGACCAGCGGCGTCCACCACGCCTTGAAGCCGGGCCGGGCCATCACGCTGTGCTGGACGCCGACAGGCCGAGCAGCACCAGGTTGACCACCACCACCTCCCCGATCGGCGACGACAGTCCGTGGTCGACGGTGCGCGGCACCCAAAAGTTTCCCAGGAAGCGACAAGATACAGAAATGCGCCGAGAAAGAGCAGATAAGCGGCGGCTCCATAGCCGACGACCAGATAGCGTTTCATTAGCTGATTGTGCACCCGATCGGCCGCCGGGAACATGGGGCGATTGCCTCGACAGCGCGGCGGAGCGGCCGCGAGGGGGGCGGCGCGAAAGAGTGACGCGAGAAGGCAGCTAGCGGCGCTTCACCGATTTGGGGGGCTTGGCGCCGCGGCCCTGCTGGCGCGCGGCGGCGCGCCGCTCGCGACGGCTGGCGCCGGCGGGCACCCCGGCCGGCGTCTTGGCGTCGCCGCCGTTGCGCTGCACCTGCGCCGAGCCGTCCTCGGACGGGCCGGAGTAGGTCATCGCCGGCGCTTCGTTGTCAATTCCCTTGGCGCGCAACTGAGTTGGGGCTTCGTCGCGTGCGGCCGTCGCGGTGCCGCCCTGTTCGGCCGGCGCCCCCAGCTCGGCCAGCCCCTCGGGCGTCTGCACCGGCGCCACCTGCGGGGCGGGCACCGCCTCGACGGTGACATTGAACAGGAAGCCGACCGACTCCTCCTTCATGCCGTCGAGCATGGCCATGAACATGTCGTAGCCCTCGCGCTGGTACTCCACCAGCGGGTCGCGCTGCGCCATGGCGCGCAGGCCGATGCCCTCCTTGAGGTAGTCCATCTCGTAGAGGTGCTCGCGCCACTTGCGGTCGATGACGTTCAGCAGCACCTTGCGCTCCAGCTGGCGCATCGCGCCCTCGCCCGCGATCTCCTCCAGCTCGGCTTCCCTTGCGGCATAAGCACGTTCGGCGTCTTTGAGCAGCGCCTCCAGCAGCTCCTCGCGGGTGAGGTCGTCGAAGCCGCCGTCGGCGTCCCGGCGGGTGAGCGTGGCATGGTCGATGCCGACCGGATACAGCGTCTTCAACGCCGTCCACAACGCGTCCAGGTCCCAATCCTCGGCGTAGCCCTCGGCCGTCGCGCCGTTGACATAGGCGGTGACCACGTCGCGGACCATCTCGAGGGCCTGCTCCTTGAGGTTCTCGCCTTCCAGGATGCGGCGGCGCTCGGCGTAGATCACCTTGCGCTGCTGGTTCATCACCTCGTCGTACTTGAGGACGTTCTTTCTGACCTCGAAGTTCTGCTGCTCGACCTGGGTCTGGGCGCTCTTGATCGCCCGGGTCACCATCTTGGCCTCGATGGGGACGTCGTCGGGCAGGTTGAGCCGGTTGAGCATCGCCTCCAGCGCGGCGCCGTTGAACCGGCGCATCAGCTCGTCGCCCAGCGACAGGTAGAACCGCGACTCGCCCGGGTCGCCCTGACGCCCGGAGCGGCCGCGCAGCTGGTTGTCGATGCGGCGCGACTCGTGCCGCTCGGTGCCCAGCACGTACAGGCCGCCGGCCTCGATCACTTCCTTGGCCTCGGCGGCGGCCTCGGCCTTGACCTTGGGCAGTTCCTCGTGCCAGGCCGCCTCGTACTCGTCGGGCGTCTCGACCGGGTCCAGGCCGCGCTCGCGCAGCCGCTGGTCGGTGAGGAAGTCGACGTTGCCGCCCAGCACGATGTCGGTGCCGCGGCCGGCCATGTTGGTGGCCACCGTGACGCCGCCGCGCCGGCCGGCCACCGCGACGATGCCGGCCTCCTGCTCGTGGTACTTGGCGTTGAGGACGTTGTGCGGGATGCGCCGCTTCTGGAACTGGCGCGACAGGTACTCCGAGCGCTCGACGCTGGTGGTGCCGATCAGCACCGGCTGGCCCTTCTGGTAGCGCTCGACCACGTCGTCGACCACCGCGATGTACTTGGCTTCCTCGGTCTTGTAGATCAGGTCGGACTGGTCGGTGCGGATCATCGGCTTGTTGGTCGGGATCGGCACCACGCCGAGCTTGTAGATCTCGTGCAGCTCGGCCGCCTCGGTCTGGGCGGTGCCGGTCATGCCGGACAGCTTGTCGTAGAGCCGGAAGTAGTTCTGCAGCGTGATGGTGGCCAGCGTCTGGTTCTCGGCCTTGATCTCGACGTGCTCCTTGGCCTCGATGGCCTGGTGCATGCCCTCGTTGTAGCGGCGGCCGTACAGGACGCGACCGGTGAACTCGTCGACGATGAGCACCTCGCCGTCGCGCACGATGTAGTCCTTGTCGCGGTGGAACAGCTCCTTGGCCTTCAGCGCGTTGTTGAGGTAGCTGACCAGCGGCGAGTTGGCCGCCTCGTAGAGGTTGTCGATGCCGAGCTGGTCCTCGACGAACTCCACCCCCAGCTCGTGCACGCCGACGGTGCGCTTGCGCAGATCCACCTCGTAGTGGACGTCCTTTTCCATCAGCGGGGCCAGCCGGGCGAACTCGAGGTACCAGTTGGAGGCGCCGTCGGCGGGCCCGGAGATGATCAGCGGGGTGCGGGCCTCGTCGATCAGGATCGAGTCCACCTCGTCGACGATCGCGAAGTTGTGCCCGCGCTGCACCAGGTCGTCGAGCGAGTGCGCCATGTTATCGCGCAGGTAGTCGAAGCCGAACTCGTTGTTGGTGCCGTACGTGATGTCGGCGTTGTAGGCGACCCGGCGCTCGTCGGGCGTCATCTGGGCGAGAATCACCCCGACGTCCAGACCCAGGAAGCGGTGCACCCGGCCCATCCACTCGCTGTCGCGTTTGGCCAGGTAGTCGTTGACGGTGACGACGTGCACGCCCTTGCCGCCGATGCCGTTGAGGTAGGCGGGCAGCACCGAGGTCAGCGTCTTGCCCTCACCGGTCTTCATCTCGGCGACGTTGCCGAAGTGCAGCGCCGCCGCGCCCATCACCTGCACGTCGAACGGGCGCTGGTCGAGCACCCGCCAGGCCGCCTCCCGGGCCACCGCGAACGCCTCGGGCAGCAGGTCGTCGAGGCTCTCGCCGTCGGCGTGCCGCTTCTTGAACTCGTCGGTCTTGGCCCGCAACTCGGCGTCGGTGAGCTTTTCGACCTCGTCGGACAAGGTGTTGACGTAGTCAGCCACCCGCTTGAGACGCTTGAGCATGCGACCTTCGCCAAGGCGCAGCAACTTCGACAGCACGGTGTTGTCCTCTACGGTCTGATTGCCCGGCTCCTGCGCATCGCGCTGCGCGCTCTGCGTCGTCGTCGGGCCGGATCGGGGTCTTTGGCGACACCCATCCTAGGTGACGTCGCTCTTTGGACGCCGAACGTCGACTCGTGGTGCGGATTCGCCCGAAATCGCGCAATAAAGTCGACGTTCGGCGGACGACGGGATCAGTCAGGCCAGGCGGATCAGGCCGTAGTCGTAGGCGTGCCGGCGGTAGACCACACAGGGCCGTTCGGTCTGCTTGTCCTGGAAGAGAAAGAAGTCGTGCCCGACGAGTTCCATTTCGTAGAGCGCGTCGTCGACCGTCATCGGGATGGCCGGGTGCTCCTTGGTGCGCACGATGCGCCCGGGCTCCCGGTCGAGCTCGGTGTCGGGCTCCACGCCGTCATGGTCGGCCGCCGGCTGCGGCTCACTGGGCAGCGGCGCGCGCGGGGGCACCGCGGTGGCGGCGGCCAGCGAGACCGGGGTCTTGTCGCCGTAGTGCACCTTGCGGCGATCCTTGACCCGGCGCAGCCGGTTCTCCAGCTTGTCGACCGCGGACTCGAAGGCGGCGTAGAAGCTGTCGGCGCAGGCCTCCGCCCGGCTGACGGGGCCGCGGCCGCGGGCGGTGATCTCCACCCGTTGACAGGACTTGCGCTGCCGCCGGTTGGGCGCGTGCTTGAGTTCGACGTCGAAGAGATAGATCGAGCGGTCGAACCGCTCGAGGCGGGCGAGTTTTTGCGAGACGTACAGACGGTAGTGATCGGGGATTTCTACGTTGCGGCCCTTGAACACGACTTCGGCGGTGGCCGTCGGTTGGCCTTGCCCGTCGGTGCTGGGCGACGACTGGTCCAGAATCTGACCGGAATCCACGGATAGCCTTGACATACGTGACAACTCGTTTCTCTTTCACGTCGCACGCGCCCTGCGTGCCCGGCTGATGTGATGCGCCGACGAGGTGAGAGCGGTTCGAGACTGGCTACCGCCGCAGGCTGCCCGCCGGAGCAAGGTGTCGATTACTCACCCCTTCCGCGTGGGTCTCAACCTGGAAATATCGCGACCAGTGAGTCGAACCAGAGTCGATGATGTTGTCCTCGACGTTAGCTCGTGTTCGGCTGCCGATGCCACTAATTTCGTCGAGCTGTTGCGTGTTCTTCACATCGCGATTCACGCCGCCGCGATCGCCAGCACGGCGGCGACCCGGGCCCCCGCCGCGTGCAGGACGCGCACCGACTCGCGCGCCGTCGCCCCAGTGGTGACGACGTCGTCGACGACGAGGACGTCGGCGCCCGGCAGCGGCGCGGGCCGGCCCCGCAGCACCACCCGGCCGGCGATGTTGCGTTCCCGCTCGGCAGTGCCCAGCCCCACCGAGTCGCGGGTGAGCGCCCGGATCCGCAACACCGAGGCGACGGCGATGTCGGGATGGCGGGCCACCGCGGCGCGCGCCAGCCGGGTGACGGGATCGCCGCCGCGGCGGCGCGCGGCCGACCGTCGTGTGGGGGCGGGCACGACGATCAGCGGGGTGGCGACGATGCCCCAGCACAGCAGCCGGTGCACCGCGACGGCCAGGGCGCCCGCCAGCGGCGCGACGAGGTCGGCGCGGCCGTGTTCCTTGAGCGCCAGGAGGGCGCGCCGCCGGGTGTTGGCGTAGCGGCCGAGCGCGAACACCGGGACGCCCGGGTCGACGCGCGGGTTCACCACGTGCGGTTCGTCGGGTTTGACGACCAGCTCGGCCGCGCAGGCCGGGCACCAGCGGGTCGCCGGCGCCGCGCAGCCGCCGCATTCGGCCGGCAGGAACAGGTCGAGCATGCCGCCAGTGTGGCGGGCGGGGGTGACAGGTGGCGCCCGGCCTTGCGGCCGCCCTGGCGATCGCCGCTAGCCCGACGGCGGCGACCCGCTGCGCCCGGCCTTGCGGCCGCCCTGGCGATCGCCGCTAGCCCGGCAGCACCGGCGCGGCGCCGGGCACCGTCAGCCCGGGCACCTCCGACCAGCCCTGCTGGCCGTCCGCCGACGGCGAATACTGCAGCACCCCTTGGGGACCCGCGACATAGGCGGTGGACGGGTTGGCCACCACCGTCGTCACCGGCATCTGCACACCGTGCGGCGGGGCGTCGGAGTTGACCCCGTCGAGGTTGACGTAGGAGACCGGGTGGCTGGGGTCGGTGCGGGTCACCACGATGTCGTCGCCGGTGCGCCAGGACAGCGACACCACCGAATTGCCCAGCCCGAAACCGAGCCGGCGCGGATACGTCAGGGCGTACTGGCCGGCCTGGGTCTGCTCGACGCTGGCCAGGATCACCTGGCCGCCGATCACCATCGCGGCGCGGGTGCTGTCCCGGGACAGCTGCAGGTCGGTGATCGGCCCCGGGAACCGGGTGGCCACCGCCACCGAGTCCACCGGCAGCCGGGCGGGCTGCCCGGACGCCGGCTCCTGAATTGCCCGCAGCACGTTGTTGCCGTCGACCACCACCCAGACCACGTCGTCCAGCGACCAGGTGGGCCGCGACAGGCTGTGCCCGTCGGCGGACTGCACCGCCTCGGCGCCCAGATCACCGACCCACAACGAGGCCGCCATGTCCGGGGCGCCGCGGTGCAGCGTCACCACCGACGCCACCTGGCGGCCGTTGCGCGACAGCGCGGCGCCGGTCTGATCGCCCATCCGCCCGAACGCCCCGGGCACCACGACGGTGTGCTGCCCGTCCAGCGACACCAGTGACCCGTTCACCAGGGCATGCAGCCCGGCACCCGCTCCGTCGGCGACGCCGGGGTCGGTGGCGGCCACGTCGGAGGTGGTCCAGCCGTCGCGGAACCGGTCGTCCAGCGGCGCGCCGTCGGCGTTTATCACGTACGGGCCCCGGATGTCGGCCCGGGCCAGGGTCCAAATGATCTGTGCCGCAACCAATTGCCTGCTGTGCGGATCGGTGGTGGACAGCTTCTCCAGGTCGATGCGCGCGCCGCCGTAGCCCCGTCCGATCCCGCTCTTGCCGCCGTCGGCCCGGGTCACCGGCCCGCGCAACCGCAGCGGCGGGGCCAGCAGATTGCGCACCGTGTGCGCCATCTCGGGCCGCGGCCCGGCGATCAGCTTGGAGACCAGCTCGGTGGCCAGCTGATCGTGGTCGGGCACCGCGACGTAGCGCGGATCGGGCACCACGGTCTTGCCGGTCGGGTCGGCGAAATACAGCGTGTTGCGCTTGTAGGTGGCCTGGAACTGCTGCCAGTCCAGGAAGACCCCGTTGGGCAGGCGGTCGATCCGCCAGCCGCCGGAGGTCTTGACCAACTCGATCGGCCCCGGGTCGGGCAGCACCCCCTCGGCGGTCTCGAACACCCCCATGTCCGACAGCGAACCCAGAATGTCGGCCCGCATGGTCGCCGAAACACGTTCGGCCGCACGGGTTTCCACGAACACGACGTGGTCAATCAGCAGCGCGCTGCCGGCGTCGTCCCAGGCGTTGGACGCCGACTGGGTGAGGAACTGGCGCGCCGCCAGATGCCGGTTCGCGGGATCGGCTGTGGCCTTGAGGAATTCGCGCAGCAACACGTCGGGGTCCATGCCCGGGGTGGGCTTGGGCAGGTTCGACGGCGCCGGCCGCTCGACGGTGCCGATGGCTTGCGGCGCCGACGAACTGGGCACCCCGGCGCAGCCGGCGAGCAGCACGGCCAGCATCAGCAGGCCCAGGAGCTTACGCCCCATCACAGCGACCTTTCGGCGTGCTCGCGTTGGCGCGCACGGTCTTTCGCGTGTTGCGGGCCGGTCGACGGGGACTGCCCACCGGACGGGGACGGCTGCGGGATCGGCTTCATCGGCAGCGGGCTGGTGGTCACCTTGTGGCCGCGGACCAGCGGCAGGGTGAGCCGGAAGCACGAGCCGACGCCCGGTTCGCCCCACGCCTCCAGCCGGCCCTGGTGCAGCCGGGCGTCCTCGATGCTGATCGCCAGGCCCAGGCCGGTGCCGCCGGAGCGGCGCACCCGCGACGGGTCCGCCCGCCAGAACCGGCTGAACACCAGCTTCTCCTCGCCGGGTCGCAACCCCACCCCGTAGTCGCGGACGGTGACCGCGACGGTGTCCTCGTCGGCGGCCATCCGGATCTTGACCGGCTTGTGCTCGGCGTGGTCGATGGCGTTGGCGATCAGGTTGCGCAAGATCCGCTCCACCCGGCGGGTGTCGACCTCGGCGATGACCTCCTCGGCCGGCAGCTCCACCTGTAGTTCGATGCCGGCATCCTCGGCCAGATGCCCCACGTTGCTCAGCGCGCTCTGCACCGTGCTGCGCAGGTCGACGGCCTCGACGGACAGCTCGGCGACCCCGGCGTCATGCCGGGAGATCTCCAGCAGGTCGTTGAGCAGCGACTCGAACCGGTCCAGCTCGTTGACCATCAGCTCGGTGGAGCGCGCCAGCGTCGGATCGAGGTCGGCGCTGTGGTCGTAGATCAGGTCGGCGGCCATGCGCACCGTGGTCAGCGGGGTGCGCAGCTCGTGGCTCACGTCGGAAGTGAAGCGGCGCTGCAGGTTTCCGAACTCCTCCAGTTGGGTGATCTGCCGCGACAGGCTCTCGGCCATGTCGTTGAACGACATCGCCAGCCGGGCCATGTCGTCCTCGCCGCGCACCGGCATCCGCTCGGACAGATGCCCCTCGGCGAACCGTTCGGCGATGCGCGATGCCGAACGCACCGGCACCACCACCTGCCGCGACACCAGCAGCGCGATCCCGGCCAGCAGCACCAGCAGCACGGCGCCCCCGGTGATCATAGTGCCGCGCACCAGCTGGATGGTGGCCTGTTCGTTCTTCAGCGGGAAGATCAGGTACAGCTCCAGGTTGGCCACTTGGGAAGAGGCCGGGCTGCCGACGATCAGCGCCGGCCCGGAGAACCCGTCGGTGTGCACGGTGGCGTACTGGTAGGACGCCTGCCCGGCCTTGACGAAGCCCCGCAGCGAAGCGGGCACCTGATCGACGGGGCCGGCCGTGGTGGCCGCGCGTGGGCCGTCGCCGGGCACCATCAGCACGGCGTCGAAGGTGCCGGCCGTCCCCGCCCCCGAGGCTGAATCGGTCTTAGATGTCAGCGTGTTGCGGGCCAGCTGCAGGCTGCTGTCCAGCGAGCGCGCCTCTTCGCCGTTGACGATCCCGCCGACCGTGGTGCGGGCCCGCTCGATCTGCTCGATGGCGGCCTTCACCTTGACGTCGAGCACGCGATTGGTGACCTGGGACGTCAGCACGAAGCCCAGCGCCAGGATGACCGCCAGGGACAGCCCCAGGGTCAGCGCCACCACCCGCAGCTGCAGCGAGCGCCGCCAGGCCGTGCCCACCGCCCGGCTCACCGCGCCCATGCCGCGAGTCATCGGACCGGAGCGCCCCCAGCGGCTCCGCGTACGTCGCCGGGAGCCCCACATCATCAATGACGCCGCTCCTCAGCATCACTCCGTTCTGCATCTTCGCCGGCGCAGCCGGCGATCACGGAGGTCCGGCCTTGTAACCCACTCCTCGAACGGTCAACACCACGGTCGGGTTCTCAGGGTCTTTCTCGACCTTGGCCCGCAGACGCTGGACGTGCACGTTCACCAGGCGGGTGTCCGCCGGGTGCCGATAGCCCCACACCTGTTCGAGCAGCACATCACGAGTAAACACCTGCCGCGGTTTGCGCGCCAACGCCACCAGCAGGTCGAATTCCAGCGGGGTCAACGAGATCTGCTCGCCGTTGCGGGTGACCTTGTGCGCCGGCACGTCGATCTCCACGTCGGCGATGGACAGCATCTCGGCGGGTTCGTCGTCGTTGCGGCGCAGCCGCGCCCGCACCCGGGCCACCAGCTCCTTGGGCTTGAACGGCTTCATGATGTAGTCGTCGGCGCCCGACTCGAGGCCCAGGACCACGTCGACGGTGTCGGTCTTGGCGGTCAGCATCACGATCGGCACGCCGGAGTCGGCGCGCAGCACCCGGCACACGTCGATGCCGTTCATGCCCGGCAGCATCAGGTCCAACAGGACCAGGTCGGGGCGCAGCTCGCGCACCGCGGTCAGGGCCTGGGTGCCGTCACCGATGACCGCAGTGTCGAAACCCTCCCCACGCAGCACGATGGTGAGCATCTCGGCGAGCGAAGCGTCGTCATCGACGACGAGAATCCTTTGCCTCATGGAGTCCATGGTGTCACCAGATCGGGACAAAATTGGGGCGCCACACGGGCGTTTCTTCTCGGATACGGCCGAATCGTGACAAATCTGTGCTATTCGGCCGCCAAATCGGCGGCCAGCCGGGCCGGGTCGACGTCCGCGTCGACGACCCGCCAGGCACCGCCCCAGCCCGCGGCGGCCAGCTGCGCGTACACCGCGCCGGTGCGTTGCTGCAGCCCGTCGTCGCGTTCGTAGCTGTCCCGCGCGCGGCCCGGATCGGACTCCGCCCGGCTGCGTGCGCGCTCCGCGGCCAGCTCGGCCGAGACCGCCAGCAGCACCTGCCGGTCGGGTGCGGGCAGTTTCAGCCGCCCGTACTCCAGGGTGTGCACCCAGGCGACCGCGGGCCCGTCGACGTCCTGGTGCAGGCGCGCGGCGGTATAGGCCGCGTTGGAGGCGACGTAGCGGTCCATGATCACCACGTCGTGGTCACGGCGCAGGCCCTCGATGTCGCCGACGGCCGCGGCCCGGTCCAGCGCGAAGAGCATCGCCATCGCGTACACCGACGACGCCAGGTCGCCGTGCTCGCCGTGCAGCGCCTCGGCCGCGATGTCGGCGGTCACCGAGCGCCCGTACCGCGGGAAGGCCAGCGTGGCCACCGACTGTCCCGCCGCCTCGAAGGCCTTGCGCAGACCCTCGGCCAGTGTCCGCTTGCCGGCGCCGTCGACGCCCTCGATCGCGATCAGCACGGCGCGAGCCTATCGGGCGGCCGAACGTGAAGTTATCTTCACGCTCGGCGCCGAACGTGAACTTAAGTTCACGCTCGGGCCGCCGACGCTGTGGCCGCCGGCGCCCGGCAGCGCGCTCAGTAGCGGTAGTGGTCGGCCTTGTACGGGCCGTCGACGTCGACGCCGATGTACTCGGCCTGCTCCTTGGTGAGCTTGGTCAGCTCGCCGCCCAGGGCCTCCACGTGGATGCGGGCCACCTTCTCGTCGAGGTGCTTGGGCAGCCGGTAGACCTCGTTGTCGTATTCGTCGTTCTTGGTCCACAGCTCGATCTGGGCGATCACCTGGTTGGAGAAGCTGTTGCTCATCACGAACGACGGGTGCCCGGTGGCGTTGCCCAGGTTCAGCAGCCGGCCCTCGGAGAGCACGATGATCGACTTGCCGGTGTCCGGGAAGGTCCACAGGTCCACCTGCGGGCGGATGTTGGTCTTGATGGCGCCGGACTTCTCCAGCCGGGCGATCTGGATCTCGTTGTCGAAGTGGCCGATGTTGCCCAGGATGGCCTTGTCCTTCATCGCCTTCATGTGCTCGAGGGTGATGATGTCCTTGTTGCCGGTGGCGGTGATGACGATGTCGGCCTCGCCGATGACGTCCTCCACCCGCTTGACGTTGTAGCCCTCCATCAGCGCCTGCAGCGCGTTGATCGGGTCGATCTCGGTGACGGTCACCCGGGCGCCCTGCCCGGCCAGCGACTCCACGCTGCCCTTGCCGACGTCGCCGTAGCCGCAGACCAGCACGTTCTTGCCGCCGATCAGCACGTCGGTGCCGCGGTTGATGCCGTCGATCAGCGAGTGCCGGCAGCCGTACTTGTTGTCGAACTTGCTCTTGGTGACCGAGTCGTTGACGTTGATCGCCGGGAACGCCAGATCACCGGCCGCGGCGAACTGGTACAGCCGCAGCACCCCGGTGGTGGTCTCCTCGGTGACGCCCTTGATCGACTCGGAGATCTTGGTCCACTTGGTCTTGTCGGTCTCGAAGCGCTCGCGCAGCAGGTTGAGGAACACCCGGTGCTCGGCGGAGTCGTCCTCGTCGTCGGGCGGCACCACGCCGGCCTTCTCGTACTGGGCGCCGCGCAGCACCAGCATGGTGGCGTCGCCGCCGTCGTCGAGGATCATGTTGGCCGGCGCCTCTGTCCCGTCCGCGAGCGGAGGCCAGGTCAGCGCCTGCTCCGCGGCCCACCAGTACTCCTCGAGCGTCTCGCCCTTCCACGCGAACACCGGCACGCCCCGGGGCTCCTCGGGGGTGCCGTGTGGGCCGACGACGACCGCCGCGGCGGCGTGGTCCTGGGTGGAGAAGATGTTGCAGGACGCCCAGCGCACCTCGGCGCCCAGCGCCACCAGCGTCTCGATCAGCACCGCGGTCTGCACGGTCATGTGCAGCGAGCCGGAGATGCGCGCGCCCTTGAGCGGCTGCACGTCGTGGTACTCCCGGCGCAGCGACATCAGACCCGGCATCTCCTGCTCCGAGAGCTCGATGTCGCGGCGCCCGTAGTCGGCCAGCGACAGATCGGCGACCTTGAACTCGATGCCGTTGCGAACGTCGGGGGTGAGCGCGTTTTCGGTCGTCGTCATGGGTTCTCTTCCTGTTCCTGCCGTCCGGGGATCACTGGGTAATTAGCTTAGGTATGTTCTTGCGCCACTGTAGTCGCGGGTCGGCGCCCCGCCGCGGCCAGGGAACGCTCACCCGACGTTGACGACGCCGTGCCGCTCGGCGAACGGCGTCATCAACCGGGCCAGATCGGCGGCCACGTCGTGGTCGGCCTCCGGCGGCATCGACACGTAGCTCAGCGCCAGCCGCACGATGGCGCGGGCCAGCACCCCGGCGTCCTCGTCGGTGGTGGACACCCAGGTGTGCGTCAGCGCCGAGGCCAGCCGCGCCGACGCGCGGGTGATGATGACCGCGCTGTCGGTGGTGATCAGCTGCAACAGGTCGGGCTTGGCGACGCCGGTGCGCAGCGAGGTCACCAGCGGGTCGGCCGCCGCGTCGGCGAAGAACCTGCGGAAGGCGTCCAGGAACGACTCGTAGATGTTGCCGACGTGGGCGTCCAGGGCCTCGTGGATGGTGTCGACCAGGCGGTCGGCCAGGCGCAGCGCGTACCCCTGCGCCAGGCCTTGCCGGGAGCCGAACTCGTTGTAGATGGTCTGACGGCTGATGCCGGCGGCCCGGGCCACGTCGGACAGCGTGATGGCCGACCAGTCCCGGGTCACCAGCAGATCCCGCATCGCATCCAGCACCGAGTCACGCAGCAGGGCGCGCGACGCCTCGGCGTACGGCATCCGCTTCACAGCCGCGACAATATCGGGTTTGGGCATCGGGTTTCAGCCCGATCAGGGCCGCGCCACTTCCACCATCTCGAAGTCGCTTTTCGCCGCGCCGCAGTCCGGGCAGCTCCAGTCCTCCGGGATGTCGTCCCAGCGGGTGCCCGGGGCGATGCCGTCCTCCGGCCAGCCCTTGGCCTCGTCGTACTCGAATCCGCACTGCACGCAGACGAACAGCTTGTAGTCGCTCATCGGTTCACTCCTGTCCAATCAGGTTTTCGAAATCGACCTTCTCGCGCACCGCGCAATCGGGACAGCACCAGTCGTCGGGGATGTCGGCAAACGGAGTCCCGGCCGGAAAGCCTTCCCGCGGAGCACCTTTGGCCTCGTCGTAGATGTAGTCGCAGCCGGGGCAGCGGTAGCGGGTCATGCCGTCACCACCGGGTAGCGGGCCAGCAGCTTGGCGCGCCGCCGCGGCGACACGTTGACCCGGGTGATGTCGCCGCCGTAGTGGGCCAGCACCCGATGGTCCATCACCTTGCGCCACAGCGGCGGGAAGTAGGTGAGCGAGATCATCGACGCGTACCCGCTGGGCAGGTTGGGCGAGCCGTCCAGGCTGCGCAGCGTCTGGTAGCGCCGGGTCGGGTTGGCGTGGTGATCGCTGTGCCGCTGCAGGTGGTAGAGGAACAGGTTGGTGACGACGTGGTCGGAGTTCCAGCTGTGCTCGGGCGTGCACCGCTCGTAGCGCGCTTTCCCCGAAGGGGAGTCGATCTTGCGCCGCAGCAGCCCGTAGTGCTCCAGGTAGTTGACCGCCTCGAGCAGGCTGAAGCCGAACACCGCCTGGATGACCACGAATGGGATGAGCCCCGGGCCGAAGACCGCGATCAGCACGCCCCACAACACGATTGACATCGCCCAGGCGTTGAGCACGTCGTTGGACGGGTAGGTGAGCGGGTTCCACGGGTTCTTGCCGAGCCGGCGCAGCCGTTGGGCTTCCAGCCGCAGCGCGGAGCGCAGGCTGCCGAACACGCTGCGCGGCAAGAACTCCCAGAAGGTCTCCCCGAACCGGGCCGATGCCGGATCCTCCGGCGTGGCCACCCGCACGTGGTGGCCGCGGTTGTGCTCGATGTAGAAGTGGCCGTAGCAGGTCTGGGCCAGGGTGATCTTGGAAAGCCAGCGCTCCAGCGAGTCCTTCTTGTGGCCCATCTCGTGCGCGGTGTTGATGCCGACGCCGCCGAGCACGCCGACCGACAGCGCCAGCCCCAGCTTGCCCGCCCAGCCGAGGCCGCCGTGGAAGCCCAGCCAGCTCAGGTCGGTGGCGGTGAACAGGTAGGCGCCCAGGATCACGCTCAGGTACTGGAACGGGATGTAGACGTAGGTGCAGTAGCGGTAGTACTTGTCGTTCTCCAGCCGCTCCATCACCTCGTCGGGCGGGTTCTGGCCGTCGGGGCCGAAGCGCAGGTCGAGGATCGGCAACAGGATGTAGAGCAGGATCGGCCCGATCCACAGCGGCACCTGGGCGGCGGCGTGCCAGCCCAGCCGGTTCAGGGCCCAGACCAGCGGCAGCATCACGAACAGCGCCGTCGGCGCGATCAGCCCCATCAGCCACAGCCGGCGCTTTTTGTCCCGCCAGGCGGCCGGTTCCGAGGGTTGTTGCAGGTCAACGGTGGTCATTGGAAACCTCCTTGTGAGTCACACCACGTTGGAGGTTGACAATACCGGCGTTTGCGTCTCCTGTCTAGACAAAAGACGCCTGTTTGTAAAGCCAGGTGGCTTTAAGTGTCTTTAAGTGGCTTTACGGCACCGGGCTGTTGGGGTCGGCCGCCAGCGCGTCGCTGCGGTCGGGTTCGCCGGCGTCGCGACGGCCCTGCACCGAGTGCCAGTAGCCGTAGCCGGCGTAGATCGCCGTGCCCACCACCAGCCAGATGCCGAACCGGACCCAGGTAAGCGCGGTGAGGTTGAGCATCAGCCACACGCAGGCGCCGATCGAGGCGATCGGCAGCACCGGCACCCACGGCGCCTTGAAGCCCCGCTCCAGGTCCGGCCGGGTGCGGCGCAGCACCATCACCCCGGCGGAGACCAGGACGAAGGCGAACAGCGTTCCGACGTTGACCATCTCCTCGAGCTTGGTGATCGGGAACACCGAGGCTGTCACCGCCACCACCAGGGCGACCAGCACGGTGATGCGCACCGGCGTGCCCCGCGACCCGGTCTTGGCCAGCGCCCGCGGCAACAGCCCGTCGCGCGCCATCGCGAACAGCACCCGGCACTGACCGAGCATCAGCACCATCACGACCGTGGTCAGCCCGGCCAGTGCGCCGATGGAGATGATCTTGCTCGCCCAGTGGATGCCGTTGGCGGTGAAGGCGGTGGCCAGGTTGGCCTGCCCGCGGCCCGGCATCGTCTTGAGTTGGGTGTAGGACACCATGCCGGACAGCACGACGGCGACCGCCACGTAGAGCAGCGTGACGATGCCCAGCGACGCCAGGATGCCCCGGGGGACGTCGCGCTGCGGATGCTTGGTCTCCTCGGCCATGGTGGCCACGATGTCGAACCCGATGAACGCGAAGAACACGATGGACGCCCCGGCCAGCACGCCGTACCAGCCGTAGTGGCTGGTGTGCGCCCCGGTCAGCAGCGACAGCACCGACTGGTCGATGCCCTTGGCCTGGCCGCCGGCCTCCGGCTTGGGGATGAACGGCGAGTAGTTGGCGCGCTTGATGTAGAAGACGCCGACCACCACGACGAACACCACCACCGACACCTTGATCCCGGTGATCACCGCGGAGAACCTCGACGACAGCTTGGTGCCCAGCGCGATCAGGGTGGCCACCCCACCGACGATCACCAGCGCACCCCAGTCGAGCTGGGCGGCCCCGAATTTGACTGTGCCGCCGGAGAATCCGAACACCGTGCCCAGATAGCTGGACCAGCCCTTGGCCACCACCGCGGCGCCGATGGCCAACTCCAGCAGCAGATTCCAGCCGATGATCCAGGCCAGGAACTCCCCGAAGGTGGCGTAGGAGAAGGTGTAGGCGCTGCCGGCCACCGGCAGGGTGGAGGCGAACTCGGCGTAGCACAGCGCCGCCAGCGCGCAGGTGCCCGCCGCGATCACGAACGACACCCAGATGGCTGGGCCGGTGATGTCGCCGGTCGTCGACGCGGTGACGGTGAAGATGCCGGCGCCGATCACCACCGCGACGCCGAACACGACCAGGTCCCACCAGGTCAGGTCCTTGCGCAGCCGGGTGTCCGGCTCGTCGGTGTCGGCGATCGACTGTTCCACCGACTTCGTCCGCCATCGACTGGCCATTCAACCGCCCTTTCCCAACGCTGGGAGCCATTGGTCCGTCACAGTACTGGGTAGTCTCCGCAGATGCCGGACGGCAAAGCAAACGCGCGGGAGCACGCGCTGGTCATCGGGGGAAGCATCGCCGGCCTGTGCGCGGCGCGGGTGCTGTCGGAGTCGTATTCGGCGGTGACGGTCTGCGAGCGCGACGAGTTGCCGGCCGCGCCGGCCAGCCGGGCGACCGTCCCGCAGGACCGGCACCTGCACCTGCTGATGGCGCGCGGGGCGATCGAATTCGAGAAGCTGTTTCCCGGCCTGCTCGACGACATGACGGCCGCCGGCGTGCCCCGGCTGCACAACCGGCCCGAGTGCATCCATCTGGGCGCCGCCGGCCACGTGCTGGGCACCGGGCAAACCCTGCGCGACGAGTTCACCGCCTACGTGCCCAGCCGTCCGCAGCTGGAATGGCAGCTGCGCAAACGGGTGCACGCCATCGGCAACGTGACGGTGCTGCGCCGCTCGGTGGCCCAGCCGCGGTTCGACCCGGCGCGAGCGCGGGTGACCGGGGTGTGGCTGGACCCGGTCGCCGGCGGGTCCGCGGAGTTCGTCGCCGCCGATCTGGTGGTCGACGCGGCGGGGCGCGGCACCCGATTGCCGGTGTGGTTGTCGCAGTGGGGTTTTCAGCGCCCACCCGAAGAGGTGATCGACATCGGCATCAACTACGCCACCCAGCACTTCCGCATCCCCGACGGGCTGATCGCCCAGAAGGTGGTGGTGGCCGGCGCCTCGCACGACGAGCCGCTGGGGCTGGGCATGCTGTGCTACGAGGACCGGGTCTGGGTGTTGACCACGTTCGGGGTGGCCGACGCCAAACCGCCCCGCACGTTCCCCGAAATGCTGACGCTGGCGCGCCGCTTGCTGCCCGCCCACTTCGGCGACGCGCTGGCCCGGGCCGAGCCGCTGGGCGATCCCGCGTTTCACGCCTTTCCGGCCAGCCGGTGGCGCCGCTACGACAAGCTGGACCGCGTCCCGGCCGGCATCGTCGCCCTCGGCGACGCGGTGGCCAGCTTCAACCCCACCTTCGGCCAGGGGATGACGATGACCGCGCTGCAGGCCGGTCATCTGCGCCGCGCGCTGCGATGCCCCGACGACCGGCTGGCCGCGGCGCTGTACCGGGCCACCGCCAAGACCACCTTCCCGGTGTGGACGATGAACGCCATCGGCGACGTCACCTTCCACCACGCCACCACCAAACGACCCGCCCCGTGGTGGTGGCGACCGTCGGGCGCGCTGTTCGACCAGTTCCTGGGCGCCGCCGAGACCGAACCCGTTCTGGCGGAATGGTTTCTGCGCCGGTTCTCGCTGCTGGACAGCCTCTACCTGATCCCGCCGCCCCGCATCGTCGGGCGCGCCGTCGGGCACAACATGCGGCTGTGGCTGGGGCAGCGCCGCGGGGCGGGCCGGCCGGGGACCGCTACAGCCCGACCGTCGCCCTGAACAGCTTGGTGGGTTCGTGGGCGACCAGCCGGATCGGGGCATCGTCGGCGGCCACCCAGGCGGCCATGCCGCGCTTGAGCCGCAGCGAGCCGGATTTGCCGTGCACGGTCGTGCAGCCCTGGATGCACAGCAGGATCTGCGGGCCGTCGTGGCTGCAGGTGGCGTCCACCTCGTGGCCGACGTACTCGTCCTCCAGCTCCAACAGCGCGACGGCGAACTCGTCGGTCGGGGTCTCATAGATCCGCCCGAAGCCCTCGCGCCGCACGCGCGGGCGCAGCTGGTCCTCGGTGGTGGGCGCGAAGTCGAGCACCCGCAGCAGCTCGGGCACGTCGACGTGCTTGGGGGTCAGGCCGCCGCGTAACACGTTGTCGGAGTTGGCCATCACCTCCACGGCGAAGCCCCGCAGATAGGTGTGCAGGTTGCCGGCCGAGACGAAGATGGCCTCGCCCGGGGCGAGGCTGACCCGGTTGAGCAGCAACGCCGCCAGCACCCCGGCGTCGCCGGGATAGCGCTCGCCCAGCTCGAGCACGGTCTTGGCCTCGGCCGCGAATTCCGTTGCGCCCGAACTGAGGTAGGCGATTGCGCCGTCCAGCACGGCGGGCACCAGCACGTCGATGTCGGGCTGCGGGGCGGTGATCCAGGTGGTGAACAGCGCGCGCAGGCCGTCGGCGTCGGACTGGTCGCCCAGCAACTCGATGAAGGGATCGAGATCGGAGACGGCCAGCGCCCGCAGCAGCTCGACGGTGCGCGACGCCGGGCGGAACCCGGCCAGCGCCTCGAACGGATACAGCGCGACCAGCAACTCCGGCTTGTGCGAGGTGTCGCGGTAGTTGCGCACCGGCGAGTTCAGCGGGATGCCGAGCCGCTCCTCGCGCAGGTAGCCCTCGGCCGCCTGCTCGGCGCTCGGGTGTGCCTGCAGCGACAGCGGCTCGTCGGCGGCCAGCACCTTGACCAAAAACGGCAGCACGTCACCGAACCGGGCCCGCGACCCCGGACCGAGCTGTCCCTCCGGGTCGGCGCGCAGCGCGTCGAGCAACGTGATCTCGCCGTTGTCGGTCTCCAGCCAGGCCGGGTCGCCCGGGTGGGCGCCGAACCAGAGTTCGGCCTCCGGATGCGCCGCCGGCACCGGTCGTTCGGTGAATTCGGCGATGGCGGTACGCGAACCCCATGCGTATGTTCTCAAAGCCCCGCGAAGCAGCTCCACTGTTCTATCTATCCCCGCACCAGTCGCATGTAAACGGCGGCCATCTCCAGCCGGACGGCCAGCACCGCCAGCTGCTGCTCGGTCCGCCCGGGCCCGCCGAGTGCGGGTGACACGCCGGAGCCGGCCGAGCCGCCGGGGCCGTCGGGCACATCCTCGGCGGCCAGCAGGTACACGTCGTCGAGCCCGGCCGTGCGGGCGGCCACCACCGTCTGCTCGGCGGCCAGCACCACCGCCAGCACCCGCAGCCGGGGTGGCAGCGGCCCGTCGATCTGCTCGTCGTGGAACAGCGCGGCGTCCGGATCCTCCAGGGCGCGCGGCACCGCCGCGCGCATGGCGACCACCGCGTCGGGCAGCCCGGTGGCCGGGGTCACCTGGTTGGCCACCCGCAACAGCACGGAGCTGCCGTGCCGGGCCAGCGCCAGGGTCGCCGCGCTGTCGCCGGCCAGCGCGACCTGGCGATCGGCGATCCGCGCGGCCAGCAGCTTGGCCGGGTTGGTGAACAACTCGCGCCCGGCGCTGTTGCGCAGCGCCTCGGCGTCCAGCTCGTCGGCGAGCAGCCCCAGGTCGACGCTGGGCCGCGGGTCCACGGCGTGGACCACCGCCAGCCCGGCGGCCAAATACCGGCACAGGCCGAACTCGTCGGGCACCCACAGTCGGGGCGCCAGCACGGCGGCGCGGCCCGCGGTGGAATCGCGCAGCGGTCCCTCGTACGGCGCGACGACCACCACCCGCGCGCCGCGGCGGACCCCGGTCGCGGCGGCGGCGACGAGCGCCGGGTCGCCGGGGTCGTCGCCGGCGACGACCAGCACGTCGAGCGGGCCCACCCACGGCGGCGCCTCGCCGGCCAGCGCGAACGGCTGCGAGGCCACTCCCCCGAGCGTCGCCGACAGCATCACCCCGGCGGTCTCGGCGGTTCCGCGGCCGGCCACCCAGATCACGCTGCGCGGCCGGTCCTCGACCCGCAGCGGCTCCAGCGCGCCCTCCTCGACCGCGGTGGCGATGGCCCGCACCTGCGCGCCGGCCGACGACGCGGCCCGCAGCAGGCCGTCGCGGTCGGCGCTCAGCAGGCCCTCGGTGTCCTCCAGATCGATTGCGCGGGTGGCGTTCACGGCGCCGCCCCCGCGTCCGCCTCGGTCGTCGTTCCCGCGGTGATCGCGGCGATCTCGGCGCTGATCTGGGCGACCACCGCGGCGACGTCCTCTGCCGTGCGGCCCTCCACGTTGAGCCGCAGCAGCGGTTCGGTGTTGGAGCTGCGCAGGTTGAACCAGCTGCCGTCGCCCAGGTCCACGGTCACCCCGTCCACGTGGTCCAGGGAGTGGATCCGGGTGCCGAACGACCTCAGCACCGCTTCGGTGCACTGCCCGGCGTCGGCGACGGTGAAGTTGATCTCGCCGGACGACTCGTAGCGCTGGTAGTCCGCGGTCAGCTCGGACAGCGGGCGGTCCTGTTCGCCGAGGGCGGCCAGCACGTACAGCGCGGCCAGCATCCCGGAGTCGGCGCCCCAGAAGTCGCGGAAGTAGTAGTGCGCCGAGTGCTCGCCGCCGAAGATCGCGCCGGTGTCGGCCATCAGTGCCTTGATGTAGGAGTGCCCCACCCGCGAGCGCAGCGGGGTGCCGCCGCGCTCGCTGACCAGCTCGGGCACCGCGCGCGAGGTGATCACGTTGTGGATGATCGTCGCGCCGATCTCGCGGCCGAGTTCGCGGGCGGCCACCAGGCTGGTCACGGTCGACGGCGACACCGGGTTGCCGCGCTCGTCGACCACGAAGCAGCGATCGGCGTCGCCGTCGAAGGCCAGGCCGATGTCGGCGCCGGTCTCGCGCACGTAGGCCTGCAGGTCGACCAGGTTGGCCGGGTCCAGCGGGTTGGCCTCGTGGTGCGGGAAGGAGCCGTCGAGCTCGAAGTACAAGGGCGCCAACGTGATCGACTCGATCGGGCCGAGCACCGCGGGCGTGGTGAGGCCGGCCATGCCGTTGCCGGCGTCGACGGCGACCCGCAGCGGGCGCAGCCCGGAGGTGTCTACCAGCGAGCGCAGGAACCGCCCGTAGTCGGCCAGCACGTCGCGGTCGCCGACCGATCCCGGTGGCCCGTCGTAGTCCTCGACGCCGGCGATCACGTCGTCGGCGATGATGCGCAACCCGCTGTCGGCGCCGACCGGCCGGGCGCCGGCGCGGCACAGCTTGATCCCGTTGTAGGCCGCCGGGTTGTGGCTCGCGGTGAACATCGCGCCGGGGCAGTCCAGCAGGCCGGAGGCGAAGTAGAGCTGATCGGTGGACGCCAGCCCGATGCGCACCACGTCCAGACCCTGCCCGGTCACCCCGGCGGCGAACGCGGCGGCCAGGGTGGGTGAGCTGTCGCGCATGTCGTGGCCGATGACGACCTGGCCGGCGCCCTCGGCGCGCATCAGTTTGGCGAAGGCCGCGCCGAGGTCGGCGACCAGCGGCTGGTCGAGCTCTTCGCCGACCAGCCCACGCACGTCGTACGCCTTGACGACACGGTGGACAGTCGCGGCGGGCCGGGACATGCGGGACTCCTGACGACGTGAACTCTTGGCCGCCAGCCTATCGGGCCGGGGAGAACACCGGCCGCCGCGGTGCGCGCGGATTTGGGTGCGCCCCCATCGGGTGCGGCCGGGTCAGTCGCTGGGGTCGGGCAGCACCCGCAGATGCCCGCGGCGCCGTCCGGAACGTTGCTCGGGCGGGGCGATCAGGCTGCTGCTCGGCGCGGTGGCCTGGGCGCCGCCGGGGTGAAGGTGCGGATCGCCGAAGCCGTTTCGGGGCACCGCCGCACCGGCGTAGGGCAGCGTGCGTTCGGCCGAACCGCCTTCGCGGACCGCGTCGGCGAGGGCGACCAGGTCGTCCTCGTCGGGGTGCGTGGGCAGCGGCCCGGCGTGGCGCACCAGGTCCCATCCGCGCGGGGCGGTGATCCGGCCGGCGTGGTTGACGCACAAATCCCAGGAATGCGGTTCCCGTGCGGTCGCCAGCGGGCCGACGACTGCCGTCGAGTCCGAGTAGACGAACGTCAGGGTCGCCACGGCGTAGTGCGGGCACCCGGGCCGGCAACAGCGACGGGGAACGTTCACGCTCGAAAGGCTATCGTGCGCAAACGCCGCCGAAGCGCCGGACACGCGCAACGCCGCGGCCCCCGATGTGTAACCGTTACCATCGGCCCGATGAGTGAATCCCGTGGCGATTCGCGCAGCTCCGGCCGAAGCGGCCGGTTTTCGCGACGATCGGCTCCGCGCCGGCTCTCGCGCAGGGGCCGCGACATGCGCGGCCCGCTGCTGCCGCCTACCGTGCCGGGATGGCGCAGCCGCGCCGAACGCTTCGACATGGCGGTGCTGGAGGCCTACGAACCCATCGAGCGGGACTGGCAGGACCGGCTGGCCGACCTGGACGTGGCGGTCGACGAGATCCCGCGCATCTCGGCCAAGGATCCCGACAGTGTGCAGTGGCCGCCGGAGGTGATCGCCGACGGCCCGATTCCGCTGGCCCGGTTGATCCCCGCCGGTGTCGACATCCGCGGCAACGCCACGCGAGCGCGAATTGTGTTGTTCCGCAAGCCAATTGAGCGACGGGCCAAGGACACCGTGGAACTCGGGGAATTACTGCACGAAATCCTGGTGGCCCAGGTCGCCATCTACCTCGACGTGGAACCCTCGGTCATCGACCCGACGATCGACGACGACTGACCCCCGGTCGTTGCGGGAGCGGGTCAGATGATGCCGCGCTTGAGGCGGCGGCGTTCGCGTTCGGACAGACCGCCCCAGATGCCGAAGCGCTCGTCGTGCTCGAGTGCGTACTCCAGGCACTCGTGGCGCACCTCGCAGCCCAGGCAGATCTTCTTGGCCTCGCGGGTGGAGCCGCCCTTCTCCGGGAAGAAGGCCTCCGGGTCGGTTTGCGCGCACAGCGCCCGGTCCTGCCACTGGTCGGCGACGGGCGCCGGCAGCGGCTCGGGCTCGAATGCGACTGGCGCATCAGGAACCACGGTCAAGTGCGGCCGGACGGGACGGGCCGGCGCCGAGTCGATCGGGGTGTGCGGCGTGCCCGCCATGGCGCCTCGAAGATTTTCGTAAGACATACGGTCGTCCGCCTCCTCAGCTTGATTGGAGTGTGATTGGTTCCCACTGTTCTGATGTACAGACAATTCGAACAAGTGATCGAATCTCGGTCTGCGACACCGGAGTCGGCCGGCCAACCGGGAAATGACACTGATGTGATTAGACACGGGTTGACCTGCCGGGTCAAGCACTTTGGCGCATTTCCATACCATCTCGTGATCGAATTTCGGCGTTTCTGTTGTTTTGCGCCTTCGGCGTGTCGATCACACCGTTCACAATTTCCCCACCAGCTTCCCGACAAGCCGTGTGCAACCTCAACTTTGAGGCGCCCGCGACGGGCCCGACACCGCAGCGTCGCCGGGCAGTACTGTCGTGCTCTGTGAGGCTCAAGTGAAGGTCACCGTTCTGGTCGGTGGGGTTGGCGGCGCCCGCTTCCTGCTGGGTGTTCAACAGTTGTTCGGGCTGGGTCAGTTTCGTGCGCAACGGCATACGCACGGGCGCCCGGACACGGCGGCGGGCAGCCACGAGCTGACGGCGATCGTCAACATTGGCGATGACGCCTGGATCCACGGACTGCGCGTCTGCCCCGATTTGGACACCTGCATGTACACCTTAGGTGGAGGTGTGGACCCGGAGCGAGGGTGGGGGCACCGCGACGAAACCTGGCACGCCAAAGAGGAATTGGCGCGCTACGGGGTGCAGCCGGACTGGTTCGGTCTGGGCGACCGCGACATCGGCACCCACCTGGTGCGCACCCAGATGCTCAACGCCGGCTACCCGCTGACACAGATCACCGCCGCGCTGTGCGACCGCTGGCAACCCGGCGCGCGGCTGCTTCCGGTCAGCGACGACCGGTGCGAGACACACGTGGTGATAACCGATCCCGACGACGGCAGCCGGCGGGCCATCCACTTCCAGGAGTGGTGGGTGCGCTACCGCGCCCAGGTGCCCACCCACAGCTTCGCGTTCGTCGGCGCCGAAAAGGCAGCCGCGACAACGGAAACCATCGCCGCCATCGCCGATGCCGACGTCATCCTGATCGCCCCGTCCAACCCGGTGGTGAGCGTCGGGGCCATCCTGGCCGTACCCGGCGTCCGCGGCGCGTTGCGGGCGGCCGGCGCGCCGATCGTCGGCTACTCCCCGATCATCGGCGGAAAGCCGTTGCGCGGCATGGCCGATGCCTGCCTGTCGGTGATCGGGGTGGAATCCACCGCCGAGGCCGTCGGCCGCCACTACGGCGCGCGGCGGGGCACCGGGATCCTGGATTGCTGGCTGGTGAGCCAGGACGACCACGCCGACATCGAGGGGGTGGCGGTGCGCGCGGTGCCGCTGATGATGACCGACCCCGCGGCGACCGCCGAGATGGTCAGCGCGGGGCTGCAGCTGGCGGGCGTGACGCCGTGAGTCCCGCCGGCGAGCACGGCACCGCCGCCCCGATCGAGATCCTGCCGGTGGCCGGGCTGCCCGAATTCCGCCCCGGCGACGATCTGGGGGCGGCCGTCGCCAAGGCCGCGCCGTGGCTGCGCGACGGCGACGTCGTCGTCGTCACCAGCAAGGCCGTCTCCAAGTGCGAGGGCCGGCTGGTGCCGGCGCCGGCCGATCCCGAGGAACGCGATCGGCTGCGGCGCAAGCTGGTCGACGAGGAAGCCGTCCGGGTGCTGGCCCGCAAGGGCCGCACCCTGATCACCGAGAACCGGCACGGGCTGGTGCAGGCCGCCGCCGGGGTGGACGGATCCAACGTCGGCCGCGACGAGCTGGCGCTGCTGCCGCTGGACCCCGACGCCAGCGCCGCGGCGCTGCGCGCGCGGCTGCGCGAGCTGCTGGGCGTCGAGGTCGCCGTGCTGGTCACCGACACCATGGGCCGCGCCTGGCGCAACGGCCAGACCGACGCCGCGGTGGGGGCGGCGGGACTGGCTGTGCTGCACGGCTATTCGGGTGCGGTGGATCAGCACGGCAACGAGCTGCTGGTCACCGAGGTGGCGATCGCCGACGAGATCGCCGCGGCCGCCGATCTGGTGAAGGGCAAACTGACCGCGATGCCGGTGGCGGTGGTGCGTGGGCTGTCGGTGACCGACGACGGGTCGACCGCCCGGCAGTTGTTGCGGCCGGGCACCGAGGACCTGTTCTGGCTGGGCACCGCCGAGGCCATCGAGTTGGGCCGCCGCCAGGCGCAGCTGCTGCGCCGTTCGGTGCGCCGGTTCAGCGCCGAGCCGGTGCCCGCGGAGCTGGTGCGCGAGGCCGTCGCCGAGGCCCTGACCGCGCCGGCCCCGCACCACACCCGCCCGGTGCGGTTCGTCTGGCTGCAGACCCCGGCGGTGCGGACCCGGCTGCTGGACGCGATGAAGGACAAGTGGCGCGCCGACCTGGCCGGCGACGGCCGGCCCGCCGAGTCGATCGAACGCCGGGTGGCGCGCGGCCAGATCCTCTACGACGCGCCCGAAGTCGTCATCCCGATGCTGGTCCCCGACGGCGCGCACAGCTATCCCGACGCCGCCCGCACCGACGCCGAGCACACCATGTTCACCGTGGCGGTCGGCGCGGCCGTGCAGGCCCTGCTGGTCGGGTTGGCGGTGCGCGGCCTGGGCAGCTGCTGGATCGGCTCCACGATCTTCGCCGCCGACCTGGTGCGCGCCGTGCTCGGGTTGCCCGCCGACTGGGAGCCGTTGGGGGCCATCGCCATCGGCTATGCCGCCGAACCCGCCGGGCCGCGGGATCCGGCGGACCCTGGGGATCTGCTGATCCGCAAGTGATACTGAGCGCGTGACGACGTTCGCGGGCAAGGCGGCGGCCTCGGCCGACAAGGTCCGCGGCGGCTACTACACGCCGGCGCCGGTGGCGCGGTTCCTGTCCCGCTGGGTGCGCCGGGCCGGGCCGAGGATCGTCGAACCCTCCTGCGGCGACGGCGCGATCCTGCGCGAGCTGGCCCGGCTCAGCGACCGGGTGCACGGCGTCGAGCTGATCCCGCACGAGGCGGCCAAGGCCCGGCGATTCGCACCCGTGTCCGCCGAGAGCCTGTTCAGCTGGCTCGCCACCGCCGAGGACGGCGGCTGGGACGGCGTCGCCGGCAATCCGCCCTACATCCGGTTCGGCAATTGGGCGTCGCCGCAACGCGATCCGGCGCTGGCGTTGCTGCGGCGCGAGGGTTTGCGGCCGACCCGGCTGACCAACGCCTGGGTGCCGTTCGTGGTGGCCGGCACCGTGCTGGTGCGTGACGGCGGCCGGGTGGGGCTGGTGCTTCCGGCCGAGCTGCTGCAGGTCGGCTACGCCGCGCAGCTGCGCGAGTTCCTGCTGAGCCGATTCCGCGACATCACGCTGCTGACCTTCGAGCGGCTGGTGTTCGACGGCGTCCTGCAGGAGGTGGTGTTGTTCTGCGGCGTGGTCGGGACGGGTCCGGCGCGCATCCGCACCGTGACCCTGGCCGGCGCGGACGCCCTGGCGGACATCGACGTCGAGCGCCTGGCGTCCGCACCCGCGCTGCTGCACGAGCACGAGAAGTGGACCAAGTACTTTCTGGACCCGGCCGCGATCGAGCTGCTGCGCGCGCTCAAGGCCTCGGCGACGCTGACCCGGCTGGGCGCGCTCGCCGAGGTGGACGTGGGCATCGTGACCGGCCGCAACGCCTTTTTCACCTTCACCGACGAGCAGGTGACCGCGTTGGGGCTGCGCCGGCACTGCGTGCCCCTCGTCTCGCGCAGCGCCCAGCTGTCCGGGCTGATCTACGACACCGATTGCCGGGCAAGCGATCTCGCCGCCGGGCAGCGCGGCTGGCTGCTCAACGCGCCGCGCAAGCCGGCCGATCCCGCGTTGACCGCGCACATCCGCGCCGGGGAGGCGGCCGGGGTGCACCGCGGCTACAAGTGCTCGATCCGCACGCCGTGGTGGAGCACGCCGTCGCTGTGGCAGCCCGACCTGTTCCTGCTGCGCCAGATCCACGCCGCGCCCCGGCTGACGGTCAACGCCGCGGGGGCCACCAGCACCGACACCGTGCACCGGGTGCGGGTTGGGCCGGGCGTCGACCCGGCGGCGCTGGCCGCGGTGTTCCACAACAGCGTCACGTTCGCGTTCGCCGAGATCATGGGCCGCAGCTACGGCGGGGGCGTGCTGGAGCTGGAGCCGCGCGAGGCCGAGCAGCTGCCGCTCCCCCGGCCGGAGTGCGCGGACGCCGATCTGGTCGGCGATGTCGACCTGTTGCTGAAGGCCGGCGAGCTGGACAAGGCGCTGGACGTCGTGGACCGCCGGGTGCTGATCGACGCGCTGGGCGTCCCGCCCCGGGCGGTGGCGGACTGCCGCGCGGCCTGGGCGTGTCTGCGGGATCGCCGGAAACGGCGGGCATCCCGGTGAGCGTGCGCGACTCGGTGCTGGCGCTGCTGACGCAGTGGGATCCGCCCGATGCGGCCCAGGATTCGTTGCGGCACGCGGTGTTGGCGTTCGTGCACGCCCGCCCCGACGCGTGCCGGCGGGAGTGCGAGCCCGGGCATGTCACCGCGTCGACGCTGGTGCTCGACCACACCGGCGACCGGGTGCTGCTGACCCTGCACCGCCGGCTGGGCCGGTGGGTGCAGTTGGGCGGGCACTGCGACGACGACGACGCCGGCATCGTCGCGGCGGCGTTGCGCGAGGCCACCGAGGAGTCCGGGATCGACGGGCTGCGGATGGCGCCCGGGTTGGCCGCGCTGCACGTGCATCCGGTGACCTGCTCGCTGGGGCTGCCCACCCGGCATCTGGATCTGCAATTCGTCGCGCACGCGCCGGCCGGCGCCCGGATCGCGATCAGCGACGAGTCCGAGGACCTGCGCTGGTGGCCCGTCGACGCGCTACCCGCGGGCACCGATCACGCGCTGGCCTATCTGGTCGCCCAGGCCACGCGAGCGTCACGCTAGCGTGGCCGCCGGCGGCGGGCGTCACGCTGGCGTGACGCCCGGCGAAACGAATGCGAAAGCGAAAGCGAACGCGAGCCTCAGACGTCGGAGGAGTAGCGAATCCCGCCGTCGGGAATCGACACGCCGGGCCACACCCGGGCGCCGCGCAGCAGCTCGCAGCGCGCCCCGATGTCGGCGCCGTCGCCGATCACCCCGTCGCGGATCAGCGCCCGCGGGCCGATGCGCGCGCCGAACCCGACGATCGAGCGCTCGATCACGCTGCCGGCCTCCACCTTGACGCCGTCGAAGATCACCGCGCCGTCCAGCCGGACGCCGGGGCCGATCTCGGCGCCCCGGCCGACGACGGTGCCGCCGATCAGCACGGCGCCCGGCGACACCGCCGCGCCGTCGTGCACCAGCTGCTCGCCGCGGTGGCCGTGCAGGGCCGGCGACGGCGCGATGCCGCGCACCAGATCCGCCGAGCCGCGCACGAAGTCCTCGGGGGTGCCCATGTCGCGCCAATAGGTGGCGTCGACGTAGCCGCACACCGTGACGTCGGGATCGGACAGCAGCGCGGGGAACACCTCGCGCTCCACCGACACCTCGCGGCCGCGCGGGATCCGGTCGATGACGCGGCGGGCAAAGACATAGCAGCCGGCGTTGATCTGGTCGGTCGGCGGGTCCTGGGTCTTCTCCAGGAACGCGGTGACCCGGCCGTCCTCGGTGGTCACGCAGCCGAACGCGCGCGGATCGCTCACCCGGACCAGGTGCAAGGTGACGTCGGCCTGCTGCGCGGCGTGGAAGTCGAGCATCTGGCCCAGGTCGGCACCGGAGAGCACGTCGCCGTTGAACACCATCACGGTGTCGTGCCGCAGCTGGCCGGCGACGTTGGCGATGCCGCCGCCGGTGCCCAGCGGCCGCTCCTCGGTCACGTACTCGATCTGCAGACCCAGCTTGGAGCCGTCGCCGAACTCCGCCTCGAACACCGCGGCCTGATACGACGTGCTCAGGATGACGTGCTCGATGCCGGCCGCGGCGATCCGGGACAGCAGATGGGTGAGGAACGGCAGCCCGGCGGTGGGCAGCATCGGCTTGGGCGCCGACAGGGTCAGCGGCCGCAGCCGGGTGCCCTTGCCGCCCACCAGGATCACCACGTCGACTTCGGGAGTTCCCACCTCAGTGCCGCCCTTCTACCCGCCGCCCGGACTCGCGCAGCGCGCTGCGCACCATCAGCCGGGCGCGCACCGCCAGCGACGCGCGCAGCGCCCAGCGCAGCGGCGCGCGCATCCAACCGGAATACCGGTCGGCCAGAAACATATAGGTGCTGCGGTGGTGGGCGGCCAGGTGGCTGGCCGGGTCGGCCCCGGTGGAGTGGCCCTTGTGGTGCAGCACCTCGGCCGACGGCACGTAGACCGACAGCCAGCCGGCCTTGCCCAGCCGGTCGCCGAGGTCGACGTCCTCCATGTACATGAAGTAGCGCTCGTCGAACCCGCCGACCCGCTCGAATGCCGAGCGGCGCACCAGCAGGCACGAACCCGACAGCCAGCCCACCGGCCGCTCGCTGGGCTCCAGCCGCTCCTGGCGGTAGGCCGTCGACCACGGGTTGTTCTTCCAGAACGGCCCGACGACCGCGTGCATGCCGCCGCGCACCAGGCTGGGCAGGTGCCGCGCCGACGGGTACACCGACCCGTCGGGGTCGCGCACCAGCGGGCCCAGCGCGCCGGCCCGCGGCCAGCGCGCCGCGGCGTCCAGCAGCGCGTCGATGCTGCCGGGCCCCCACTGCACGTCCGGGTTGGCGACGATCACCCACTCGCCGCCGCGATCCAGCTGTGCCACAGCACGATTCACCGCGGTGCCGTAGCCGAGGTTGGCGCCGGTGTGAAACAGCCGCACGTTGGGGTAGCGCTCGACGGCGGCCTGCGGCGTCCCGTCGGTGGAGCCGTTGTCGGCCAGCAGCACGCACACCTCGCGTTCGGTGGCCAGCGACAGCGACGCCAGGAAGCGCTCCAGGTGCGGGCCCGGTGAATAGGTCACCGTCACCACCGGCAGCACGTCAGTCACGCGTAGAGGGTAACGGTCGATCCGCCGCGGCCGGGCTACCAGCGTTGGTGAGCGCGGCGACAAGCGCAGGGCGCCAGGGCCGTAGCGGCCGCAGCCCGGCCGCGGCGGACTCGCGGCTGCCCAGCGCCGAGTAGGTCGGCCGCGGCGCCGGCCGGGGAAAGTGCTCGGTGCCCACCGGCCGCACCCGCGCCGGGTCGGCGCCGCATTCCTCGAAGACCGCGCGGGCCTGCTCGAAGCGGGACACCGCGCCCTCGTTGGCGGCGTGCAGGACCGGCCCGGGCACCCGGTCGTCGACGATCTGCAGCAGCGCGGCCGCCAGGTCGCCGACGTAGGTCGGCGACCCGATCTGGTCGTCGACCACCTGCACCGGGCCCTCCCCCGCGGCCAGCCGGCGCATGACCGCGACAAAGTCCTTGCCGGTGCCGCCGGTGTAGACCCAGGCGGTGCGCACCACGACGCCCTGCGCGGGATCCGGCAGCGCCGCCAGCACGGCCCGCTCGCCCGCGGCCTTGCTGCGGGCGTACACGCCCTGCGGGGCGACGGGGTCGCCGGGCTCGTAGGGGCGCGGCCGGTCCGGGGCGCCGGCCGGGGACTCGCCGCCGAACACGTAGTCGGTGGAAACGTGGAGCAGCCGGGCGCCGGCGCGCGCGCAGGCCCGCGCGATATGCCCGGGGCCGGCCTCGTTGACCGCGAAGGCGCCCGCCTCATCGCTCTCGGCGCCGTCGACGTCGGTGTAGGCCGCGCAATTGATCACCACGTCGCCGGGCCGCACGATGCGTTCGGCCGCCGCCGGGTCGGTGATGTCCCACTGCGCGGACGTCAGCGCCACCACGTCACGGCCCTGACCAGCCGCCAGCGCGCTCACATAGCCGCCCAGCTGCCCACCGGCGCCGGCGATCACGATCCTGCCTGACATGGTTCGAGTTTGGCATGAGGCCTCGGGCCGCCGGGACGGCCGGGGCACGCGGGCGCCGGCTACCCGTGAAGCCAGTGTGTCGCAAGTAATGTAGTGGGATGCCTGTGCAACGTGTGGTTCGTGTGATTGCCACCGCGCTGACGCTCGCGGTCGTGCTCGGCACCGGGATCGCGTGGAGCAACGTCCGGTCCTTCGAAGACGGCATCTTTCACATGTCGGCGCCGTCGCTGGGCAAGGGCGGCGACGACGGCGCGATCGACATCCTGCTGGTGGGCCTGGACAGCCGGACCGACGCGCACGGCAACCCGCTGTCGCAGCAGGAGCTGGAGACGCTGCGGGCCGGCGACGAGGAGGCCACCAACACCGACACCATCATCCTGATCCGCATCCCCAACAACGGGAAGTCGGCGACCGCGATCTCGATCCCGCGCGACTCCTACGTCGCCGCCCCGGGGCTGGGCAAGACCAAGATCAACGGTGTCTACGGTCAGACCCGGGAGGCCAAGCGCGCCAGCCTGGTCAAGGCCGGCGACTCGGCCGAGGACGCCGCGGCCCAGGGCACCGAGGCCGGTCGTGAGGCGCTGATCAAGACCGTCGCCGACCTCACCGGCGTCACCGTCGACCACTACGCCGAGATCGGCCTGCTCGGCTTCGCGCTGATCACCGACGCGCTCGGCGGCGTCGACGTGTGCCTCAAAGAGCCGGTGTTCGAACCGCTTTCGGGTGCCGACTTCCCGGCCGGCCCGCAGCGGCTCAGCGGCCCGGAGGCGCTGAGCTTCGTGCGCCAGCGCCACGAACTGCCGCGCGGCGACCTGGACCGGGTGGTGCGCCAGCAGGTGGTGATGGCCTCGCTGGCGCACCGGGTCATCTCCGGGCAGACGCTGTCCAGCCCCGCCACGGTCAAGCGGCTGGAGGCCGCCGTGCAGCGCTCGGTGGTGATCTCCGCGGGCTGGGACGTGATGGACTTCGTGCAGCAGATGCAGAAGCTGGCCGGCGGCAACGTCGCGTTCGCCACCATCCCGGTGCTGGACGGCGCCGGCTGGAGCGACGACGGCATGCAGAGCGTGGTGCGGGTGGACCCGCACCAGGTCGCCGACTGGGTGGGCAGCCTGCTGCACGACCAGGAGCAGGGCAAGACCGAGGAGATCGCCTACACCCCGGCCAAGACCACCGCCAGCGTCGTCAACGACACCGACATCAACGGTCTGGCCGCGGCCGTCTCGGATGTGTTGAGCGCCAAGGGCTTTGCCACCGGCACGGTGGGCAACAACGACGGGGGGCACGTCAAGACCAGCCAGGTGCGCGCCGCCAAGAGCGACGACCTGGGCGCCAAAGAGGTGTCCAAGGAACTGGGCGGGTTGCCGGTGGTGGCCGACAGCTCGCTGGCGCCGGGCGCGGTGCGGGTGGTGCTGGCCAACGACTACAGCGGTCCCGGCTCGGGCCTGTCGGGCACCGAATCGATCATGCCCGCCAAGGTGTCCACCGCCGGCGCGGTGAGCACCAACGACAAGGCGCCCGCGCCGTCGCCGATCCTGACCGCCGGCTCCGATAAGCCGGAGTGCATAAACTAGCGCCGGTGCGTCAATCGAGCACGCTGTCCGCGGCGATCCTGGATCCCATGCTGCGGGCCGATCCGGTCGGTCCGCGCATCACCTACTACGACGACGCGACCGGCGAGCGCATCGAGCTCTCCGCTGTGACGCTGGCCAACTGGGCCGCCAAGACCGGCAACCTGCTGCGCGACGAACTCGGCGCCGGGCCGGCCAGCCGGGTCGCGATCCTGTTGCCCGCGCACTGGCAGACGGCGGCGGTGCTGTTCGGGGTGTGGTGGATCGGCGCCGAGGCGGTGCTCGCCGGCCCGGCCGATCTGGCCCTGTGCACGCCGCCGCGGCTGGACGAGGCCGACGCCACCGGCGCCGGCGAGGTGGCGGTGCTGTCGCTGGATCCGTTCGGCCGCCCGGTGAGCGACCTGCCGATCGGGGTGACCGACTACGCCACCGCGGTGCGGGTGCACGGCGACCAGATCGTGCCCGAGCCGCGACCGGGCCCAGCGCTAAACGGCCGCTCGGTCGACCAGGTGCTGCAGCAGTGCCGAAGTTCCGCGGCGGCACGGGGTTTGACGGCGGCCGACCGGGTGCTCTCCAGCGCGTCGTGGCCGGATCCCGACGCGCTGGTGGACGGGCTGCTGGCGATCCTGGCCGTCGGCGGCTCGCTGGTTCAGGTCGCCAATGCCAACCCGGCGGTGCGGCAGCGCCGGATCGAATCCGAGAAGGTCACCCGGGTGCTGTGAGCGCCCGCCTTCGGGCGCCCGATACATATTGATATCGCTATATTTCGATGTTAACGTCGTGCGAGCATGGGCTGAACGCGCACACGACAGGAAGGTTGCGGCAATGGCGGTCTACGGGCTGTTGGCGAAGGCGGCAGGGACGGTGGTCACCGGGTTGGTCGGCGTGACGGCCTACGAGGTGGTGCGCAAGGCCGTGGCCAAGGCGCCCCTGCACGAGACGGCCGTCAAGGGGGCCGAACTGGGACTGCGCGGCACCCGCAAGGCCGAGGAGGCCGCCGAGTCGGCGCGGCTCAAGCTGGCCGACGTGATGGCCGAGGCCCGCGAGCGCATCGGCGAGGAGGCGCCCACACCCTCGATCGCCGACACCCACGACCACGAGCACTGACCGCGCGTGATGAATCTCGCCTCGGTCCGCGCCATCGGCGACGAGGGCCTGACTAAAGACCCTGCGCTGCAAGTCATTTCGGATGCAGCCGGACGGATGCGGGTGTCGGTCGGGTGGGTGCGCGCCGACTCGCGGCGCGCCGTGGCGGTCGAAGAGGCGGTGGCCAAGTGCGACGGCGTGCGGGTGGTGCACGCCTACCCGCGCACCGGCTCGGTGGTCATCTGGTATTCACCGCGGCGCTGCGACCGGTCCGCGGTGCTGGCCGCCATCGGCGAGGCGGCCCACGTCGCCGCCGAGCTGATCCCGGCCCGCGCGCCGCACTCCTCGGAGATCCGCAACGCCGACGTGCTGCGCATGGTGATCGGCGGCGCGGCGCTGGCCCTGCTCGGCGTGCGCCGCTACGTGTTCGCCCGCCCGCCGCTGCTGGGCCCCAGCGGCCGGCTGTTCGCCACCGGCGTCACCGTGTTCACCGGCTACCCCTTCCTGCGCGGCGCGCTGCGCTCGCTGCGGTCGGGGCGGGCCGGCACCGACGCGCTGGTCTCGGCGGCGACCGTGGCCAGCCTGGTGTTGCGCGAGAACGTGGTCGCGCTGACCGTGCTGTGGCTGCTCAACATCGGCGAGTACCTGCAGGACCTGACGCTGCGCCGGACCCGGCGCGCCATCTCCGAGCTGCTGCGCGGCAGCCAGGATACGGCGTGGATTCGCCTGGAGCACAACGAGATTCAGGTGGCCACCGACACCCTGCAGATCGGTGACGAGGTGGTGGTGCACGACCACGTCGCCATCCCGGTGGACGGCGAGGTGATCGACGGCGAGGCGATCGTCGACCAGTCCGCGATCACCGGGGAGAACCTGCCGGTCAGCGTGGTGGTCGGAATGCCGGTGCATGCCGGCTCGGTGGTGGTGCGCGGCCGCCTGGTGGTGCGCGCCCGCGCCGTCGGCAACCAGACCACCATCGGGCGCATCATCACCCGGGTCGAAGAGGCGCAGCACGACCGGGCGCCGATCCAGACCGTCGGCGAAAACTTCTCGCGCCGTTTCGTTCCCACCTCGTTCATCGTGTCGGCCATCACCCTGGCGGTCACCGGCGACGTCCGCCGGGCCATGACGATGCTGCTGATCGCCTGCCCGTGCGCGGTCGGGCTGGCCACCCCGACGGCGATCAGCGCGGCGATCGGCAACGGCGCCCGGCGCGGCATTCTGATCAAGGGCGGCTCACACCTCGAGCAGGCCGGCCAGGTCGACGCGATCGTCTTCGACAAAACCGGCACGCTCACCGTCGGCCGGCCGGTGGTCACCAATATCGTTGCCATGCACAAGGATTGGGAGCCTGAGCAGGTGCTGGCGTATGCCGCCAGCTCCGAGATCCACTCCCGGCACCCGCTGGCCGAGGCGGTGATCCGCTCCACCGAGGAACGCCACATCACCATTCCTCCGCACGAGGAGTGCGAGGTACTGGTCGGGCTGGGCATGCGCACCTGGGCCGACGGCCGGACCCTGCTGCTGGGCAGCCCGTCGCTGCTGCAGGCCGAGAAGGTCAAGGTGTCCAAGAAGGCCAAGGAGTGGGTGGACAAGCTGCGCCGCCAGGCCGAGACCCCGCTGCTGCTCGCCGTGGACGGCACCCTGGTCGGGCTGATCAGCCTGCGCGACGAGGTCCGTCCCGAGGCCGCCGGTGTGTTGAAGAAGTTGCGCGCCAACGGTATTCGCCGAATCGTGATGCTCACCGGCGATCACCCCGACATCGCCGCGGTGGTGGCCGACGAGCTCGGCATCGACGAGTGGCGCGCCGAGGTGATGCCGGAGGACAAGCTCGCCGCGGTGCGCGATCTGCAGGAGGAGGGCTTCGTCGTCGGCATGGTGGGCGACGGCATCAACGACGCGCCGGCGCTGGCCGCCGCCGACATCGGCATCGCGATGGGCCTGGCCGGCACCGACGTCGCCGTGGAGACCGCCGACGTGGCGCTGTCCAACGACGACCTGCACCGGCTGCTCGACGTGCGGGACCTGGGCTCGCGCGCCGTCGACGTCATCCGGGAGAACTACGGCATGTCTATCGCCGTCAACGCCGCGGGGCTGATCATCGGCGCCGGCGGCGCGCTGTCCCCGGTGCTGGCCGCCATCCTGCACAACGCGTCGTCGGTGGCGGTGGTGGCCAACAGCTCCCGGCTGATCCGCTACCGGCTGAACTGACAGCCGCACTCCCCGCCCCGCCAGGCCCGCACGCCCTGCCACACGGCGCCGCCAGTCCGCCCTGTGCGCGGCAGCGAGGGCGGGGGGCCGGGCGCCGGGATGCGCCCGGCCGCCGGTAGTTATTGTGGCTAACGGTAGAGCGGAAGGGGATTCCTCGATGGCGCGCACCGACGACGACACCTGGGACCTGGCCACCAGCGTGGGCGCGACCGCCACCATGGTGGCCGCCGGACGGGCCCGGGCCACCCGGGACGGCCTGATCGACGACCCGTTCGCCGAGCCGCTGGTGCGCGCCGTGGGCGTCGACTTCTTCACCCGGTGGGCCGCCGGCGAACTGGACGCCGCCGACGTCGACGTGCCCGGGGCGGCGTGGGGCATGCAGCGCATGACCGACATGATCACCGCCCGCACCCGCTACATCGACGCGTTCTTCGCCGAGGCGGGCGCCGCGGGAATCCGACAGGTGGTGATCCTGGCCTCCGGCCTGGATGCCCGCGCCTACCGGCTGCCCTGGCCGGCCGGCACCACGGTGTTCGAGATCGACCAACCGCGGGTGCTCGAGTTCAAGGCCGCCACCATCGCCCAGCTCGGCGCCGAGCCCACCGCGCCGGTGCGCGCCGTCGCGGTCGACCTGCGCCACGACTGGCCGTCGGCGCTGCGGCAGGCGGGCTTCGACGTCGGGCGCCCCGCCGCCTGGGCCGCCGAGGGGCTCCTCGGCTTCCTGCCGCCGCAGGCCCAGGATCGGTTGCTGGACAACGTCACCGCGCTGTCCGCCGACGGCAGCCAGTTGGTGGCCGAGGTCTTCGCCAACACCGGCGCCAGCGGGGACGCCCTGAATGCGGCCGGCGAAAAGTGGCGGCGGCACGGCCTGGACGTCGCCCTGGACGACCTGGGCTTCCCCGGCGAGCGCAACGACCCGGCCAGCTACCTGCAGCAGCTGGGCTGGCAGCCGGTGCGCACACCGCTGAACCAGATGCTGGCCAACAACGGGCTGCCGCTGCAGTCGACCGAGCCCGGCGCGCCGTTCGCCCAGAATTACTACTGCACCGCGGTGCTGAACAAGGCAGGTTAGGAACCCAACGCATGCCACACGAGACGCCGAACGGCAAGCCCCCCAAGCCCCTTGACGGATTCCGGGTGCTCGACTTCACCCAGAACATCGCCGGGCCGATGGCCGGTCAGGTGCTGGCCGACCTGGGCGCCGAGGTCATCAAGATCGAGGCGCCGATCGGCGAGGCGGCCCGGCACATCACCGCCGTGCTGCCCGGCCGTCCGCCGCTGGCCACCCTGTTCCTGCCGCACAACCGGGGCAAGAAGTCGGTGCTGGCCGACCTGCGCGACGACGAGGCCAAGCAGCGGATCCTGCGGCTGGTCGACACCGCCGACGTTGTGCTGGAAGGGTTTCGGCCCGGGGTGATGGAACGCATGGGCCTGGGCCCCGAGGAGCTGCAGGGCCGCAATCCCAGACTCGTCTACGCCCGGCTGTCCGCCTACGGCGGCAACGGCCCGGAGGGCAGCCGGCCGGGGGTGGACCTGATGGTGGCCGCCGAGTCGGGCATGACCACCGGGATGCCCACCCCTACCGGCAAACCCCAGATCATCCCGTTCCAGCTGGTCGACGCCGCCAGCGGGCACGTGCTGGCCCAGGCGGTGCTGGCCGCGCTGCTCAACCGGGAGCGGCACGGGGTGGCCGACGTGGTGCGGGTCGCCATGTACGACGTGGCGGTCAGCCTGCAGGCCAGCCAGCTGACCATCCACCTCAACAAGCCGAACGCCGACCACAAGCCGAGCGACTCGGCGTCAAAACCCAAGCGGCGCAAGGGTGTTGGTTTCGCCACCCAGCCGTCGGACGCGTTCAAGGCCGCCGACGGCTACCTGGTGATCAGCGCGTACGTGCCCAAGCACTGGGACAAGCTGTGCGAGGTCATCGGCCGGCCCGACCTGCGCGACGACGAACGGTTCGCCGACCAGCGCTCCCGCGCGCTGAACTACCCCGAGCTGACCGAGGAGCTGGAGAAGGCGCTGGCCGCCAAGACCGCCGACGAATGGGTCCGGCTGCTGCAGGCCGCCGGGCTGATGGCCTGCCACGCCTACACCTGGAAGCAGGTGGTGGGCACCCCGCTGTTCGCCGAGAACGAGCTCGCCCTGCAGGTCGGCGAGGGCGCCGACGCCGTCACGGTAATCCGGACTCCGGCAAGGTATTCCAGCTTCGAGGCCGCGTCGGCCGGCTGGGCCACCGACCCTCCCCCGGCGCTGGGTCAGCACACCGAGGAGTATCTGGGCGCACCGCAGACAGCGTCGTGAGCCTCACTGCGCCAGCTTGACCACCCGGTCGTCGCCGCGGTCGGCGACGTAGACGCTCTGGTCCCTGTCCACCGCCACCGCCAACGGCGTGTTGAGCGCGGTGAACGGCAGCACGGTGCCGCTGGTGGCGCCCGGCGGGTACTTCACGACGTCGTTCTTGTCGTGCTCGGTGACGTAGACGGTGCCGCCGTTGTCCACCGCGATGCCCCACGGCACCGACAGGTCGTGAAAGGGCAACTCCGACTGGGTGTTCGACGCGGCGTCGAGCTTCACCACCCGGTTGTTGTCGGTGTCGGCGACGTAGACGTTGCCCGCCGGGTCGACGGCCACCCCGTCCGGGTTGTTCAGCCCGGTGAACGGCAGCACCGTCTGGTTCTGCGATCCCGCCGCCAGTTTCAGCACCCGGCTGTTGCCGCGGTCGGCGACGTACACGCCGCCCTGGCTGTCGACGGCCACCCCCTCCGGGTAGTTCAAACCGCTGAAGGGCAGCTCCTTTTGAGAGTTGGAGCCGGCGGCCATGCTGAGCACCCGGTTGTTGAAGTCGGCGACGTAGACCGTGCCGGCGCCGTCGACGGCCAGCCCCTGCGGCTGGTAGAGCCCGTTGAACGGCAGTACCGTCGTGGCGCCCGAGCCGGCCGCCAGCTTCACCACCCGGCCGTACATGCCCTCGCTGGTGACGTAGACGTTGCCGGCGCCGTCCAGCGTCACGCCGCCCGGGGAGAGGCGGAAGTCAATGCCGTTGAAGGGCAACACACTTTGGCCGCCGGCCTGCTTCGCGGGTCCCGAGGATGCGGTGGACAGGTAGCCGACGACCGCCACCACGAAGGCGACCAGCGCGACCAGGGCGACGGCGCCGACGATGATCCACTGTTTGCGCTTGTTGTCGGTCGGGGCCACGGGACGCCCGAAGTCCGGGCCGGGCGCATACACGCGGCCGGAACCCGTTGGGGCGGCGCGGATCAGCCCCGAGCTGGGGGCGCCCGCCCGGGCGGGCGACGGGCCGACGACGGTCTCCGCGCTCGGCGACGGGGCGAACGAGTCCGGCCAGTGCGTCGAGCGCTGCTCGGCCGCGCCCGCGCCCAGCGCCGCGATCTGGCCGTCGCGCAGGATCGTGGCGGCCTTGCGCTGCTCGGACGTGGTGAGCGCCTCGTGCGCGGCGGCGGCGAATTCGCCCGCGGTGCGGTAGCGATCCTCGGGGCGTTTGGCCATGCCCTTGGCGATCACCCGGTCCAGGGCGGGCGGGAACCCACCCGGGCGCAGCTGGCTCAGCGGCGGGGCCGTCTTCGTCAGGTGCGCGGCGACCAGCCGCTCGACCGTGTCGGCCCGATACGGCGGCACCCCGGTCAGGCACTCGGTCAACACGCAGGCCAGCGAATAGATGTCGACGCTGTTGGTGACCTCGTCGTCGGTGAACCGCTCCGGAGCCATGTAGTAGTACGTTCCGATCGCCGTCCCGACCTGGGTCAGCCCCGGGTCGGAGGCGGCCCGCGCGATCCCGAAGTCCGCCAGGTAGGCGAAGTCGCTGGGGGTGACCAGGATGTTCCCCGGCGTGACGTCGCGGTGCGTCACCCCGGCGGCATGCGCGGCGTCCAGCGCGGCGGCGACCTGTCGGATGATGGCGATCGCCCGGGGCGGGGCCAGCGGCCCCTCCCGGTGCAGCAGCGAGCCCAGATCGATGCCGTCGACCAGGCGCATCTCCACGAAGAACCGCCCGTCGATCTCGCCGTAGTCGTGGATCGGCACCACGTGCGGTTCGGTCAGCCGTCCGGCGATGTCGGCTTCGCGCTGCAGCCGCGCGCTGAACTCGGGGTTCCCGGAGAACTGCTGCGAGATCAGCTTCAGGGCCACCAGCCGGTGCTTGCGGGTGTCCTCGGCCTCGTACACCTCGCCCATGCCGCCCTGGCGCAGCAGCCGCACCAGGCGGTACGGGCCGAACCACGACCCGACCTGCGCGGCCGGCCCGTTATCGCTCACCGTCGAGCCTCCTTCGCTCGTCCGTCACACCCGTCACGTTCAGTCGCGTCGTCAGGAAATCGCATTGACCGCGCTCGACAGCTTTGCCGTGAACGAACCCGGCAGCGGGATGGAACCGTACTGGTCCAGACCGTCCTGGCCGGGACCGATCGCGGCCTGCATGAACGCCTTCACCGCGGACCCCGTCGCCGCGTCCGGATATTTCGAGCAGACGATTTCGTAGGTCGCCAGCACGATCGGGTAGGCGCCCTGCTGGGTGGGCCGGTAGAACGACGAGGTGTCCAGCACCAGGTCGTTGCCCTGCCCCTGAAAGGTGGCCCCGGCGATGGTCTTCTCGACGGACTCCTTGGTGATGGGCACCGCGTCCGGCCCCGCCGAGGTGATGATCGACGCCATGCTCAGCTGCTTGCCGACCGCGAACGACCACTCGTTGTAGGTGATCGACCCCTCGGTGTTCTGCAGCAGCGCCGAGGTGCCGTTGTTGCCGCTGGCCCCCTGCCCGACGCCGCCGGTGAACATCTCGCTGGTGCCCTTGCCCCAGGCGCCGTTGGACGCCCCGTCCAGGTACTTCTGAAAGTTGGCGGTGGTGCCGGACTTGTCGCTGCGGAAGATCACCGCGATGGGCGTCGACGGCAGGTTGAGGCCCGGATTGACCGCCTTGAGCGCCGGGTCGTCCCACTTGGTGATGGCGCCGTTGAAGATCTTCGCGACGGTCGGCCCGTCCAGTTTGAGCCCGCTCACCCCGGTGAGGTGGTAGGTCACCGCGATCGGCCCGAACACGGTCGGCAGGTCCCAGGCGGGCGAATTGCACCGCGCCGCCGCCCGGTCGGTCTGGCCGGTGGTGGGGTCCAGCGGGATATCCGAACCCGCGAGGTCGGTCTGATTGTTGAGGAACTGCGTGACACCGGCGCCGGAGCCGTTCGCGTTGTAGTCCAGCGTGTAGCCCGGGCAGGCCCGGACGTAGGCGTAGACGAATTGCTCGATCGCGTTCTGCTGGGCGGTGGACCCGCTGTCCTTGAGCACCTTCTTGCCGCCGCAGTCCACGTGCGCGCCCGACCCCGACGACGACTTGGAGTCGCCGCCGCACCCCGTCAGCGTCAACGCGGCGGCGGCCAGCAGGCTCAGTACGGCGCCAGATCGAGCGAAACTCACGCAACTCCTCCCGCCCCCGACGGCCCGGGGCCACCAAAAGTTAATCAATCGTGAATATACAAACCCTTGACAAAGGCTGAGAGGTGAATAAGGGGTGAATGAGTGCCGGGCGCACGCCCGGGACCGGCCGGCGCTCAGGCGCTGGGCAGCCGCACCACCTGAACGAAGAACTCGTCGATCTGCCGGACCGCCTTCATGAACTGGTCCAGGTCGACCGGTTTGGTGACGTAGGCGTTGGCGTGCAGCTTGTAGCTCTTCAGGATGTCCTCCTCGGCCGAGGAGGTGGTGAGCACCACGACCGGGATCTGGGCCAGGTCGGGGTCGGACTTGATCTTCTCCAGCAGCTGGCGACCGTCGTATTTGGGCAGGTTCAGGTCCAGCAGGATCAGGTCGGGCCGCGGCGCGTCGGCGAACTCACCGCGCCGGTACAGGTAGTTGAGGCCCTCCTCGCCGTCGTGCGCCACGTGCAGCCTGTTGTTGAGTTTGTTGTGCTCGAAGGCTTCTCGCGTGATCAGCTCGTCTCCCGGGTCGTCCTCGACGAGCAGGATGTCGATGGCTCTACCGGCCGTTGTCATTGCTGCGCTCCTTCCAAAGCGACTGCGTCCGTTTCGTCGACGGGTCCGGGCACGGGCAAACTGAATTCGAATCGGGTCCCGTCGGTGTAGGACGTGTCGATCCGGACGGTGCCGCCGTGGTGCTCGACGATCTTCTTCACCAACGCCAGGCCGACCCCGGTGCCGGCGTACACCTCCCGGCCGTGCAGCCGCTGGAAGATGACGAAGACCTTGTCGGAGAACTCCTCCGGGATGCCGATGCCGTTGTCCGACACGCTCAGCAGCCACTCGCCGTCGTGGGTGCCTTCGCCGGGGGCGCATTCGATGACGACGCGGGGCCGGCGATCCTTGTGCCGGAACTTGATCGCGTTGCCGATCAGGTTCTGCCACAACATGGTCAGCAGCATCGGGTCCCCGACGATCCGCGGCAGTTCGGCGGGGCGCACGATCTCGGCGCCGGTTTCCTCGACGGCGGCGGCCAGGTTGGCCAGGCCGGCGTCCAGCGTGGCATCCAGCTGCACCTCGGCCTCGGTGGTGCCCAGCCGGCCCACCCGGGAGAAGGTGAGCAGGTCGTTGATCAGCGCCTGCATCCGTTTGGCGCCGTCGACCGCGAACCCGATGTACTCCAGGCCGCGCTCGTCGAGCTGGTCGCCGTAGCGCCGCTCCAGCAGCTGGCAGAACGACGCCACCTTGCGCAGCGGCTCCTGCAGGTCGTGGGAGGCGACGTAGGCGAACTGCTCGAGTTCGGTGTTGGAGCGCCGCAATTCGGCGGCCTGCTCGTCCAGCTGCTCCTGGGCCGACCGCGACACGTCGAGTTCTTCGACCATGCGCCTGCGCATGTTCTCCACGTCGATGGCCATGTCGCGAATGTCCTTGGGCCGCTTGGGCGCAACGATCGTTTCGGCGAAGTTGCCCTCGGTGATGCGCCGGCAGGACGCGGCCAGCTGCGCGATCGGGCGGGTGATGGCGGCGCGGCTGAACAAGCCCAGGAACAGACCCGTCCCCAAAATGGCCAGCACCATGGCACCCAGCACCCAGTCGCGCCAGCCGTTGATCTCGTGCAGCTCGGCGGTCGCACTCGCCGCCGCCTGCGCCAGGTGCGTGTTCTGGGTCTCGAAAAGCGCTCGCAGATGGTCGAATTTGGCCTTGCCGAGGTCGGCGGTCGGGGCGCTGACGACGGCGGGGGCCCTGGGGGTGACGCTGGCGATGACGGGTTCGGCGTAGTTGGTCCGCCAGTCGGCGGCGGCCGACTCCACCGCGTCCAGGTCGGCGATCAGCTCGGTGTTGCCGGCGTTGCCGCCCACCAGCCGGCGAATCTCGTCGGCGGCCGCCTGCTCGGTGCGCTGCCCGTCGTAGTAGGGCGCCAGGAACTGCCGGTCCGCGGCGATCAGGTAGCCGCGCAGGCCGGTTTCCTGGTCCCGCAGCGCCGCCTGCAGCCGGGCCGCCGCGACCCGCGCCGGCCCGACACCGTCGGCCACCTGCCGCGACACCTGGTCGGTGCGGTGCAGCAGCACCGCCCCGACCAGCGCCCCGATCAGCACCGTCGTGCCCATGATCCACAGCACCAGGGCCAGCCATCCCCGCACGGTCAGCTGCGTGAGCCGGAGCGGACGCGGCGCGGTCACGTGATGGTCCTCTCGACGCGGAGCACGGCGATGTCATCGGTGAGGCCGCCGCGCGGCCGGGCCAGTCGCTGGGCGCCGTCGATCAGGGCGTCGACGAACGCCGGGCCGGGGCGATCGACCTGCGAGCGGGCCAGGGCGAGCAGGCCGTCCTCGCCGAGCCGTTGGGTCCCGCGCCCCGAATACCCCTCGTAGAGCCCGTCGGTGAGCAACAGCAGGCCGTGCCCCGCGGGCAGCCGCAGCTGGTGGCGCGGCCAGTCGTCGGCGCGCAGCCCGAGCGCCGGCCCGCCCGGCGGTTCGACCCATTCCACGGTGCCGCCGCCCTGCAGCAGCATCCCCGGATGGCCGGCGCGGATGACGCTGACCTCGGGCCGCTGCGGCGAGATCTCCAGGCTGAGCACGGTCGCGAAGATCCCGGTGCCGGTGCGTTCGGAGTGCAGCACCCGCTCCAGCTGGCGCATCAGTTCGACGCCGTGCACGCCGGCCAGGGTGAGCGCCCGGAACGCGATCCGCAGCGCCGCCCCCAGGGCCGCCTCGTGCGGGCCGTGCCCGGCGACGTCGCCGATCAGCACGTGCACCACCCGATCCGGTGTCTGGACCACGTCGTAGAAGTCACCGCACAGCAGCGCGTCCTCGCGGCTGGGCCGGTACCGGGCGACGATGTCCACGCCCGGATCGTCCAGCAGCAGCGGGGAGGGCAGCAGCCCGCGTTCCAGCAGCGCGTTCTCCCGGGCCCGCAGCTGGGTGGCGTGCAGGTCGGCGGCGATCAGCTCGGCGCGTTTGCGCTCGATCGCATACAGCAGCGCGCGGCGCAGCATCTCCGGCTCCACCCGGCCCTTGACCAGGTAGTCCTGGGCGCCGGCGGCCACCGCGGAGGCCCCGAAGTACTCGTCGTTCAGCCCGGTCAGCACCACGATCGGGACGGTGGCGTCGAGCTTGGCGATGCGGTTCAACGCGTCGATCCCGCTGGCGTCGGGTAGGTGCAGATCCAGCAGCACGCAATCGGGCCGGGTGGATTCCAGCTCGCGTTCGGCGTGCGCCATCGACTGCGCCCACACCACCCGGATGTCGGTGACCGCGTCGGTGACGAGTTCCTCCACCAGCACCGCGTCGCCGCGGTCGTCCTCGACCAACAACACCGACAACGGCTTCAGCGACTGCCGCTGCGCGGCCGGCGTGACCGCGGCCTGCGCTGGTATCAATTCCCGGCCATCTGTGGACGGGCATGGGAAGTCACGTTCTGCACTGCAGACCCCCTGGCCGCGATGAGACCCATTGCTGTGTGGCGGTGCGTGGACGGGTGGCCGGTGCCTGTTTACCGGCCGTCGGTCTGGACTTCACCCACCGGGGAAATCCTATGCGGTACCGCTGGGCTTTTCCCAACAGCCACGCGCAACGCTCAGCGCAACAGCGCCCGCGACATCACCACCCGCTGAATCTGATTGGTGCCCTCGTAGATCTGGGTGATCTTGGCGTCGCGCATCATCCGCTCGACCGGGAAGTCCTGCGTGTACCCGTAGCCGCCGAACAGCTGCACCGCGTCCGTGGTCACCTCCATCGCGACGTCGGACGCCAGGCACTTCGACGCCGCGGAGATGAACCCCAGGTGCGATTCGCCGCGCTCGGCGCGGGCGGCGGCGTGGTACACCATCAGCCGGGCCGACTCCACCTTCATCGCCATGTCAGCGAGCATGAACTGCACACCCTGGTTGTCGCTGACCGGTCGGCCGAACTGCTTGCGCTCCTTGGTGTATGCGATGGCGGCGTCCAGCGCGCCCTGCGCGATCCCGACGGCCTGGGCGCCGATGGTGGGCCGGGTGTGGTCCAGCGTCGCCAGCGCGGTCTTGAAGCCCGTGCCCGGCTCGCCGATGATCCGGTCGCCCGGGATGCGGCAGTTCTCGAAGTACAGCTCGGTGGTCGGCGAGCCCTTGATGCCGAGCTTCTTCTCCTTGGGCCCGACGGTGAAGCCCTCGTCGTCCTTGTGCACCATGAACGACGAGATGCCGTTGGCGCCCTTGTCCGGATCGGTCACCGCCATCACCGTGTACCAGCTCGACTTGCCGCCGTTGGTGATCCAGCACTTGGCGCCGTTGAGGATCCAGTCGTCCCCGTCGGCGCGGGCCCGGGTGCGCATCGACGCCGCGTCGCTGCCGGCCTCGCGCTCGGAGAGCGCGTAGGACGCCATCGCCGAGCCGTCCGCGATCGACGGCAGCACCTGCTTCTTCAGCTCGTCGGAGCCGCGCAGGATCAGCCCCATGGTGCCCAGCTTGTTGACCGCGGGGATCAGCGACGCCGAGGTGTCGACGCGGGCGACCTCCTCGATGACGATGCAGGCCGCCACCGAGTCGGCGCCCTGCCCGCCGTACTCCTCCGGCACGTGCACGGCGTTGAACCCCGCCGCGTTCAACGCCTCCAGCGCCTCCTGCGGGAACCGGGAGTTCTCGTCCACGTCGGCGGCGTGCGGAGCGATCTCCTTTTCCGCCAGCGCCCGGATCGCGGCACGCAGCTCCTGGTGCTCCTCGGGCAGTTGGAACAGATCGAAGTCGGGGTTTCCGGCCCATCCAGCCATCTCTAACGCCTCCTAGTGCTACTGACCGGTAACTTTACCGTGCAGCCTTTGCAGCGCCTCATCCTTGGCCCGCACGCTGTCGGCCAGCTGGGTCTGGAACTCGACGATGCGGGCCCGCAGCCCCGGGTCGGAGGCGCCGAGGATGCGCACCGCCAGCAGGCCGGCGTTGCGGGCGCCGCCGATGGAGACGGTGGCCACCGGCACCCCCGCGGGCATCTGCACGATCGACAGCAGCGAGTCCAGCCCGTCCAGCCGGCCCAGCGGCACCGGGACCCCGATCACCGGCAGCGGTGTCGCCGAGGCGACCATGCCGGGCAGGTGGGCGGCGCCGCCGGCGCCGGCGATGATCACCTCGATGCCCCGCCCGGCGGCGTCGCGCGCGTAGTCGAACATCACCCCCGGCGTGCGGTGCGCCGAGACCACCCGCACCTCGGCGGGCACGTCGAACTCGGCCAGCGCGGCCGCGGCGTCGGCCATCACCGACCAGTCGCTGTCGCTGCCCATGATCACCGCGACGCGAGGAGCTTCGGTCACGCTCATTGATGCCGCTCCTGTTCGTGTGGGTCCCATCCGTCCGTCCACTGCCCGTGGGACAGCCAGTGCGCCGCCAGCTCGGCGCGCCGCCGCAGCGCGGCCAGCCCGGCGGTGTCGGCGGCGGGGAAGTCGCCGAGGAAGTTGATGTGACCGACCTTGCGGCCGGGGCGTTCCGCCTTGCCGTACAGGTGCACCCGGGCGTCGGGCATGCGCGCGAACAGGTGGTGCAGCCGCTCGTCGACGCTCATCCGCGGCCGCTCCCGGGCGCCCAGCACGTTGGCCATCACGGTGACCGGCGCCAGCGCGTCGGTGTCGCCGAGCGGATAGTCCAGCACCGCGCGCAGGTGCTGCTCGAACTGGCCGGTCCGCGACCCGTCCATGGTCCAGTGCCCGGAGTTGTGCGGACGCATCGCCAGCTCGTTGACCAGCAGCGCGCCGTCGGTGGTTTCGAACAGTTCCACGGCCAGCACGCCGACCACGCCGAGCTCGCCGGCCAGCCGCAGCGCCAGCCGTTGCGCGTCGGCGGCCAGGTCCTCGCCCAGGCCGGGGGCGGGCGCGATCACCTGCACGCAGATGCCGTCGCGTTGCACCGTCTCGACCACCGGCCACGCCGCGCCCTGCCCGAACGGCGACCGGGCCACCAGCGCGGACAGCTCCCGGCGCAGGCTCACCTGTTCCTCGGCCAGCACCGGCACGCCGTCGGCCAGGAAGGCGGCCGCGATCTCCCGGGCGTGCACCGGGTCGCGGGCCATCCGCACGCCGCGCCCGTCGTAGCCGCCGCGGACCGCCTTGACCACCACCGGGCCACCGACCCGCCGGGCGAAGGCGTCGAGCTCGTCGAGGCTGTTGATCTCGGCGTACCGCGGCACCGGCACACCCAGGGATTCCAGCCGCCGCCGCATCACCAGCTTGTCCTGCGCGTGCACCAGGGCCTGCGGCGGCGGCGCCACGTTGACGCCCTCGGCGACCAGTTTGTCCAGCAGTTCGCCCGGCACGTGCTCGTGATCGAAGGTCAACACGTCGGCGCCCGCGGCCACCCGGCGCAGGTCCTCCAGGTCGGTGTGCGAGCCGATCACCACGTCGGACGCGACCAGCGCGGCCGACTCGTCGGCGGCGGTGGCCAGCACCCGCAGCGACTGGCCCAGCGCGATCGCGGCCTGGTGGGTCATCCGGGCGAGCTGGCCGCCGCCGACCATGGCGACGACGGGGACGGCGCGGGGAACGGCTCGGGGCGCCGCTTTCGCGGAGGCGGCGCCCGGCGGGCGGGTACTCGGCACGGCCATCATGGTGTCACGGCGAACAACCGGGTGCTAAATGCCGGCGGCCGCCGTGTTGAGCGGGGCTGACACAGAATTGTTATGTACGATTTTGCGTCGATTTTGTGTCCGTCCGTAGACTGACGTGTTGTGTCCTTCGCCGAAGCCACGATCGCGCGTTTGCCCAGGCTTTTGCAGCCCTATTTGCTACGCCACCACGAGCTGATCAAATTCGCCATCGTCGGCGGCACCACATTCGTCATCGACTCGGCGATTTTCTACACGCTGAAGCTCACCATTCTGGAGCCCAAACCGGTGACCGCCAAGGTGATCGCGGGCATCGTGGCGGTCATCGCGTCCTACGTGCTGAACCGGGAATGGAGCTTCCGCAATCGCGGCGGCCGCGAGCGTCACCACGAGGCGCTGCTGTTCTTCGCGTTCAGCGGGGTCGGGGTGCTGCTGTCCATGGCGCCGCTGTGGTTCTCCAGCTACGTGTTGCAGCTGCGCCAGCCCACGGTGTCGCTGACGGTGGAGAACGTGGCCGACTTCATCTCGGCCTACATCATCGGCAACCTGCTGCAGATGGCGTTCCGGTTCTGGGCGTTCCGGCGCTGGGTATTCCCCGACCAGTTCGCCCGCGACCCCGACAAGGCGCTGGAGTCCGCCCTCACCGCCGGCGGTATCGCCGAGATCTTCGAGGACGCGTTCGAGGACGACGGCGGCAACGTCACGCTGTTGCGGGCCTGGCACAACCGGGCCGGCCGGCTGACTCAGCTGGGCGATTCCTCCGAACCCAGGGTGTCGAAGACCTCGTGATACAGCAGCGCGTGCACCTCGCGCAGCCGCGGAATGTCGTGGAACTCCAACGGATCCTGTGACGCCGACTCGATGATCAGCGTGCCGGTGCGCAGCATCCGCTCGGTGATCCGGTCGCGGAACTCCACGCTGTTGATCCGGGCCAGCGGAATGTCGATGCCGGTGCGGGTGGCCACGCCGTGCCGGAACATCACCCGCCGGTTGGTCACCACGAAATGGGTGGTCAGCCAGCCGAAGAAGGGCCACAGCGTCAGCCAGCCGACGATCACCAGCCAGATCCCCCAGATCACGCCGTGGATGATGTTCTTGGCGAGCTGCTCGAAGTGCGTCGAGTCGAGGTAACCCGAGCCGAACGCCGCCAACCCGGTGCCGAGGATCAGCACCAGCACCGGCCCGATCAGCCGCTTCCAGTGCGGGTGGCGGTGCACGATGACGTGTTCGCCGGCGGCCAGAACGTTATCCGGGTAGCCCATGCCCGCCGACCTTAGCCGGGCCCGGTGCCGGGCGGGTGCGGCTAGCGCAGATGCACCACGTCGCCGGCGGCGACGACGACGGTTTGCCCGCCGCTGTCCAGACACAGCCGGCCCTGGTCGTCGATGCCGCTGGCGGTGCCCTCGACGTGTTTGCCGCCGGGCAGGTCGGCGCGCACCCGGGTGCCGATGGTCAGGCTGCGGGCCCGGTAGTCGGCGGCCAGCGCCCAGTCTGCCCCGCGCGCGGCCTGCCAGCTGACGATGCGCCGGCCGAGCTCGCGCAACAGCCCGGACACCAGCGCGGTGCGGTCCGGCGCGGCCACCCCGAGGTCGAGCAGCGAGGTGGCGCCGGGGCCGTCGATCTCGTCGGCGGACTGAGTCACGTTGAGCCCCAAGCCGATAACCACCACCGGCTTGGACACCTCGGCGAGGATTCCGGCCAGCTTGCCCGGCGAGCCGGCCGGCCCGGCCAGCACGTCGTTGGGCCACTTCAGCCCGACCGCCACCCCCGCCGGCTGCAGCAACGGGGCCACCGTGTCGACCACCGCCACCCCGGTGGCCAGCGGCAGCCAGCCCCACCCGGCGGTCGGGACGTCGACGACGCTGACCCCGACCGACATGGTGACCTGGGCGCGGGGCGTGGCCGACCAGCCCCGGCCGTGCCGCCCCCGCCCGGCGGTCTGGTGCTCGGCGATCAGCACCGCCCCGGCGACGTCGTCGCCCGCCGCCGCGCGCGCCAGCAGGTCGGCGTTGGTGGAGCCGGTCTGCTCGACGACGTCGAGCCGGCGCCAGCCCAGCCCGGTGCCGATCAGTTCGGCGCGCAGCGCGGCGGCGTCCAACGGGGCTCGAAGCCGGTCTCGGTCGGTCACCGGACCCAGCCTAGAACTCACGGCCGGCGGTCGCGCATGTCCAGCACGGCCAGATGGCTGAACAGCATGCTGGTTCCGATCGGGTTGCCGCCGCCGGGATAGGTGGTGCCGCTGGGGGCGGCCATGGTGTTGCCCGCCGCGTACAGCCCGGGGATGGGCCGGCCGGCGGTGTCCAGCACGCGGGCCGCGGTGTCGGTGCGCAGACCGCCCTTGGTGCCCAGATCGGAGACGCGGAACGCGGCGGCGTGATACGGCGGTGTGTCGATGGGCACCAGCGGGGAGGCGCCCGCCGAGAAGGCCCGGTCGAACGCCTCGTCGCCCCGGCCGAAGTCCTCGTCGACGCCGGAGGCGGCAAACCCGTTGAACCGCAACACCGTTGCCGTCAGCCGCTGCGCGGGAACGCCGATCTTGGCGGCCAGCTCGGGCAGGCTGTCCGCGGTGTGCCACAAGCCGGCGGCGACGTATTTCTCGGTCTCGACGAGGGAGACGTTGGTCGCCTTCACCGGCGGCACCGCACCCTCCTTGTCGTCGTAGATCATCCAGTACGGCAGCCTGAGCGACCCGTCCCGCAGTTGGGCCAGGATCTGCCGGCCGACCCGGTCGTAGGCCATGGACTCGTTGACGAACCGGTCGCCGGACTGGTTGACGAAGATGCCGCCGGTGAACCACAGCGCGAACGCCGAGCGGCCGTCGGGATGGGTCAGGCCCGGCGACCACCACGCCTGGTCCAGCAGGTCGGTGTCGGCGCCGACGGCGATGCCCGCCTGCAGCGCCAGGCCGCGACTTCCCGGGCCGCCCATGGTGTCTCGCGCCTGCCCCGGCACCCCGTAGGCGCGGCGCAAGTCCGGGTTGGCCTCGAAGCCCCCGGTGGCCAGCAGCACCCCGCGCCGGGCGCGGACGGCGCGGCGCTCACCGCCGGTCTCGACCACCGCGCCGACCACCCGGCCGTCGCTGCGCACGAGCTCGACCAGGGCGGTGTCGCGCCGCAGCGTGGCCGTCGGGAACTCGCCGATGGCCCGCAGGAATCGCGCAATCAGGGTGCGGCCCCCGAGGTAGTAGTCGGACGGCGGTTCGGCGCCGAGCCGGTCGGTGTCCAAGGGCCCGCGGATCAGCGTCCGGAATTCGGGGGCGGCGGCCACCGGCAGCGGCTTGGCGGCGATGTGGCGTTGGCCGTCCAGCCGCGCCTTGGGCGCCTTGCCGTAGTAGTCGGGCCAGGGCAACGGCACGAACGCCAGGCGCGGGTCGGCCTCCAGGTATTCGATCAGCGGGGCCCCGCCGCGCACATAGGTTTCCTGCAGCTCGCGCGGGGTGCGGTCGCCGACCACGGCGTGGTAATAGGTGAGCGCGTCCTCGATGGTGTCGTCGGTGCCCGCGCGGATCAGCACCGGATTGCACGGGAACCAGACACCGCCGCCGCCCGAATAGGCGGTCGTGCCACCGAATTTCGACGTCGCCTCGACGAGCAGCACCTCGAGGCCCTCGCGCGCCGCGGTGTAGGCGCCGGTGACGCCGCCGGCACCGGATCCCGCCACCAGCACGTCGCACTCCGCGGTCCACTGCACCGTGCCCATAGTCAGCGCAGCCTATCCGCGCCGCTAAGCTCGTCTCCCATGACGAGCGTTACCGACCACACCGCCGAACCCGCCGCGGAACACTCCATCGACATCCACACCACCGCGGGCAAGCTGGCCGAGCTGCACAAGCGCCGCGAGGAGTCGCTGCACCCGGTGGGTGAAGAGGCCGTCGAGAAGGTGCACGCCAAGGGCAAGCTGACCGCCCGCGAGCGGATCCTGGCCCTGCTCGACGAGGACTCGTTCGTGGAGCTGGACGCGCTGGCCCGGCACCGCAGCAAGAACTTCGGCCTGGAGAACAACCGCCCGCTCGGCGACGGCGTGATCACCGGCTACGGCACCATCGACGGCCGCGACGTGTGCATCTTCAGCCAGGACGCCACCGTGTTCGGCGGCAGCCTGGGCGAGGTGTACGGCGAGAAGATCGTCAAGGTGCAGGAGCTGGCCATCAAGACGGGCCGCCCGCTGATCGGCATCAACGACGGCGCCGGCGCCCGCATCCAGGAGGGCGTCGTGTCGCTGGGCCTCTACAGCCGCATCTTCCGCAACAACATCCTGGCCTCGGGCGTCATCCCGCAGATCTCGCTGATCATGGGCGCGGCCGCCGGCGGGCACGTCTACTCCCCCGCCCTGACCGACTTCGTCGTCATGGTCGATCAGACCAGCCAGATGTTCATCACCGGGCCCGACGTCATCAAGACCGTCACCGGTGAGGACGTCACCATGGAGGAGCTGGGCGGCGCGCACACCCACATGGCCAAGTCGGGCACCCTGCACTACGTGGCCTCGGGCGAGCAGGACGCCTTCGACTGGGTCCGCGACCTGCTCAGCTACCTGCCGCCCAACAACGCCACCGACCCGCCCCGCTACGCCGAGCCGCACCCGGCGGGGGCCATCGAGGACAACCTCACCGACGAGGACCTCGAGCTGGACACGCTGATCCCGGACTCGCCCAACCAGCCCTACGACATGCACGAGGTGATCACCCGGATCCTCGACGACGACGAGTTCCTGGAAATCCAGGGCGGTTACGCGCAGAACATCGTCGTCGGGTTCGGCCGCATCGACGGCCGGCCGGTCGGGATCGTGGCCAACCAGCCCACCCAGTTCGCCGGCTGCCTGGACATCAACGCCTCGGAGAAGGCGGCGCGGTTCGTGCGGACCTGCGACTGCTTCAACATCCCGATCATCATGCTGGTCGACGTCCCGGGCTTTCTGCCGGGCACCGGCCAGGAGTACAACGGCATCATCCGGCGCGGCGCCAAGCTGCTGTACGCCTACGGCGAGGCCACCGTCCCCAAGATCACCGTGATCACCCGCAAGGCCTACGGCGGCGCCTACTGCGTGATGGGCTCCAAGGACATGGGCTGCGACGTCAACATCGCCTGGCCGTCGGCGCAGATCGCGGTGATGGGCGCCTCGGGTGCGGTCGGGTTCGTCTACCGCAAGCAGCTGGCCGAGGCCGCGAAGAAGGGCGAGGACGTCGACGCGCTGCGGCTGCAGCTGCAGCAGGAGTACGAGGACACCCTGGTCAACCCGTACGTCGCCGCCGAGCGCGGCTACGTCGACGCGGTGATCCCGCCGTCGCACACCCGCGGCTACATCGCCACCGCGCTGCGGCTGCTGGAACGCAAGATCGCCCATCTGCCCCCCAAGAAGCACGGGAACATTCCGCTATGAGTTCCGCCACGAGTGACGAAAACGCTTCGGCCGCAACAGAAGCCGCGCCGCACGAGCCGCACATCCAGATCCTCAAGGGTGAACCCACCGTCGAGGAGGTGGCCGCGCTGGTCACGGTGCTGGGATGCGTCGGCGGCGCGCCGGAGCCCGAGCAGCCCGAGAAGACCCGCTGGGGTCTTCCGGTCGACCGGCTGCGCTTCGCGATGTCCAACTACCAGCGGCTGACCATGCAGCAGATGACGCACCTGAGGCGTTGACCCGCCTGGTGCTGGCCTCGGCCTCGGCCGGCCGGCTCAAGGTGCTGCGCCAGGCGGGGGTGGACCCGCTGGTCGTGGTGTCCGGGGTGGACGAGGACGCGGTGATCGCCGCGCTTGGGCCGGATGCGTCGCCAAGCGCCGTGGTGTGCGCGCTGGCGACGGCCAAGGCCGACCGGGTGGCCGGCGCGCTTCAGGCCGGCGTCGCCGCCGATTGCGTTGTGGTCGGCTGTGATTCGATGCTGTTCATCGACGGCGGGCTGTGCGGCAAACCGGGCTCGGCCGACGCCGCGCTGCGCCAGTGGCGCCGCATCGGCGGGCGGTCCGGCGGGCTGTACACCGGGCACTGCCTGTTGCGGCTGCGCGACGGCGATATCACCCACCGCGAAGTCGAATCAGCTTGCACCACAGTGCATTTCGCCTCTCCCGCCGAGGCGGATCTGCGGGCGTACGTGGCCGGCGGGGAGCCGCTGGCGGTGGCCGGCGGCTTCACCCTGGACGGCCTGGGCGGCTGGTTCGTCGACGGGATCGACGGCGACCCGTCCAACGTGATCGGCGTCAGCCTGCCGCTGCTGCGGACCCTGCTGGCGCGGGTGGGGCTGTCGGTGTCCGCCCTGTGGGCGGCCGACTGACGCCCAACGTCGAGCCAACTGACGCCCAACGTCGAGTTGTTGGGCCGAAAACCCGAAATTCCCGACAACAAGTCGACGTTGGCGCGCCGTGCCACCGACAAAGTCGACGTTGGGCCCCGAGCAACGAGATGGGTAGGCTCGAAACCGTGCCACTACCGCCCGATCCACACCCGTCCCTGCAGGAATACGCGCACCCCGAGCGCCTGGTGACCGCCGACTGGCTGTCGGCCAACCTGGGCGCCCCCGGCCTGGTGATCGTCGAGTCCGACGAGGACGTGCTGCTCTACGACGTCGGCCACATCCCCGGCGCGGTCAAGATCGACTGGCACACCGACCTCAACGACCCGCGGGTGCGCGACTACATCGACGGCGCGCGGTTCGCCGAGCTGATGGACCGCAAGGGCATCTCCCGCGACGACACCGTGGTGATCTACGGCGACAAGAGCAACTGGTGGGCGGCCTACGCGCTGTGGGTGTTCACCCTGTTCGGCCACCCCGACGTGCGGCTGCTCAACGGCGGGCGCGACCTGTGGCTGGCCGAACGCCGCGAGACCACCCTGGACGTGCCCACCAAGACCTCCACCGGCTACCCCGTCGTCACCCGCAACGACGCGCCCATCCGCGCCTTCAAGGACGACGTGCTGGCCATCCTGGGCAGCCAGCCGCTGATCGACGTCCGCTCCCCCGACGAGTACACCGGCAAACGCACCCACATGCCGGAGTATCCCGAGGAGGGCGTGCTGCGCGGCGGTCACATCCCCACCGCCCGGTCCATCCCCTGGGCCAAGGCGGTCGACGAGAGCGGGCGTTTCCGCAGCCGCGCGGAACTCGAGGAGCTCTACGGGTTCCTCCGGCCCGACGACAAGACCGTGGTGTACTGCCGCATCGGCGAGCGGTCCAGCCACACCTGGTTCGTGCTGACGCATCTGCTGGGCAAGCCGGGGGTGCGCAACTACGACGGGTCGTGGACCGAATGGGGAAACACCGTGCGCACCCCGATCGTGGCGGGCGAGGAGCCCGGTCAGGCGCCGGCGGGAGTGTGACGGCGGCGCGATGAGCATCCCCGCGCCGCTGGCCGAAGTGGTGTCCGACTTCGCCGAAGTGCAGGGCCAGGACAAGCTGGCGCTGCTGCTGGAATTCGCCAACGAACTCCCCCCGCTGCCGCCGGAGCTCGAGGAGGCGGCCATGGAGCCGGTGCCCGAATGCCAGACGCCGCTGTTCATGCACGTCGATGCCAGCGACCGGAACCGGGTGCGGCTGCACTTTTCCGCACCCGCCGAATCGCCGACCACCCGGGGCTTCGCCGCGATCCTGGCCACCGGTCTGGACCGCCAGCCCGCCGCCGACATCCTCGCGGTGCCAGAGGATTTTTATGATGACCTCGGGCTGGCCGCGCTGATCAGCCCGCTGCGATTGCGCGGCCTGTCGGCGATGCTCACCCGGATCAAGCGCAGGCTGCGCGAGTCGCCCGGCTAAATCCGGACCGCCTGCATCGGCCCAACGGTGCGGCGCTTAGACTTCCGGAGAGCTCGTAGTAAGAAATTCTCTTAGAGAAGCCCCGCAGCAATACGTCTGCCGATATGCCAAACAGGAGGCGCAGTGGCCAGTCACGCCAGCTCGAGGATCTCCAAGGTGCTCGTCGCCAACCGCGGCGAGATCGCTGTCCGGGTGATCCGCGCGGCCCGCGATGCGGGCCTGTCCAGCGTGGCGGTGTACGCCGAACCGGATGCCGACGCGCCGCACGTCCGGCTGGCCGACGAGGCGTTCGCTCTGGGTGGTCAGACGTCGGCCGAGTCCTACCTGGACTTCGGCAAGCTGCTCGACGCGGCCGCCAAGTCCGGGGCCAACGCCATCCACCCCGGCTACGGCTTCCTGTCCGAGAACGCCGACTTCGCCCAGGCCGTGATCGACGCCGGGCTGATCTGGATCGGCCCCAGCCCGCAGTCCATCCGCGACCTCGGTGACAAGGTCACCGCCCGCCACATCGCCGCCCGCGCGCAGGCGCCGCTGGTGCCCGGCACCCCCGACCCGGTCAAGGACGCCGACGAGGTGGTGGCCTTCGCCAAGGAGTACGGCGTGCCGATCGCCATCAAGGCCGCGTTCGGCGGCGGCGGCAAGGGCATGAAGGTGGCCCGCACCATCGAGGAGATCCCCGAGCTCTACGAGTCGGCGGTGCGCGAGGCCGTCGCGGCGTTCGGCCGCGGCGAGTGCTTCGTCGAGCGCTACCTGGACAAGCCGCGCCACGTCGAGGCCCAGGTGATCGCCGACCAGCACGGCAACGTCGTCGTCGCCGGCACCCGCGACTGCTCGCTGCAGCGCCGGTTCCAGAAGCTGGTCGAGGAGGCGCCGGCGCCGTTCCTGTCGGACGCGCAGCGCAAGGAGATCCACGAGTCGGCCAAGCGGATCTGCAAGGAGGCCCACTACTACGGCGCCGGCACCGTCGAATACCTGGTCGGCCAGGACGGCCTGATCTCCTTCCTGGAGGTCAACACACGTCTGCAGGTCGAGCACCCGGTCACCGAGGAGACCGCCGGCATCGACCTGGTGCTGCAACAGTTCAAGATCGCCAACGGCGACAAGCTGGACATCACCGAGGACCCGGAGCCGCGCGGGCACGCCATCGAGTTCCGGATCAACGGCGAGGACGCGGGACGCAACTTCCTGCCCGCGCCCGGCCCGGTCACCCGCTACGACATTCCCACCGGGCCCGGGGTGCGGCTGGACTCCGGCGTCGAGGCCGGCTCGGTGATCGGCGGGCAGTTCGACTCGATGCTGTCCAAGCTGATTGTGTACGGCGCCGACCGGCAGCAGGCGCTGGCCCGCGCCCGCCGCGCCCTGGACGAGTTCCACGTCGAGGGTCTGGCCACCGTCATCCCGTTCCACCGCGCCGTGGTGCGCGACCCGGCCTTCATCGGTGACGACAACGGGTTCGCGGTGCACACCCGCTGGATCGAGACCGAGTGGAACAACACCGTCGAGCCGTTCACCGGCGGCGAGCCCCTGGACGACGAGGACGCCCGGCCCCGCCAGAAGGTGGTGGTGGAGGTCGGCGGCCGCCGGCTCGAGGTGTCGCTGCCCGGGGATCTGGCCCTGTCCAACGGGGGCTCGGCCGACCCGGCCGGCGTGATCCGCAAGAAGCCCAAGCCGCGCAAGCGGGGCGGGCACGGCGGCGCGACGGCCTCCGGCGACGCGGTCACCGCACCCATGCAGGGCACCGTGGTCAAGGTCGCGGTCGAGGAGGGCCAGGAAGTCTCCGCCGGCGACCTGGTGGTGGTGCTCGAGGCGATGAAGATGGAGAACCCGGTCACCGCGCACAAGGACGGCGTCATCACCGGCCTTGCGGTCGAGGCCGGCGCCGCCATCACCCAGGGCACGGTGCTCGCCGAGATCAAGTAGGGCTCCGGCGAGAGATTTCGCCGACGGCGTTGTCGCGCCCGGGCGCCGGGAGTAGGGTTACCGGCAAGGTTGAGTTCACAGCCGCCCGGGATGCGTCGGTGACGTGGAGGCAGGCTGAATTCCCTGCCCCCGCCGAACTTTTCCGGCATCGCCGACGTGTTCCACAGCACGATCTCCGCACGGGATGGAGTCAGCGATGTCTGTGGCCCAATCTTGGCAGCAAAGCCGCACCGCACAATTCACGGCGCGGTGGGGGCTGACCGGGACCCTGATCACCGTCGACGGCGAACTCGACGCCGCCAACGCCGATCAGCTCGCCGCCTACGTGCAACAGAGCGTCAACCGTTCCCGCCGCGTGATCCTGGACCTGCGTGGCCTGAATTTCATTGGCACCGCAGGTTTTTCGGCCCTGCATCGGATCAACGTGATCTGCTCGGCGGCCCAGACGTCGTGGGCCATGGCGCCCAGCCCCGCGGTGGCGCGGCTGCTGCGGCTGTGCGACCCGGACGGCACGTTGCCGGTGACCACCCCGAAGGCCGAGCCGCTGCTGGAGCCGCGGCGGGCCAACGACGACGAATCGCCCGGGCCGCTACTGCAATTGGTCACGAAGCCGCGTTAGCGACTTGGCCAGCAGCCGCGACACGTGCATCTGCGAGATGCCCACCCGCTCGGCGATCTGGGTTTGGGTCATCGACTCGAAGAACCGCAACACCAGCACGGTGCGTTCGCGTTCGGGCAGCGCCTCGAGCAACGGCCGCAGCGACTCCTGGTCCTCGATGCGGTCCAGCCCGGTGTCCACGTCGCCCAGCGTGTCGGCGATCGCGCGCACTTCCTCTTCTTCGCTGCCGCCGCCGCTGTCGATGGACAAGGTGTTGTAGGAGCTGCCGGCGACCAGCCCCTCGACCACCTCTTCGCGGTCCATCTCCAGCTCCGCGGCGAGCTCCGTCGCGGTCGGCGCCCGGCCCAGCCGCTGCGACAGGTCGGCGGTCGCGGTGCCCAGCCGCAGGTGCAGCTCCTTGAGCCGCCGCGGCACCTTCACCGACCAGCTGTTGTCCCGGAAGTGCCGGCGAACCTCACCCATGATGGTGGGCACCGCGAACGAGACGAAGTCCGAGCCGGCGTCGACGTCGAACCGGACCACCGCGTTGACCAGGCCGACCCGGGCCACCTGAACCAGGTCGTCGCGGGGCTCGCCGCGACCCTCGAAGCGGCGCGCAATGTGGTCGGCCAGCGGCAGGCACCGCTCGACGATCTTGTCCCGTTGACGCTGAAACTCCATCGAGTCGGGCTCGGCAGTGGCCAACTCACGGAACATGTCCGGGACATCGGCGTATTCGTTCGGGCGAGAAACCGAACCGCCGGCAGCTCGCGCTGTCACCTGCTGGAGGCCGCCCGTCGCGCCGTCAGTGTGATGCCGAAGACACTGCCGGCTTCGTTGGGTTCGCGACCGTCATGGAAAGTCTGAACGTCGTCGGCCAAAGACGTCAGCACGTGCCAGCTGAAGCTGCCGGGCGCCACCACGTCGTGGGTGTCGCATGCCGCGGAAGCCTCGACCACTAATTGGTCGTCTTGCGGGTCGACCACGACGATCAGCGTCGCGTCGGGAGTGGCGGAGCGAATCAACCGGGTGCACACTTCGTCGACCGCGAGCCGCAGGTCCGCCACCGCATCGAAATCCAGGTCCTCGAAAGTGCCGATGGCGCCGACCAGGGTGCGCAGCATCGCGAGGTTTTCCAGCCGCGCGGCGACATGGAGTTCGACGGCGCGGTGGCCGCGCGGACGCTTGTCAGCGTGCAATCCAGCATCCTTCATATGGTCTCCCGGCAATGTTCGACTGACACTACTACTGCTCTGCAGCCCACCGTGGACCGTGCGTTCGAGCCGGTTAGTCATGATCGCCGCCGGGAGTTCCGCCCGGGGTGGACGGGCCTGACACCACCGACATGGTCGCGACGCGCCGCCTGCGACGCGTCGCGGTGATCGCCGGGATCACGCTGGACGTATTGATTGTCGTCGCAGCAGGCATTTATGTCGGGGTGTTCGTGATTGTGTCCCCGATGATGGGGTGACGTTCGATTTCGAGGTGACGCGACCGTTTCGGCACTCATCATGGTGCCACCTTGATACCCGCTCGACGCGGCCCGTAACCGCGGATTCGGCTATCCCGCAAAATTTCAGGGCGGCAGCCGTCGCGGCTGGTCCGGCGGCCGGCGACCCGGCCGGCGAGGCCCGGAAACACCGGGGGAAGACGGCGCCGTCAGCTGGCCGGCCACTGCCTGTGCACCTCGGGATGTTCGGCGTACCAGCGGTCGGCGATCCGGCGGATCCGGCGGTGCTCCACGGCCAGCCAGACCAGCCCCAGCACCGCGGCGATGACCGCCGTGACGCCGGCCGTCATGCCCTCGTGATGATGTCCGGTGGCAAACGCCGCAAGGCTTCCGCAGGCTCCGACGACGCCCGCGACGACTAACAGATACCCCGGCCAGTGCAGGACGTCGATCAGCGACTCGCCGGCGAGCGGCCGCGTGGTCCTCAGATGGTCGACGGGGTCGTGAAAGGTGTCTCCCATGGCTGCTCCTCACCGCACCCTCAACGTTAGATCGCGGCCGGGCAAAGCTGAAGGGCAAAGCTACAGGGCCAGCACCGGACCGGCGATCGGGGCGACTCCCATGGCCACCATCAGCGCCATCACGGTCAGCAGGAACCAGCCCGCGCCGTGCCAGCCCCACCAGGTGCCGCGGGCCTTCCACACCCGGTAGGTGCGCACGAACGCCCAGATCCCGCCGGCCAACGCGATCAGCGGGCCGCCGAACGCCAGCAGCGTGCGCTGGGGCGGCCCGCACGCGACGGTGTCCACACCGCCGGTCGGGCAGGTGCTCACCCACACCGCGGCGATCAGCAGGAAGCCGACGGCGCCGGCCGCGCACAGCACGGCGAACCGGATGGCGGCGTGCACCTCACGGTCTTCCTGGCCCAGGCGATCACCGCCCGACCGCTCGTCTGCCTTCTGCATCGTCCTCACTCCCCCGGCTCGGCCCCCCGTCTTGTTTCATCGCTGCCCGCGCCGCAATGGTTACGGCGGCCCGACGGCGGCCGGTGGGCGCCTCGGCGGCCCGCGGACGCGCCGCCCCTGGCGGCCGCGCGGTGGCAGCGCAATGCGCACGGGATCAGATACCCGCCGGCAAACCCGGGTAAACCGGTCCGGGACGCTAGCCCAGGGTCGGCAGCGCGTCGCGGACCGCCCCGATCGCCGCGTCGATCTCGCCGCGCGAGACGGTCAGCGCCGGGCGGAACCGCACCCCGTCGTCGCCCGTGGGCAACACGATCACCCCGCCTCGCCACAGCCGGCCGATCAGCTCGTCGCGGTCCGCCGTGGTGGGCAGGCTGAACGCGCACATCAGCCCGCGGCCGCGGACGTCGAGCACCAGGCCGGGGAACTCGCGGGCCAGGTCGTGCAGGCCGCGCAGCAGGTAGGCGCCCTGCCGGGCGGCGTGCTCGAACAGCTCGTCGGCCTCGATCACCTCCAGGATGCGGCGGGCCCGCACCATGTCGGCCAGGTTGCCGCCCCAGGTGGAGTTCAGCCGCGACGACACCGCGAACACGTTGTCGGCCACCTCGTCGACCCGGCGGCCGGCCATGATTCCGCACACCTGGGTCTTCTTGCCGAACGCCACCACGTCGGGCTGCACGCCGAATTGCTGGTAGGCCCAGGCGGTTCCGGTCAACCCGCAGCCCGTCTGCACCTCGTCGAAGATCAGCAAAGCGTCGTGTTCGTCGCACAGCCGCCGCATGGCCGCGAAGAACTCCGGCCGGAAGTGGCGGTCGCCGCCCTCGCCCTGGATGGGTTCGGCGATGAAGCAGGCGATGTCGTGCGGGTGCGCCGCGAACGCCGCGCGGGCCTGCCGCAGCGACTCGGCCTCCAGGGCGTCGATGTCGGCCCCGCACCGCAGGTGGGGCGCGTCGATCCGCGGCCAGTCGAACCTCGGGAAGCGGGCCACCGTGACCGGCTTGGTGTTGGTCAGCGACAGCGTGTAGCCGCTGCGGCCGTGGAAGGCGCCGCGCAGGTGCAGCACCCGGGTGCCCAGCGCGGGGTCGACACCGCGCCGTTCGTTGTGCCGGTTCTTCCAGTCGAACGCCACCTTGAGCGCGTTCTCCACGGCCAGCGCGCCGCCGTCGACGAAGAACAGATGCGGCAGCGCCGGGTCGCCCAGCACCCGGACGAAGGTCTCGACGAAGCGGGCCATCGGCACCGAGTAGACGTCGGAATTGCTGGGCTTGTTCAGCGCGGCGGCCGTCAGCTCGGCGCGAAACTCCGCATCGCGCGCCAGCGCGGGGTGGTTCATGCCCAGCGCCGACGACGCGAAGAAGGTGAACATGTCCAGGTAGCGCCGCCCGTCCCGGGCGTCATAGAGCACCGATCCGCGGGAGCGGTCCAGGTCCAGCACGAAGTCGAAACCGTCGGTCAGGATGCTGCGCGACAACACCTCGTGCACCCGGTCGGGGCCGGTGCAGGAGCGGGCGCGGGCCAGGCGTTCCAGTGCGGCGGTCATGCCGCCATGGTAGCCGATCTTTACGAAATCATGAGGTACAGACAGTAAGATTTACGGTACATATACCCTATTGTCGTAAAATGTGTTCAATATGATGGTGCTTCGCGTCCTGACGTTCGCGGCGGTCCGGATCCGCTGCAGCAGGTCCTCGAGCGCCCGGGCGGACTCGACGCGCACCAGCAGCACGTAGCTTTCCTCGCCGGCCACCGAATGGCACGATTCGATCTCCTCGATGTGCTGCAGGCGGGCCGGCGCATCATCGGGTTGAGAGGGATCCAGAGGAGTGATGGCCACGAACGCCGACAGCCGGTGCCCGACCGCCTCCGGTTCGATGCGCGCGGAGTATCCCGTGATCACGCCGCGGGCCTCCAGCCTGCGCACCCGCGACTGCACCGCCGAGACCGACAACCGGGCGCTGGCGGCCAGCTCGGCCAGCGTGGCGCGGCCGTCGGCGACCAGCTCGCGCACCAGAATCCGGTCGACATCGTCGAGCGTCTCACTCATGGCCGGAGACTATCGCAGCGGCGGTGCCCGTTGAGCCGGCCGAAATGGTTGCCCGCCTGGCGGTTGCGCGCGATGTTCGCCGCGGGCCTCTCGGCGATGTACGCCGCCGAGGTGCCCGGCTACGCCACCCTGGTGCAGGTGTGCACGCGGGTGAACGCCGATCACGTGGCGCGGCACCCCGACGCCGAACGGTGGGGCTCGCTGCGCCGGGTCACCGCCGAGCGGCACGGCGCCATCCGGGTGGGCAGCCCGGCCGAACTGCGCGCGGTCGCCGATCTTTTCGCCGCGTTCGGCATGGCGCCGGTCGGCTACTACGACCTGCGCCGCGCTGCGTCGCCGATCCCGGTGGTGTGCACCGCTTTTCGGCCGGTCGACGGCAACGAGTTGTCGCTCAACCCGTTTCGCATGTTCACCTCGATGCTGGCCACCCGCGACCGGCGCTACTTCGACCGCGACCTGCGCGCCCGGGTGGACAACTTCCTGGCGCACCGGCAGCTGTTCGATCCGGCGTTGCTGGCCCGGGCCCGGAGCATCGCCGCCGCGGGCGGCTGCGCCGACGATGCCGCCCGGCCGTTCGTCGCGGCCGCGGTGGCGTCATTCGCGTTGTCCGGCAAGCCGATCGAGCGGTCCTGGTACGACGAGCTGTCGCGGGTGTCGGCGGTGGCCGCCGACATCGCCGGTGTCTGCTCCACCCACCTCAACCACCTGACCCCGCGCGTGCTGGACATCGATGAGCTGTACCGGCGGATGACCGGGCGCGGCATCGCGATGATCGACGCCATCCAGGGGCCGCCGGCCACCGGCGGGCCGGCGGTGTTGTTGCGGCAGACCTCTTTTCGCGCGCTGGCCGAACCCCGCCGGTTCCGCGGCGACGACGGCCGCATCACCGAGGGGACGGTACGGGTGCGCTTCGGCGAGGTGGAGGCGCGCGGTGTGGCGCTGACCCCGCGGGGCCGCCGCCGCTACGACGCCGCGATGGCCGCCGACGACCCGGCCGCGGTGTGGGCCAACTACTTTCCCGCCACCGACGCGCAGATGGCGGCCGAGGGCCTGGGCTACTACCGCGGCGGCGACCCGTCAGCACCGATCGTCTACGAGGACTTCCTGCCCGCCTCGGCGGCGGGCATCTTCCGGTCCAACCTGGACGCGGAAACCCCCGGTGCCGCCCAGGCCGCCCCTGCCGTCGACGACTCCGGCTACGACCAGGACTGGCTGGCCGGGGCGCTCGGCCGCGAGATCCACGACCCCTACCCGCTGTACGAGGCGCTTGCCCAGGAGGCCCCCCGATGACTTTGCCCACCGCCGACGAATTGCGCGCCCGCGCCGCCGATGCCCTGCGCTCCCTCGGAGCCCACGTCGAGCTCGGCGCGCCGGACGCGCACGGGCTGCCCGCCAGCACCCCGATCACCGGCGAGGTGCTGTTCACCGTCGCACCCACCACACCCGATCAGGCCGAGCACGCGATAACCCAAGCAGCCCAAGCGTTTTCGGAATGGCGCCGCACCCCGGCCCCGGTGCGCGGCGCGCTGGTGGCGCGGCTGGGCGAGCTGTTGCGCGCGCACCGCGACGAGCTGGCCGCCCTGGTCACCCTCGAGGTCGGCAAGATCACCTCCGAGGCGGCCGGCGAGGTGCAGGAGATGATCGACATCTGCCAGTTCGCCGTCGGCCTGTCCCGGCAGCTCTACGGCCGCACCATCGCCTCGGAACGCCCCGGGCACCGGCTGTCCGAGACCTGGCACCCGCTCGGGGTGGTCGGCGTGATCACCGCGTTCAACTTCCCGGTCGCGGTGTGGGCGTGGAATGCCGCGCTGGCGCTGGTGTGCGGGGACACCGTGGTGTGGAAGCCCTCGGAGCTGACGCCGTTGACGGCGCTGGCCACCCAGGCGCTGATCGCCCGGGCCGCGGCCGACGTGGGTGCCCCGCCCGGGGTGAGCGCGGTGGTGCTGGGCGATCGCGAGCTGGGCGAGCTGCTGGTGGACGACGAGCGCGTCGCGTTGGTGTCGGCGACCGGGTCGGTGCGGATGGGCCGGGCGGTCGGGCCGCGGGTGGCGGCCCGGTTCGGGCGGGTGCTGCTGGAATTGGGCGGCAACAACGCCGCCGTCGTGACGCCGTCGGCCGACCTGGACCTGGCCGTGCGGGCCGTGGTGTTCGCCGCCGCCGGCACCGCCGGTCAGCGCTGCACCACGTTGCGGCGGCTCATCGTGCACCACTCGGTGGCCGACGAGGTGGTCGCCCGGGTGGTGTCGGCGCTGCGCCGGCTCCCGATCGGCGACCCGTTCGAGCCGGGCACGCTGGTGGGGCCGCTGATCCACGAGACCGCTTACCGCGACATGGTGGGGGCGCTGGAGTCTGCGCGCGCCGACGGCGGCGAGGTGATCGACGGCGACCGCAGGCACCCCTTCGCCGTCGAGCACCCGAGCTCTTACTATGTGGCGCCGGCGGTGGTGCGCATGCCCGCGCAGACGCCCATCGTGGCCACCGAGACGTTCGCGCCCATCCTCTACGTGCTGACCTATGACCGGCTGGACGACGCGATTGCGCTCAATAATGCCGTGCCGCAGGGTCTTTCGTCGGCCATCTTCACCACGGACCTGCGCGAGGCGGAACGCTTCCTGGACGAATCCGACTGCGGAATCGCCAATGTCAACATCGGCACGTCCGGCGCGGAGATCGGCGGCGCGTTCGGTGGGGAGAAGCAGACCGGCGGCGGGCGGGAGTCGGGCAGCGACTCGTGGAAGGCCTACATGCGCCAAAGTACCAATACCGTCAATTATTCCGGTGCATTACCGCTGGCCCAGGGCGTCGAGTTCGGATGAATCCATTGTGGCCGGTGTCTCATGTCGTATGAGTACTATCTGACACATGGCGACGGCCCGAAGGCGATTATCCCCCGAAGATCGGCGGGCTGAGCTGCTCGCTTTAGGGGCGGAGGTCTTCGGCAAGCGGCCCTACGACGAGGTCCGCATCGACGAGATCGCGGAGCGCGCCGGGGTGTCGCGGGCCCTGATGTACCACTACTTCCCGGACAAGCGAGCGTTTTTCGCGGCGGTGGTCAAGGACGAGGCCGACCGGCTGTACGAGAACACCAACATGGACGACGTCACCGGGTTGACCATGTATGAGGAGATCCGGGTCGGGGTGTTGGCCTACATGGCCTACCACGAGCAGAACCCGGAGGCCGCATGGGCCGCCTACGTCGGCCTGGGCCGGTCCGACCCGGTTCTGCTGGGCGTCGAGGACGACGCCAAGAACCGGCAGATGGAACACATCATGTCCCGGATCAACCAGCTGCTCGCCGAGGTGCCCGCCACCCTGGAGCCCGACGTCGAGCGGCACCTGCGGGTCATCCTGCACGGCTGGCTGGCGTTCACCTTCGAGATCTGCCGGCAGCGCATCATCGACCCCACCACCGACGCCGACAAGCTCGCCGACGCCTGCGCGCACGCGCTGCTGGACGCCATCGGCCGGGTGCCCGAGATCCCCGAGGAGCTGGGCGAGGCGATGGCCAACTCGCGGCTCTGAGCGGGCCGCGACCATGTCGGTGCCCGTTGGCACCATGGACAGGTGAGCACCCGCGCCGAGCCCCGGCCGTCCGACCCGCTGGGCCGGTTCAGCGCGATCACCCGGGAGTGGTTCACCAGCACCTTCGCCGCCCCGACCACGGCGCAGGCGCAGGCCTGGAGCGCCATCGCCGACGGCCACAACACGCTGGTGATCGCGCCGACCGGGTCGGGCAAGACGCTGGCCGCGTTCCTGTGGGCCCTGGACAGCCTGGCCGGCCATGCCGAGCGTGCGCCCGGCACCCGGGTGCTCTACGTGTCGCCGCTCAAAGCGCTGGCCGTCGACGTCGAGCGCAACCTGCGCACGCCGCTGGCCGGGCTCACCCGCATCGCCGAGCGCGCCGGCCTGCCGGCCCCCGACATCAGCGTCGGGGTGCGCTCCGGTGACACCCCGCCGGCGGTGCGTCGCCAGCTGATCAACCGGCCGCCCGACGTGCTGATCACCACGCCGGAGTCGCTGTTTCTGATGCTCACCTCGGCGGCCCGCGAGACGCTGGCCGGGGTGCAGACGGTGATCGTCGACGAGATCCACGCCATCGCGGGCGGCAAGCGCGGCGCGCACCTGGCGCTGTCGCTGGAGCGCCTGGACGCGCTGCGCGAGGGCCGGCCCGCCCAGCGCATCGGGTTGTCGGCGACGGTGCGGCCGCCCGACGAGCTGGCCCGTTTCCTGTCCGGGGCGGCGCCGGGCACCCGGACCACCGTGGTGGCCCCGCCGTCGGCCAAGACCGTCGAGCTGAGCGTGCAGGTACCGGTGCCCGACATGGCCAACCTGGCGAACAACACCATCTGGCCCGACGTGGAGAACCGCCTGGTCGACCTGATCGAGGCGCACGGTTCGACCATCGTGTTCGCCAATTCGCGGCGGCTGGCCGAGCGACTCACCGCCCGGCTCAACGAGATTCACGCCGAGCGCAGCGGCGTCGAGCTCTCCGCGACCGCCAATCCGAAGGTGGCCGGCGGCGCCCCGGCGCACATCATGGCCTCGGGTCAGACCTACGGCGTGGAGCCGATACTGGCTCGGGCCCACCATGGTTCGGTCAGCAAGGAACAGCGCGCGCTGGTCGAGGAGGACCTCAAACGCGGCCTGCTCAAGGCGGTGGTGGCCACCTCCAGCCTGGAGTTGGGCATCGACATGGGCGCCGTCGATCTGGTCATCCAGGTGGAGGCGCCGCCGTCGGTGGCCAGCGGGCTGCAGCGCATCGGGCGGGCCGGCCACCAGGTCGGCGAGGTGTCGCGCGGGGTGCTGTTCCCCAAGCACCGCACCGACCTGATCGGCTGCGCGGTGACCGTGCAGCGCATGCTGGCCGGCCAGATCGAGACCATGCGGGTGCCGGCCAACCCGCTGGACATCCTGGCCCAGCAGACCGTGGCGGCGGCCGCCCTCGAACCGCTGGACGCCGACCGGTGGTTCGACACGGTGCGCCGGGCCGCCCCGTTCGCGACGCTGCCGCGCAGCATCTACGAGGCCACCCTGGACCTGCTCTCCGGCAAGTATCCGTCCACCGAATTCGCCGAGCTGCGACCGCGATTGGTCTACGACCGCAACACCGGCACGCTGACCGCGCGCCCCGGCGCCCAGCGGCTGGCGGTCACCTCCGGCGGCGCCATCCCGGACCGCGGGCTATTCACCGTCTACCTCGCCTCGGAAGCCGAAAAGCCCTCTCGGGTAGGCGAACTCGAAGAGGAGATGGTGTACGAGTCGCGGCCCGGCGACGTCATCTCGCTGGGCGCCACCAGCTGGCGGATCACCGAGATCACCCATGACCGGGTGCTGGTGATCCCGGCGCCCGGGCAGCCGGCCCGGTTGCCGTTCTGGCGCGGTGACGGCGTGGGCCGCCCGGCCGAGCTGGGTGCCGCGCTCGGCGCGTTCACCGGCGAACTCGCCGGCCTGAGCCGAGAGGAATTCGATTCCCGGTGTGCCGCATTGGGTTTCGACGCGTACGCCGTCGACAATCTGTACGGCCTGTTCGACGAGCAGCGCACCGCCGCCGGGGTGGTGCCCACCGACACCACGTTGCTGGTCGAGCGGTTCCGCGACGAGCTCGGCGACTGGCGGGTGATCCTGCACTCGCCGTACGGGCTCGGCGTGAACGGGCCGCTGGCCCTGGCAGTGGGCCGCCGGCTGCGGGAGCGCTACGGCATCGACGAGAAGCCCACCGCGTCCGACGACGGCGTGGTGGTGCGGCTGCCGGACACGGTTTCCGATTTCGCGTCCGACGGTGGCGACACCCCGCCCGGCGCAGAGCTTTTCGTCTTCGACGCCGACGAGATCGACCCGATCGTCACCGCCGAGGTGGGCGGTTCGGCGCTGTTCGCGTCGCGGTTCCGCGAGTGCGCGGCGCGCGCGCTGCTGTTGCCGCGCCGGCACCCCGGCCGCCGCTCGCCGCTGTGGCAGCAGCGCCAGCGCGCCGCCCAGCTGCTGGAGGTGGCCCGCAAATACCCCGACTTCCCGGTGGTGCTCGAGACCGTCCGGGAATGCCTGCAGGACGTCTACGACGTGCCCGCCCTGGTCGCGCTGATGGCCGGCATCGCGCAGCGGCGGGTGCGGGTGCTGGAGGTGGAGACGCAGCGGCCCTCGCCGTTCGCGGCCTCGCTGCTGTTCGGCTACGTCGGCGCGTTCATGTACGAGGGCGACAGCCCGCTGGCCGAGCGGCGGGCCGCCGCGCTGTCGCTGGACAGCACGCTGCTGGCCGAGCTGCTGGGCCGGGTGGAGCTGCGCGAATTGCTCGACCCCGAGGTGGTCGCGGCCACCGCCCGGGCGCTGCAGCACCTGGCGCCCGAGCGGGCCGCCCGCGACGCGGAGGCCGTCGCCGACCTGCTGCGGCTGCTGGGCCCGCTCACCGAGGACGAGGTGGTCGCCCGGGCCGGTGGCGCGGACGCCGTCGAGGTCAGGGGCTGGCTGGAGGGCCTGCGCGCGGCCCGGCGCGCGGTGCCGGTGTCGTTCGCCGGCCGCAGCTGGTGGGTGGCCATCGAGGACATCGGCCGGCTGCGCGACGGCCTGGGCATCGCGGTTCCGCTGGGCGTGCCGGCCGCGTTCACCGAGGAGGTCGCCGACCCGCTGGGCGAGCTGCTGGGCCGGTATGCGCGCACCCACACCCCGTTCAGCACCGCCGAGGCCGCCGCCCGGTTCGGTCTGGGGCTGCGGGTGACCGCCGACGTCCTGGGCCGGCTCGCCGACCCCTCCACTTCGCAGGGCCGGCTGGTGCGCGGCGACTTCGTCGCGGCGCGGCCGTCGGAGCCGGGCGGAGTGCTCGGGGCCGAGCAGTGGTGCGACGCCGACGTGCTGCGCATCCTGCGGCGGCGGTCGCTGGCCGCGCTGCGCGCCCAGGTGGAGCCGGTCAGCACCGCCGCCTACGGGCGGTTCCTGCCCGCCTGGCACCGGGTCGGAGCGGCCGAATCCTCGCGCGCGCCCGGCCATTCCGGGCTGGACGGGCTGATGTCGGTGATCGAGCAGCTGGCCGGGGTGCGGCTGCCGGCCTCGGCGCTCGAGCCGCTGGTGCTGGCCCCGCGGGTGCGCGACTACTCCCCCGCCCTGCTGGACGAACTGCTGGCCACCGGTGAGGTCACCTGGTCGGGCGCCGGGTCCATCTCGGGCAGCGACGGCTGGATCGCCCTGCACCCCAGCGAGTCCGCGCCGCTGACGCTGCAGGGGCCCGCCGACATCGAGCTGGGCGAGGCGCACCGCGCCATCCTGGATGTGCTGGCCGGTGGCGGCGGCTACTTCTTCCGTCAGCTGGCAACCGACGGGGTGTCCGACGCCGAGCTCAAAGCCGCACTGTGGGAACTGGTTTGGGCCGGCTGGATCACCGGCGACACGTTCGCCCCGGTGCGCGCCCTGCTCGGCGGCGGCGGAACGCGCCGGCGTTCGGCGCCGGCGCACCGCGCGCAGCGGCCGCCGCGGCTGAGCCGGTACAGCGTGGCGCACCCGCAGGCCCGTCCGGCCGACACGACCGTGGCCGGCCGATGGTCCGTGCTGCCGCCGCCCGAGCCGGACTCCACGGTGCGCGCCCACTTCCAGGCCGAACTGTTGTTGGGCCGGCACGGCGTGCTGACCCGGGGCGCGGTGGCCGCCGAGGGCGTCGCGGGCGGGTTCGCCACGCTGTACAAGGTGCTGAGCACCTTCGAGGACGCCGGCCGCTGCCAGCGCGGCTACTTCATCGAATCGCTGGGCGGGGCGCAGTTCGCCGTCGCCTCCACCGTCGACCGGCTGCGCGGGTTCGCCGACGGGGTCGACCCGCAACGGCCCGAGTATCGGGCGATCGTGCTGGCCGCCGCCGATCCGGCCAACCCGTACGGCGCCGCGCTGCCCTGGCCGGCCTCGAGCGCGGACGGGGCCCGGCCCGGCCGCAAGGCCGGGGCGCTGGTGGTGCTGGTGGACGGCGAGCTGGCCTGGTTCCTGGAGCGGGGCGGCCGGTCGCTGCTCACCTTCGCCGACGACCCGGCCGCCCAGCACGCCGCGGCGGCGGCGCTGGCCGGGCTGGTCTCGGCCCGTCGCGTCGCGGCGATCCTGGTGGAGCGCATCGACGGGGTGCCGGCGTTGGCGCCGCGCGGCGACGGTGCCGCCGGCGGCGACGCGCTGACGGCGCTCGCCGACGCCGGGTTCGCCCGCACCCCGCGCGGAATGCGGCTGCGCTGAGCATGCCCGAGGGTGACACCGTCTGGCACACCGCCGCCGTACTGCGCGAGCATCTGCTCGGCGAGACGCTGACCCGCTGCGACATCCGGGTGCCGCGGTTCGCCACCGTCGACCTCACCGGGCAGGTGGTCGACGAGATCCTCAGCCGCGGAAAGCATCTGTTCATCCGGGTGGGCGCCGCCAGCATCCACTCGCACCTGAAGATGGAGGGCAGTTGGCGGGTCGGCCCGCGGGTGCGGGTCGACCACCGGGCGCGCATCGTCCTGAAAACCGGCGCCGCGACCGCGGTCGGCGTCGATCTGGGCGTGCTGCAGATCCTGGACCGCGATCGCGACGGCGAGGCCGTCGCGCATCTGGGACCCGATCTGCTCGGCGAGGATTGGGACCCCGCGCGGGCCGCCGCCAACCTGGCGGCCCGCCCGCAGCGGCCGATCGCCGAGGCGCTGCTGGATCAGCGGGTGCTGGCCGGGATCGGCAACGTCTACTGCAACGAGTTGTGCTTTGTCAGCGGGCATCTGCCCACCGCGCCGGTGAGCGCCGTCGCCGACCCGCGGCGGCTCGTCTCGCGTGCCCGGGACATGTTGTGGCTCAACCGCTTCCGTTGGAACCGGTGCACCACCGGCGACACCCGCAACGGCCGGCAGCTGTGGGTCTACGGGCGGGCCGGCCAACCGTGCCGCCGCTGCGGCACCCCCATCGAGTTCGACGACTCCGGGGACCGGGTGACCTACTGGTGCCCGTCCTGCCAGCGCTAATCGCGGGCGTGGGCCAGGAAGAACTCCGCGATGGCCTCCGACCCGTCCAGCGTGTGCGTGGTGGGGCCGATGACCGCGGCGGGCAGGTACTGCTTGCCGCCGGGCCAGGTGTGCCCGCCCTTGTCGATCCGGTAGAAGACCACCTCGGTGGACGCCGCACACGACGTGGAGTCGAAGCGGTGCACCACCGTGCCGTCGCGGGCGTCGGGCAGCAGCTCCATCGACGGATCGCCCTGGCATCCGTCGGCCTTGCGCCACTTGTCCACCATGGCTTCCGCCGAGACGGCGTGGCTGAGCCCGCCCCGGCCGCGCACCGCCCCGCCCTTGAACGGCACCAGCGGATCGGCGGTCCCGTGCGCTGCCCACACCGACACCGGCCGGGACGGGTTGCAGGCCACGCCCACGCCGAGGGTGCCGGCCACCGGCGCGACGGCGGCGAAGACGTCGGCGCGGTCGCAGGCGAGCCGGTTGGACATGAAGCCCCCGTTGGACATTCCGGTGACGAAGACGTGGCCGGGCGCGACGCGGTAGTCGTTTTGCAGCTTGGTCACCAGCCCGACCAGGAAGGCGACGTCGTCGACGTGGTGGCGATCCGCCGGTGAGGCGCCGCGCCCGTCGGCCCAGCTCTTCTCGTAGCCGTCGGGGTAGACGACCAACAGGTTGTGCGCGTCAGCAACGGCGTCGAAGCCGGTCAGCCCGCGCTGCGCGATGCCGGTTCCGCCGCCGCCGTGCAGGCTGAGCACCAGGCCGACGGGGTCGCCCGCCGGCACGTGCAACATGTAGGTTCGGTCCATGCCGCCGGAACGAAAGGTGCCGGAAATGTCTCGCGCGCTGGCCGCCGACACATGCCGCACACCGCAGCCGACCACGCATACCGCCAGCACAGCGAGCCACAGCCATCGCGCGTACGCCATCTCGTCAGATCACCGGCGCCGCGTCGAGCAGGGCCCGCAGGTGACGCGCAGTCGACGCCGGAGCAAACCCTGGTGTGGCACGCACCGCATTATCGGTGATACGGCAGCCGGTGCCGCCGCGACATGCGAGCATTCGACCTAGCCCCGCCTCCAGCAAGCAACGGCACTTCTGTTCCACGGGAGTATCACAAATGACGAGCACCCAGATACGCAAGCGCGCCCGGCCGCGGTCGCTGGTGGTCGCCGGCCTGCTGCCGCTGGCCGGCCTCCTCGGCGTGATCACGACGCCGGCGTATGCCACCTCGGCCGACGACGCGTTCCTGGCCGCGCTGAAGGCCAAGGGCATCAACTACGAGTCCCCCGACGCCGCGGTCAACTCCGGCCACACCGTGTGCCACGAACTCGACATGGGCCAGACCCCCGAGCAGGTCGCCAACAACGTGCTGTCCAGCAGCACCCTGGACAGCTATCACGCCGGCTATTTCGTGGGCGTCAGCATCAAGGCGTACTGCCCGAAGTATGCGGCGGCGGCAGCCGGATCCTGAAATTTACAGCCGGTTGACAGGCTCGTGACGAAACCGCGGATAAAATCTGAACATCCGAATTCAGGTGACGAAGCGCAGAGCCACGATGATTCCGAGACTGCTGGCCGGTATGGCCTGTGTCGCAATCGCTCTCGGCCCGCCCGTCGGGGCCGCGGCGCCGGCCGGCGCCGACCCCGGCCCGTTCGCCCATCTGAATTGCGCCTGCGATCAACCGGATCCGCCCGGCGGCGCGACGCCGCGGGATGCGATGAATCAGGGCATCCGGCAAGGCCTTTCCGCTCCCCCGGCGGCCGAATAGCCGTCCTGCGCCCTGCCGCCCCGCCACACGCGGCCCCGGCTGTCCGGAATGCTCTGCGCCCCATCGTCTTTCCCTCTAGCCCGCTGACGGCGGCCGCTGCATCACGGTGCCGGGAAGCTCCGCGCCGTACTCGATGTCGTCGTAGTCGCGCCCGTTGCGCCGGCGGGTTCCGTTGCCGCCCGGGCGCATCGGCGTCATCGGCAGCATCGGCGGCTGCCCGGCCCCGGTCGCGAGCGGCGAGGCGGCCGACGCCAGTTGCACGGGCGCCTGCGACCCCAGCATTCCCACCGTCGCCGGCGGCATGGTCAGGTTGCCCAGCGAGATGCCCACGCCCAGCGCCGCCCGCGGCGCCAGGGACGATCCGGCGGCGCCGACGGCGCTGACCAGTCGCACCTCGGCCGCCGACAGGGCGGCTGTGCCTTCGGCCAGGCCGCCGGCGACGTCGGCGCCCAGCGACTGGAATCCGCTGGCGGTCTGCAGCTGGGCCAGCACCCCGATCAGGTTGATCGGAAATCCGCTGGCGGCCAGGAATTGGTTGCCCCAGGTGCTCCAGTACTTGAACCAGCCAGTGTTGGGATCGAAGAAGGCGGTGGAGGCGGCCTGCAGGGTGCCGGCGACACCGGTCTGGGTGCCGGAATCAGCGGCGTTCGTCGCGGGCACCATCGCGGCCTGGGTGCTCACCCCGGACGGGTTGGCCACCTGGGGCGGCTCGGTGAACCGGGGCAACCTGACCGCGGTCGCCGAGGTCGCCGCGTAGCGGTACATCGCCGCGGAGTTGTTCACCCACATGGCGTGGTACTCGGCCTCGGTTTCGGCGATGGCCGGATAGTTGATCCCGAAGAAGTTGGTGGCCAACAACATTGCCAGGCGGGCGCGGTTGGCGGCGACCAGCGAGGGATGCACCACCGTCCAGTGCGTCAATTCGAATGCGGCAGTGGCGGTTTGCACCGAGGTGGCGATCTCCTGGCATTGCTGGGCGGTGATCCGCAACCAGTCCACGTACGGCTCGAGCGCCCGGGTCATCGCGAGCGCGGATGGCCCCTGCCAGGTGGTCGACAGCGCCGCCAGCTCCGCGGTGTAGCTGCTCGCCGACTGTTCGAGCTCCATGCTCAGCTGCTGCCACACCCCGGCGGCTTCGATCCATGACCAGGCACCGGGTCCAGCGTGGATCAGCGCCGAGGTGACCTCCGGCGGCAGTATCCCAAAATCCATGAACCTTTACCTTGGCTGCATTCGGGAAGAATGTGGGTGTGGGCCGCGCTGCGGACGGGCCCGTTCGGCGATTCGGTGTCCGCGGTGAGGGCGGGGCACCATGGTCAATTCATCCGGCCGACGGATTACGAGGCATCACTTTGCCTTTGACTTCCCGGCCGTAGGCGACGTCCTCGTACTTCTGCTGTTTACGTTTTCGCCAGCCGGTGCCCGCCGAGGTGGTCGGCGGCGGCACCATCATCGGCATCAGCGGGAAACCCGATTCGGCCGCGGGCAGCGGCGACGCCGCCGAGGCCAGCTGCACGCCGGTCTGGGTTCCCGGCAGCAGCCCGACCACCGCCGGGGGCGCGGTCAGTTTGCCCAGCGACACCCCGACGCCCATCGCGCCGCTCGGCGCCACCGCTCCCGCGCCGATGCCCTTGATCGCGTTGGCCAGGCTGGCGGTGGTCGCGCCCAGGCCCTCGGACAGGCCGGAGCCGATGTCGCCGCCGACGGATGCGACCCCCTGGGCGGTGGCCAGCTGCGCCCACACGCCCAGCAGGTTGATCGGGAAGCCGGACGAGATGAACTGGTTGCCCCAGGTGCTGAAGTAGTTGAACCAGCCGGCGTTGGGATCGAACCCGCCGGGCATGTTGAGGTCGTTGAGCACCGAGCCCACCGACGAACCCGAGGAGTCGACCGACGCCTTCATCACCGCGGCCTGCTGGTTGGCGGTCCCGCCGGGGTCGGTGACGGCCAGCGGCGAATTGAACTGGGTCAGCGGCGATGTCGCCTGCGACGAGGCCGCCTGGTAGCGGCTCAGCGCGGCCGAGTTGTTCGCCCACATGGTCTGGTATTCGTTCTCGGTCTCGGCGATCGCCGCCGTGTTGGTGCCGAACCGGTTGGTGGCCAGCAACTGGGCCAGCCGGGTGCGGTTGGCGCTGACGACCGACGGGTGCACCACGGTGGACCGCACGGTGCCGAACGCCGTCGCCGCGGCCTCGGCGGAGTTCGCCAGCTGCGCGGACTGCTGCGCGGTCTCGCGCAGCCACAGCAGGTAGGGCTGGACGGATTGCAGCATCGCCATCGCCGAGGGGCCGTCCCAGGACTCGATCAGCGACGACAGCGTCGAGGCGTAGCTGGACACCGAGTTCTCCAGCTCGACGGCGACGCGCTGCCAGGCGGCGGCGGCCTCGATCAGCGAGCCCGCGCCCGGCCCGGTGTGGATGAGCGTCGAGGTGACCTCGGGGGGTGCAAACAGATCCATCACATCTCACAATGCCCACGCTGAGAACGCCTCAGCAAATTTGCGTTGACCAGGCCGCGAACAGCGCGGAAACTCTGCACGTCCAGGCCTGTCACCTGCGGTCATGTCCCTCCCAGACCGACTGCCGATGTTAGGCCACCCTATACCCATAACAGAAATCGTTTTCACATTTGCTGGCGGTGTGCCAGCTGGGCGTGCCGGCGGTCGCCGTCCGCCGCCGGGCAGTCTCGGCTCAGTCGATGTGGCCGGGCGGGTCGGCGAAGGCGAGATCGGCCGGGTGCTGGTCGGGTCCCAGCTGTTCGCAGTGCCCGTCGGGCACCAGGTAGGAGCTGGCCCCGTTGGGGATCAGGCGGGTGACCGCGACGCAGCGCTGCCAGGTGCCGTCGGGCTGGACGGGGCCGTCACACTTGCTCAGCACGGGCCCGCCGTACTGGCAGCCGGCCCGGGCCGGCGGGGCCGCGGCGATCACCCCGGCGGCCAGCAGCAGGGCGGCCGCCGCTGCGACGGTGCCGTGCCTCATGGTTGCCTCCCGTCACGTCGGCGCCGGCTATGACGCTACCGCGTGTTGCGCCCGGGTGGGTCGCCGTTCAGCGCAGCGTCCGGTCGGTCTTGGTGACGCAGCGGTAGAGCTCCTCGCCGTAGGGGACGACGATCGCGGCGGCCACCGCGGCGGCGACCGCGGCGAGGTAGCCGCCGGGCAGCGGGTTCTGCTTCCAGCGCAGCCGCCAGGCGTCGCGGGAGCGGGCGCCGCGGGCGAGCTCGCGCACCTCCCGCCAGTGCAGGCAGCCCAGCGCCGAGGCCGCCATGATCGGCAGCGACTCCAGGAAGCTGTGCACGTGCTGCTCCCAGGTGGTGACCCGGCGCCCGCTGCGCTCGGCGGCGGTGACGTCCCACAGCGCGGTGGCCTCGTGGGCGGCGATGGACGCCAGGATCGTCGAGAGCACCAGCGGGTTGATCTCGCACAGCAGGACCAGGGTGATCGGCACCCCCACCTCGGCCATCATCAGCAGATGGATCAGCGACTCCCGCGTGCCCGAGGTGATCTCAATCCTGCTGCGCCGGTGCTGGTTCCAATCCAGCAGGGCCGGGATGAACCAGGCCGGCAGCAGCCCGTAGAGCAGGTACCGCAGCAGCGCGGTCTCGGCGTCGTTGGCCCGTTCCGGAATCCGCAATTGCCGTCGCACACGCCACCAGGTACCCGCGCAGCGGCGCGCCAAACTCCGTCATGGACCTGGGTCGTCGAGGGTCCGGCGGCTGACGAAGACGCGGCGGGCGCCGGTGCGCGGATCGTCGAACTCGATGCGCTGGGCAAGCAGCTGCAGCGGGGTGCTGAAGTCATCGGCCGGCACGTCAATCATGTTGGGATACAACGGATCACCGATGATCGGTATGCCCAGCGAGGCCATCTGCAGGCGCAGCTGATGGGTGCGTCCGGTGCGTGGCCGCAGCCGGTACAGACCGTCCGGGGACAACAGCTCCACCTCCGTCAGCGCGTTGGGCGGCCCGGGTTCGCAGACCGCCTGCATCCGGCCCCGGTGCTTGACGATGCGGCCGGCCAGCACCCGCGGGAACACCAGCGCCGGGTCGACGGCGGCCCGGGCCAGATAGGTCTTGTCCACCAGCCCGCGGGAGAACAGCGTCTGATAGGCGCCGCGCACCTCGCGCCGCGCGGTGAACAGCAGCACCCCGGCGGTCAGCCGGTCCAGCCGGTGCGCGGGGCTCAGCTCCGGCAAGCCGAGCTCCCGGCGCAGCCGCACCAGCGCGGTCTGGGCGACGTGCCGTCCGCGCGGCATGGTGGCCAGAAAGTGCGGCTTGTCGACGACGACGATGTCGTCGTCGCGGTGCAGCACCGGGAGGTCGAAGGGCACCACCACCTCGTCGGGCAGCTCGCGGTAAAGGTACACACTGGCCCCGGCCGGCAACACGGTGGCCTCGTCGACCACCGCACCGTCTGCGGTAACCACTTCGGCGGCAAGGACTTTGGCGCGGGCCGCGGCGCCGAACCGGGCGGTGAGCTCGGCCAGCACCGGACCGCCGCGCAGCCGCACCCGGGCGGGTCCCAGCCCGTCGCGAACCGGCAGCGGCACCGGTCTCAATTGAGCGGCACCGGCTCGAGGATCTCGGCGCGCGCCTCGGGCGCACTGGCCCGCAGCTCGTCGGCCGACACGTCGTCGGGCTGGGCCTGCGACAGGATCTCGGCCTGCACCCGGGCGGTGTAGTTGGCGACCTCGCGCTCGACGTCGCCGGCCGTCCACCCCAGCACCGGCGCGACCACGTCGGCGACCTCGCGGGCGCAGTCGACGCCGCGATGCGAGTATTCGATGGAGATGCGCATCCGGCGGGCCAGGATGTCCTCCAAATGCAAAGCGCCCTCGGCGGTTACGGCGTACAGCGCCTCCACCCGCAGATAGCCGGGCGCCTCCGTGATCGGGTTGAGCAGGTCGGGCCGATCGGCGGCCAGCGCCAGCACGTCACCGATCAAAGAGCCGTAGCGGTCCAGCAGGTGGCGCACCCGGTAGGGATGCAACCCGCGCAGCTGCGCGACGTGCTCGGCCTGATTGATCAGCGCGAAGTAGCCGTCGGCGCCGAGCAGGCTGACCTTCTCCGTGATCGACGGCGCCACCCGGGCCGGAATGAATTGCGCCGCAGCGTCAATCGCGTCGGCGGCCATCACCCGGTAGGTGGTGTACTTGCCGCCGGCGATGGCCACCAAGCCGGGTGCGGGCACCGCCACCGCGTGCTCGCGGGAGAGCTTGGAGGTTTCCTCGCTCTCCCCGGCCAGCAGCGGCCGCAGCCCCGCATACACCCCGTCGATGTCGGCGTGGGTGAGCGGGATCGCCAGCACGGTGTTGACGGTGGACAGGATGTAGTCGATGTCGGCCTTGGTGGCCGCGGGGTGGGCCAGATCCAGATCCCAGTCGGTGTCGGTGGTTCCGATGATCCAGTGGCTGCCCCACGGGATGACGAACATCACCGACTTCTCGGTGCGCAGGATGATCGCCACGTCGCTGACGATGCGGTCGCGCGGCACCACCACGTGCACCCCCTTGGATGCCCGCACCTGAAATCGCCCGCGCTGCTTGGACAATGCCTGGATCTCATCGGTCCACACGCCGGTCGCGTTGACCACCACATGCCCGCGGACCTCGGTGACCGAGCCGTCTTCGGAGTCGCGCACCCGCACCCCGGTCACCCGGTCGCCCTCCCGCAGCAGGGCGACCACCTGGGTGGAGTTGCGCACCACCACGCCGTAGTGCGCCGCGGTGCGCGCGACGGTCAGGGTGTGCCGGGCGTCGTCGACGATGGTGTCGTAGTAGCGGATTCCGCCGATCAGCGCGCTGCGTTTGAGGCCCGGGCACAGCCGCAGCGCACCGGCGCGGGTCAAATGCTTTTGCGCCGGAACGGATTTCGCGCCGCCCAGCCGGTCGTAGAGAAAGATGCCGGCGGCGATGTAGGGCCGTTCCCACAACCGATTGGTCAGCGGGAACAGAAAGGGCATCGGCTTGACCAGGTGCGGTGCCAGCGTGGTCAGCGACAGCTCGCGCTCGTATAGGGCCTCGCGCACCAGCCCGAACTCCAGCTGCTCGAGATAGCGCAGGCCGCCGTGGAACATCTTCGAGGAACGGCTCGAGGTGCCCGACGCGAAGTCGCGGGCCTCCACCAGCGCGACCTTGAGCCCGCGGGTGGCGGCGTCCAGGGCGCAGCCCGATCCCACCACGCCGCCGCCGATCACCACCACGTCGAACTGCTCGGCGCCCAGCCTGTCCCAGGCCGCCGCGCGTTGCCGCGGTCCCAGCGCCGAAGCCGGCGAGCCGGGCTCGCCGAGTGCGTGGATCGGATCGCTCACTGCAGGGCTCCTGTCCGGTTACTCGTCAGTAGGGCGTGCTGCACCAAGGCTAACCATTAGTCCAGGTCGTCGTGGGCCATCAGCCGCCGGGCCGCCTCGGTGATCGAACCGGACAGCGACGGGTAAACCGCCAGCGTCTGCGCCAATTCGTTGACGGTGATGCGGTTCTGCACCGCCACCGCGATCGGCAGGATCAGCTCGGAGGCGATCGGCGCCACCACCACGCCGCCGATCACCACCCCGGTGGACTTGCGGCAGAACACCTTCACGAAACCCTGCCGCAGCCCCGACATCTTGGCCCGCGCATTGGTGCGCAGCGGCAGCATGATGGTGCGCGCCGACACCGAACCGTCGTCGATCATGGTCTGCGGCACGCCGACGGCGGCGATCTCGGGCCGGGTGAACACCGTCGCCGCGACTGTGCGCAGCCGGATCGGGCTGACGCCCTCGCCGAGCGCGTGATACATCGCGATGCGGCCCTGCATGGCGGCCACCGAGGCCAGCGGCAGCAGGCCGGTGCAGTCGCCGGCGGCGTAGATGCCGGGCACCGAGGTCCGCGACACCCGGTCCACCGTCAGGTAGCCGCCGCGGCCCAGCTCGATGCCGACCCGCTCCAGGCCCAGGCCGGCGGTGTTGGGCACCGAGCCGATGGTCATCAGGGCGTGGCTGCCCGCCACGGTGCGCCCGTCGGTCAGGGTGACCAGCACCCCGTCGGGCGTGCGGGTGACCGATTGCGCGCGGGCGTTCTTCACCAGCTGCACGCCCCGCTCGGAGAACGCCTCTTCCAGCACCAGGGCGGCGTCGGCGTCCTCGTAGGGCAGCACCCGGTCGCGGCTGGCCACCACGGTCACCGGCACGCCCAATTCGGTGTAGGCGTGCACGAACTCGGCGCCGGTCACCCCCGAGCCGACCACGATGAGGTGGTCGGGCAGCGCGTCGAGGTTGTAGAGCTGGCGCCAGGTCAGGATCCGCTCGCCGTCGGGCTGGGCCGACGGCAGGATCCGCGGGCTGGCGCCGGTGGCGATCAGCACGACGTCGGCCTCGTACTCGCTGCTGCTGCCGTCGGGGGCGGTGGCCTTGATGCGGTGGCGGGCCAGCCCCGGGGTGGGGTCGATCAGCTCGCCGCGGCCGGCGACCACTCGCACGCCCACGCCGAGCAGCTGTTCGGTGATGTCGGCGGACTGCTCGGTGGCCAGTTGCTTGACCCGGGCGTGGATCTGGGGCAGCGAGATCTTGGCGTCGTCGATGTCGATCTCGAAGCCCAGCCGCGGCGCGCGGCGCAGCTCGGTGCGCAGCCAGGTCGAGGCGATGAATGTCTTGGACGGCACGCAGTCGTCCAGCACGGCCGCGCCGCCGATTCCCTCGGAGTCGATCACCGTGACGTGGGTGCTGTCGGGGTGGGAGGAGGCGGCCACCAGGGCGGCTTCGTAACCGGCCGGGCCGCCGCCGAGGATCACAATGCGGGTCACCACGACCCCCAACCTAGCCCGGTGACGATGCCCGCCGCAGCGCGGCGGCGCCCGGCTCGGGGGAAGACCGAGGCAGCCCGGACGTCTAAGCTTTCCCCGTGCCGCTCTACGCCGCGTACGGGTCGAACATGGATCCCGAGCAGATGCTGAAGCGCGCACCCCACTCGCCGATGGCCGGAACCGGCTGGCTGCACGGCTGGCGGCTGACGTTCGGCGGCGAGGACATCGGCTGGGAGGGCGCGCTGGCCACGGTCGTGGAGGACCCGGGTTCCAAGGTATTCGTCGTGCTCTACGACATGACGCCGGCGGACGAGAAGAACCTCGACCGCTGGGAGGGCTCGGAGTTCGGCGTGCACAAGAAGATCCGCTGCCGGGTGGACCGCATCTCGTCTGACACCACCACCGACCCGGTGCTGGCGTGGCTGTACGTCCTGGACGCCTGGGAGGGCGGCCTGCCATCGGCCCGCTACCTCGGGGTGATGGCCGACGCCGCCGAAATCGCCGGCGCGCCAGCCGATTACGTGCACGACCTGCGCACCCGCCCGGCCCGCAACATCGGGCCCTGACTTTCCGTCGCGGCCTAGCCGCCTAGAACACCTGGAACAGCGCCGACTGTTCGACGATGTTGGCCATCACCCGCACCCCGATCGCCAGGGCCCGCTCGTCGAGGTTGAACGTCGGCTGGTGCAGGTCCAGCTGTGGCCCCACCCCAGGCCACACCCCCAGCCGCGCCATCGCGCCGGGAATCTCCTCGAGGTACCAGGAGAAGTCTTCGCCGCCACCGGACTGGCGGGTGTCGGCCAGGGCGTCGGGGCCGAGCGCCTCGATCGCGTGGGTGAGGATGCGCGTCGAGACGTCCTCGTTGACCACCGGCGGCACGCCGCGCCGGTACTGCAGCGTGTGCTCGATGCCCAGCGGCGCGAGCAGCCCGGACACCGTCTCCCGGATCACCTCCTCGAGACCCACCCAGGTCTGCCGACTGGCGGTGCGCACGGTGCCGGCCAGCACCCCGGTCTGCGGGATGGCGTTGGCCGCCACCCCGGCGTTGACCGCGCCCCACACCAGCACGGTGCCGTTGCGCGGGTCGATGCGCCGCGACAGCACCCCGGGCAGCCCGGTGATCAGGGTGCCCAGCCCGTACACCAGGTCGGCGGTCAGGTGCGGCCGCGAGGTGTGCCCGCCCGGCGAATACAGGGTGATCTCGATCTGGTCGGCCGCCGAGGTGATCGGGCCGTGCCGGACCGCGATCTGGCCGACCTCCAGCCGGGGGTCGCAGTGCAGGGCGAAGATCCGCGACACCCCGGTGATGGCGCCGGCGGCGATGGCGTCGATCGCCCCGCCGGGCATCAGCTCCTCGGCGGCCTGGAAGATCAACCGCACCCCGACCGGCAGTTCCGGCACCGACGCCAGCACCAGCGCGGTGCCCAGCAGGATGGCGGTGTGCGCGTCGTGCCCGCAGGCGTGCGCCACGTTGGGCATGGTGGAGGCGTAGGGCGCGCCGGTGCGCTCGGCCATCGGCAGCGCGTCCATGTCGGCCCGCAGCGCGATCCGGGGCTCGTGCTCGGGGCCGAGATCGCAGGTCAGCCCGGTCCCGCCGGGCAGCACCTTGGGGTTGAGTCCGGCCTCGGCCAACCGCTCGGCGACGAACTGGGTGGTGGCGTATTCCTGGCGGCCCAACTCGGGATAGCGGTGGATGTGCCGACGCCACTCGATCAGGTCTTGGTTGTGCGCGGCCAGCCAGGAGGTGGCGGCGTCGGCCAGGCTCATGGGTGCGCCCCGCCGCGTCTGCGCTCGTGCGCGGCCAGCACCCGATCGCGCTCGGCCGGCGTCTGGGCCAGCGCGACGACGGTGCGGGCCAGCATGATCGCGCCCTCGATCACCGCGCGGTCGGCGCTGGGTCCGGCGGCGGCGTCGGCGAAGGCGCGCTGATGCACCATGGCGCCACCGGATTCGACCCCGACCACCGGGTGGATCCCCGGCAGCGCCTGCGTCACGTTGCCCATGTCGGTGCTGCCCATCGGCAGCGCGGCTTCGTACTCCGGGGCCACCGGCTGCCGGCCCAGCCGGCACATCTCCTCGCGAAAGATGTTGGCCAGCCACGCGTCCGGCTTGAGTTCGTCGTAGGCGGGCGCGGGGTTGTCGATCTCGTATTCGCAGCCGGCGGCCATTGCGCCCGCGGCGAAGCAGGCATACATCCTGCCCTCCAGCTCGCGCAGCGAGTCGGATTCGACGGCGCGCATCGCGTACTGCAGCGACGCGTGCCCGGGGATGACGTTGACCGCCTGCCCGCCGTCGGTGACGATGCCGTGCACCAGTTGGCCCGGCGCCAGTTGCTGACGCAGCAGCCCGACGGCCACTTGCGCGACGGTGACGGCGTCGAGGGCGTTGACGCCCAGGTGCGGCGCGACGGCGGCGTGCGATTCCTTGCCGCGGTAGCGCACGATCGCCTCGGACAGGGCCAGCGAGCGGGCCGCGGCGATGTCGGCCGGCCCGGGATGCAGCATCACCGCCGCGGAGATGTCGTCGAACACCCCGGCCTTGAGCAGCAGCGCCTTGCCGCCGCCGGCCTCCTCGGCGGGAGTCCCCACAAGCGCCACCCGCAGGCCTAGGTCGTCGGCCACCTCGGCCAGCGCCAGCGCGGTGCCCACGGCCGACGCCGCGATGATGTTGTGGCCGCAGGCGTGCCCGATCTCGGGCAGGGCGTCGTATTCGGCGCAGACCCCGATGGTCAGCTGGCCGCTGCCGAAGTCGGCGCGAAAGGCGGTGTCCAGGCCGCCGGCGGCCGCGGTGATCTCGAAGCCGCGCTCGGCGACCAGCGCCTGCGCCTTGGCGCAGCTGCGGTGCTCGGCGAACGCCAGCTCCGGCTCGGCGTGGATGGCGTGCGACAGCTCGACGAGATCGGCACCGCGCCGCCGCACGACATCCTCGACGCTGTCCAGCGGGCTGTCTGATCCGACGGGGGGCACTCTCGCAGTATGTCGCAGTATCCGACCGGGGCCCAACGCCCCTGGCTATACCCGCCCGGCGATGAACCCCGCCGCCTGGGCCGGGTAGGGCGGGTCCTCGTAGACGTGGTGCGCGTCCCGGTCCCGCCCGCCGACGACGCACACCGGGTCGCCGTCGCTGCACAGGTCGATGGCGCGACCGGCGAACGCCCCGGTGGTCGACAGGGGCGTGTTGAAGCGGTTGCCGGGGTTGCCGAACACCGCCACCGCCGCGATCTTGCTCGCCAGGCCGGGATCCAGTGGGGGTGCCGACCCGAAGTTGCCGATCCGCTGCCCGACCGGCGGTACCCCGGCGAGCATCGAGACCGCGGCCGCGCCCTGCGAGAACCCGCCGAGCACCAGCCGGGTGGACGGGCACCGGTCGACCATCTCGGCGATGTGGTCGCGGGCGTCGTTGGCGCCGTCGGCGGTGTTCAGGAAGTTGTAGCTGGCCGGATAGTTCACCGCGTAGGCGTCGACGTTGCGGTTGCCCAGCGCCGGTTGCAGCGCGGCGAACAGCGCATCGCCCACGGCTCCCAAGCCCGGGGGCTCGGCGGTGCCGCGGGCGAAAATCAGTTGCACGTCCGGACATCCGTCGGCCGCCGCCCACGGCGCCGGGCCGCAAGTGATGGCGACCACCGACAAGGCGACCGCGACGACAATTCCAATGGCCGGGCCAACCACCGGCCACCCACGCAGATTCATACGCCAGATCCTGGCACACCCCCCCGACACCCGCTCCCGGGCCGGCGCTCGCCGTCGCCGGGCTCGGCTCGATCGCCCGACTCCTTACTCGCGCCCTAACGGCGCTCGCCGTCGCCGGGCTAGGCTCGATCGCCCGACTCCTTACTCGCGCCCTAACGGCGCTCGCCGTCGCCGGGCTAGGCTCGATCGCTGTGGCCGAAACCCCGTCCAACCCAGGCGAGCTCGCGCGCCAGGCGGCCGCGGTCATCGGCGAACGGACCGGCGTCGCCGCACACGACGTGGCCATCGTCCTGGGGTCGGGATGGTCGCCGGCGGTCGCCGCGCTGGGCGCCCCGACGGCGGTGCTGCCGCAGGCCGAACTGCCCGGCTTCCGCCCGCCCACCGCGGTCGGGCACACCGGCGAGCTGGTGTCGATGCGTATCGGCGAGCACCGGGTGCTGGTGTTGGTCGGCCGCATCCACGCCTACGAGGGCCACGACCTGTGCCACGTCGTGCACCCGGTCCGGGCGGCCTGCGCGGCCGGGGTGCGCGCGGTGGTGCTCACCAACGCGGCCGGCGGCCTGCGCCCGGACCTTGCCGTCGGCGAACCGGTGCTGATCAGCGACCACCTCAACCTGACCGGGCGGTCCCCGCTGGTCGGCCCGCAGTTCGTCGACCTCACCGACGCCTACTCGCCGCGGCTGCGCGAGCTGGCCCGCCAAGCCGATCCCACGCTGGCCGAGGGCGTCTACGCCGGCCTTCCCGGCCCGCACTACGAGACCCCGGCCGAGATCCGGATGCTGCGCACGCTGGGCGCCGACCTGGTCGGCATGTCGACGGTGCACGAAACCATCGCCGCCCGGGCGGCCGGCGCCGAGGTGCTGGGGGTGTCGCTGGTGACCAACCTGGCCGCCGGCATCAGCGGCGAGCCGCTGAGCCACACCGAGGTGCTGGCCGCCGGCGCCGCCTCGGCCACCCGGATGGGCGCGCTGCTGGCCCTGATCCTCGGCCAACTCCCCCGGTTCTAGGACCGTGACGCCCGAGGAATGGATCGCCCACGATCCCGACCCCCGCACGGCCGCCGAGCTCGCCGCATGCGAAGCCGCAGAACTCACCGCCCGCTTCGCCCGGCCCTTGCGATTCGGCACGGCGGGACTGCGCGGCCCGGTCCGCGCCGGCCCCGACGCGATGAACGTCGCGGTGGTGTCGCGGGCCAGCTGGGCGCTGGCGCAGGTGCTCAAGCGCCGCGGCCCGGCCGGCGCGCGGGTGATCGTGGGACGCGACGCCCGGCACGGCTCCGCGGTATTCGCCACGGTGGCCGCCGAAGTGCTTGCTGCCCAAGGGTTTTCGGTGCTGCTGCTGCCCGGGCCGGTGCCCACCCCGGTGGTCGCGTTCGCGGTGCGGCACACCGGCGCCGCCGCCGGGGTCCAGATCACCGCCTCGCACAACCCGCCGACCGACAACGGCTACAAGGTGTACGACGGCGGCGGCATCCAGATCGTCTCCCCCACCGACCACCAGATCGAAGCCGCGATGGCCGACGCGCCACCGGCCGACGAGATCCGCCGAACACCCGTCCCACCGGCGCACACCGACCTCGTCCAGCGCTACATCGAGCGGGCGGCCGGGGTGCGGCGCGGCACCGGTTCGGCGCGGGTGGCGCTCACCGCTCTGCACGGCGTGGGCGGGACGGTGGCCGTCGACGCTCTGCACCGCGCCGGCTTCGGCCGAATACACACCGTGGCAAGCCAATTCGCGCCCGACCCGGACTTTCCCACCGTCGCGTTCCCCAACCCCGAGGAGCCCGGCGCCACCGACGCGCTGCTGACCCTGGCCGCCGATGTAGACGCCGACGTGGCGATCGCACTGGATCCCGACGCCGACCGCTGCGCCGTCGGCATACCCGACGCCTCCGGCTGGCGGATGCTCTCCGGCGACGAAACCGGTTGGCTGCTCGGCGATTACCTGCTCTCCCAGCCGCAGCGGGCCGACAGACCGGTGGTGGCCAGCACGGTGGTGTCGTCGCGGATGTTGTCGGCCATCGCCGCGCGGCACGGCGCCGTGCACGTCGAAACCCTCACCGGCTTCAAGTGGTTGGCACGCGCCGACGCCGAGGTGCCCGGCGGCACCCTGGTGTACGCCTACGAGGAGGCGATCGGACACTGCGTGGACCCCGCCGCGGTGCGCGACAAGGACGGCATCAGCGCCGCCGTGCTGGTGTGCGACCTGGTGGCCGCCCTGATCGCGCGGGGCGGTTCGGTGTCCGGCCGGCTCGACGAGCTGGCCCGCCGCCACGGCGTGCACGACGTCGCCGCGGTGTCGCGCCGCGTCGGGACCGACGGGGCTGCCGAGCTGATGCGACGGCTGCGCACCAGCCCGCCGGAGACGCTGGCCGGGTTCGGGGTGGCGCTCACCGACATCACCGACGCGCTGATCTTCACCGGCGGCGACGACGACACGTCGGTCAGGCTGGTGGTGCGGCCTTCCGGGACCGAGCCGAAGGTGAAGTGCTACTTGGAGATTCGCTGCGCGCCGAGCGACGACCTGGCGTCTTCGCGGCGGCGCGCCCGCGCCCTGCGGGAGCTTCTGGTCGCGACGGTGCGGAGCTGGTGAACAGGTTCGGCCCGAATTGGCGATCCCCGGCATCGCCGAGGCCGGGCACGATATAGGCCGCCTTGTTGAGTCCCTTGTCTACCGCGGCGGTGAACACTCGAGCGTCGGGCGCCGTTTCCCCAACCGCCGCAAGGCCTTCCGGCGCGGCCACCACACACAGCACGGTGATGTCGGTGGCGCCGCGACGCTGCAACAGCCCCAGGGTGTGCGCCATCGAGCCGCCGGTGGCCAGCATCGGGTCCAGCACCATCACCGACCTGCCGGCCAGCTTGTCGGGCAGCGCCGCCAAATACGGGACCGGCCGGTGGGTTTGCTCGTCGCGGGCGACGCCGACGAAGCCCACCTCGGCCTCGGGCAGCGCGGCCTGCGCCGGGTCGACCATGCCCAGCCCGGCGCGCAGCACCGGAACCAGCAGCGGCGGATTGACCAGTCGCGTCCCGACGGCCGCGGCCACCGGGGTGCGGATCCGGACCGACTTGCGCGGCACGTCGCGGCTGGCCTCGTAGACCAGCATCAGCGTCAGATCGCGCAGCGCGGCCCGAAATCCGGCGGTGTCGGTGCGTTCGTCGCGCAGCACCGTCAGCCGGGCCGCGGCCAACGGGTGGTCGATCACGCACACGTCCATCTGGTCGAGCGTATATAACGATCGGGCAAAGCCCCGCTGACACGCTTGCCCGCCGGCCGCAAACGCCTTACCGCCGTTCGTATACTGCGGGCGTGTCGCGCGAAAATCGAAGTCGCAGAAGGCTGATCGGCGGCGCATACCGAAGCCTGCGGCTGCTCGGCGCCATGGCCGCGGTGGCGCTGGCGGCCAGCCCGTTGACACCGCGCACCAGCCTTGCGGCAGCGGCCATTCCGCAACCGTCGCACATCGTGATCGTGGTGGAGGAAAACCGTTCCGAGAGCGGCATCATCGGCAACAAGTCGGCGCCCTTCATCACCGCGCTGGCCGCGTCCGGCGCCAACATGACCCAGTCGTTCGCCGAAACCCACCCCAGCGAGCCCAATTACCTGGCGCTGTTCGCCGGCAACACGTTCGGGGTGACCAAGGACCTGTGCCCGGTCAACGCCGGCGCCGCACCCAACCTGGGGTCCGAATTGCTCGCCGCCGGTTACACATTCGCCGGCTACGCCGAGGGCCTGCCGTCCCCGGGCTCACCGGTGTGCAGTGCGGGCAAGTACGCGCGAAAACATGTGCCGTGGGCCAACTTCACCAACGTGCCGGCGGCGAGCTCGCTGCCGTTCTCGGCGTTCCCGATGGGCAACTACGCCAGCCTGCCGACGGTGTCGTTCGTCATCCCGAACAACGACAACAACATGCACGACGGCTCGATCGCGCAGGCCGACGCCTGGCTGAACCGGCAGCTGTCCGGCTACGCCAATTGGGCGCTGGCCAACAACAGCCTGCTGATCGTCACCTTCGACGAGGACGACAACTCCAACGTCGGAGCCAGCCGCAACCAGATCCCCACGGTGTTCTACGGCGCCCACGTCCGCCCCGGCAACTACGCCGAGCAGATCAACCACTACAACGTGCTTGCCACCGTCGAGCAGATGTACGGGCTGCCCAAGACGGGCTATGCCGCCGGCGCCGCCCCCATCACCGACATCTGGGGCTGAGCGCCAGGTCGCTATTCTGTGCCGCATGGCTGCTGACCTCGTGCCCATCCGCTTGAGCCTGTCCGCCGGCGACCGCTACACGGTGTGGGCGCCGCGTTGGCGTGACTCCGGCGACGAGTGGGAAGCCTTCTTGGGCAAGGACGAGGATCTGTACGTCTTCTCCTCGGTCGCCGACCTGGTGGCCTTCGTGCGGTCGGACGAGGACAACGACCTGACCGACCATCCGGCGTGGACGCGGCTGCGCACGGCGCACGCGCACAAGTTCGAGCCCGCGAAGGACAAGCAGTTCGATCTGGTCGCGGTCGAGGAGCTGGTGTCGGAGAAGCCGACCGAGGAGTCGGTGACCGCGCTGGCCGGCGTCCTGGCCATCGTGTCGTCCATCGGGTCGGTGTGCGAGCTGGCTGCGGTGTCGAAGTTCTTCAACGGCAACCCGGCCCTGGGCACCGTGTCCGGCGGGATCGAGCACTTCACCGGCAAGGCCGGCGCCAAACGCTGGCATGCGATCGCCGAGATCATCGCGCGCGGCTGGGACGACGTGCTCGGCGCGATCGACGACATCGCCACCACCCCCGAAGTCGACGAGACGTTGTCGGCCAAGGCCGAAGACGAGCTGGCCGAGGAGCGCGACGACGAGGAGACCGACGAGACGGACGAGGCCGCCGAGGCGCCGGCCGACGCGACCGAGCCGGACGAGGAGGCCCTCGAGGACGACGAGGCCGACGGCGAACCGGACGACGACGCCGACGAAACCGAGACCCGCGCGGCCGGCGACACCGTGGTGCTCGGCGGCGACAAGGACTTCTGGCTGCAGGTCGGCATCGACCCGATCCGCATCATCACCAGCTCGGGCACCTTCTACACGCTGCGCTGCTACCTGGATGACCAACCGATCTTCCTGGGCCGCAACGGACGCATCAGCGTCTTCACCTCCGAGCGCGCGCTGGCCCGCTACCTGGCCGACGAGCACGACCACGACCTGGCCGACCTGAGCACCTACGACGACATCCGCACCGCCGCCACCGACGGCTCGCTGGAGGTCGAGATCACCGACGACAACATCTATGTGCTCAGCGGGCTGGCCGACGACCTGGCCGACGGGCCGGACGCGGTGGATCGCGACCAACTGGAGCTGGCCGTCGAGGTGCTGCGCGACATCGGTGACTACTCCGAGGATTCCACCGTCGACAAGGCCCTCGAGCCCGGCCGGCCGCTGGGCAAGCTGGTGGCCGCCGTGCTCGAGCCCGGCTCGGTGGCGAAGCCGTCGCCGCCGTATGCCGCGGCGGTGCGCGAGTGGGAGAAGCTGGAGCAATTCGTCGACGGCCGGCTGCGCCGCGAATAGCCCGCTGCGTTTGACGGGCTAGGTTGGGTGTCGTGTCGCTTCCCGGTATCGGCCCGTTGCCCCTCTACGGGTTCCAGCGTCCGGGCATGCTGCTGTTCGGGCTGGTGCCGCTGGCGCTGCTGGCCCTCTACCTCGTGGTGCAGGCCCGCCGCCGGCGCCGCCTGCACCGCTACACCGACGCCCCGGTGGCGCAGTCGCCGTGGCGGCATCTGCCGATCGCGGTCTCGCTGCTCAGCCTGGTGTTGCTGACCATCGCGCTGGCCACCCCCACCCACGACATGCGCATCCCGCGCAACCGCGCGGTGATCATGCTGGTCATCGACATGTCGCAATCCATGCGGGCCACCGACGTTGAACCCAACCGGCTCAAGGCCGCCGAACAGGCGGCCAGCCAGTTCGCCAGTCAGCTGACCCCCGGCATCAACCTTGGGCTGGTCGGCTTCGCCGGCACGCCCTACCTGCTGGTGCCGCCGACCCCGCAACACCAGGCGACCATCGACGCGCTGAAGAAGCTGGACTTCGCCGACAGCACCGCCACCGGCGAGGCGATCTTTACCGCGCTGCACGCGATCAGCGCCACCGCGGTCGCCGGCGGCGACACACCGCCGCCGGCCCGCATCGTGCTGCTCTCCGACGGCGGCGAGAACAAGCCGTCCAACCCCAGCGACCCGCACGACGGCGTCTACACCGCGGCGCGCCTGGCCAAGGACGAGGGCGTGCCCATCTCGACGATCACGTTCGGCACCAAGGGCGGCGAGATCGAGATGGACGGGCAGAAGGTGGCCGTCCCCGTCTCGACCGACCAGATGAAGATGGTCGCCAAGCTGTCCGGCGGGCAGTCCTACACCGCCACCAACCTGGGTGAGCTGCAGAAGAGCTACAACGCGATCGAGAACGAGATCGGCTACCGCACGGTGCCGGGACCGGGCAGCGCGGGCTGGCTGCGGCTCGGCGTGCTGACCGCCCTGATCGCGACGGCGCTGGCGTTGCTCATCAACCGGCGCCTGCCCACCTAGCGCGCCGGCACCGCTTGGTCAGGCGGGCAACCGGCGATTCAGCAGCAGGCCGGCCAGCACGGCGCCGGCCAGCACGACGGCGCCGAGCAGCATCCACGCCATGCTGGCGTCGCCCTTGACGGTCTCGTAGCCGATCTGGCGCTGCAGCGTCGAGTACACGTTCTTCAGCGAGTCCAGGCTGTCGGCGTGGAATGCCTGGCCGTCGGTGATCTCGCAGATCTTCTGCAGGGTCTGGTCGTCCACCGGCACCGGGATGGTGGCGCCCTCGTAGTCGACGGTGCCGTAGGGGGTGCCGAAGGAGATGGTGGAGATCTGCACGCCCTCGGCCTTGGCGGCCCGGGCCGCGGTGAACGCCCCCTGCGGGGCGTTCGGGTCCAGCGGCACGTTCTCGGCGCCGTCGGACTCCAGCACGATCCGCGCCGGCGGCGGGCCCTCGCCGCCGCCCATCACCGACCCGACCGTCGCGATGGCCTGCAACGCGGTGAAAATGCCTTCTCCCGTAGCGGTTTTCGGCGCCGGCTGCAGACTGTCGATGCCCGCCTTGACCGCGGCCCGGTTGGTCGTCGGCGGCACCAGCAGCGTGGCGTTGGCGGCGAACTCGACCAGCCCCAGATTGATGGCCGGCGTCAGCTGGTCGGCGAACTGCTTGCCGGCCTCCTTGGCCGCGGCCAGCCGGTTGGGCGGCACATCGGTGGAGGCCATCGACTCCGACACGTCGATCACCAGCATCACCACCGCGCGGTTCAGCGGAATGCGGACATCGGACGTCGGCCCGGCCATCGCGGTGGTCAGCAGCACCAGCGAGGTCGCCAGCAGGATGGTGGGCACGTGCCGCCACCGGCTCGGGTGGGGCGGCGCGACGCGCTCGAGCACCTCCATGTTGGCGAACCGCAGCACCCGGCGCCGCCGGGCGAACTGCTGCACCACGTACAGGCCGATCACCAGCAGCACGGCCAGCAGCGCCAGGAAGAACCAGGCATGCTGAAAGCCCGCCAGCGACACCGGGCCCAGCAGCGGCAACTTCATGTCCAGCCACAGTATTCGTCAAACACCGACCGTGCACATGGCGGCGGCCGTGCGAGCAACGGGTCAAGTCCCGGGAAGTGGTGTAGTGCTGCGTGATCCGGTGGGTTAGGCGGTGAGTGCGGGCATGTCGTTGGCTCCTATGTCGGGGTTGTCGTCGGTGATGGTGGTCAGGCGGCAGCGGGTG